>DAOSZO010000036.1:14761-25923 GCA_035382085.1 Smithella sp.
ATGGTTGTCTCAAAAGAAACAGTATCGCCTATTCCCCCGCAAGCCGAAAATATTCCTCCACGCGCCGATCAATCTAATGTCGTTCCCATACCCAGATCGAACGCCAACTATGTCCCCCTGAAAGGCGCGGCAAAGGCAGCTTCCCCTTCGGCGACAAGACCCCAACCGGTCCGGCCTGAAGAGGCGGCGCCCAGTCAACAACAAACCACGGATTCCGGAGATTCCAGCGCCGAAATCTATGAGGAAGTTACCATTGGACAGCAAAAAGTGACGCTGTCCATCCCAGCGCAGGCAGTGAAACAGGCCCAGATGTCCAACGCAGAGAACAAAAACAAATTGGCCGGTTACTGGTCGGCGCAAGTTCTGAAAGCCAACCCTCAAGTGGTCAGTTCGTCCTTCGCTGATCCTGTATCGCTTTGGTTTGAGGTAAAAAATATCATCCTTAAAAAATTTGAAGGTTCTCCCAACAGCCGGGTGAAAATGAACTGACTTTAAAATGCTTTATTTTCATTTGTCTTTTTTTATCTAAGAATTCTCTGTCCGGATTTTGACAAATTGGCCACGAATAACAAAAATTATAACGTCAAAGATGTAAATGCCACGGATGATTATTCGGCCTGGGGGTTGATTCACCTTGAAAACAAAAATTATGATGAAGCGTTGAAATGTTTTCAACTGATGGCCGAACTCGAACCCTACAACCCCATACATTACATTCATATGGGACATGTCTACGAAAACATAGACATGTTCGATTCGGCCAAGAAATGCTACGAAAACGCCCTCCGGGTGGATAGTCAAAACATTGAAGCTATTTTAAACATCGGCAGCATTTATGAATTGCAGGGAGATTATCATAACGCCGTCAATCAATACCGCACCGCCATAGAAATTGATCCGCAAGCCATTGAGCCGCGGTATCGTCTTGCAACGCTTTATGACCGTCATGACATGCTTGATGAAGCCACCGAAGAATACGAAGATATTCTCTACATCAATCCCCAACACGTCAAAACATTGCACAATCTGGGCAGAATTTATTTCCAGTACGGCCAATACGCCGAAGCCCTAAAAAAATTTCAGGCCGTGCTCGATCTCGAACCTGAAAATATAGCGGCGTGGAATGATCTGGGTTCCGTCTACGAAATCACGAATAACACGATACAGGCGATTGCAACATACCGAAAAGCCCTGAAAATAAACCCCTTAGACGAAGAAACAAACTACAATCTGGCCAATGTTTACTTCAATCTTTTTCTGACGAGTCCCAATGTCGTCAACATTAACAACATTGTTGAACGTCTGAAATTCATTCTTTCGCGCAACCCCCACAATGAGAAGGTCCGGAGGCTTCTCAATAAAATTACCGGCGGTTGATCAACCCAAAAAACTATCGCCAACATCCTAAGGGTTAAAAAATTTTTTTTCTGATGAGGGCGTCTTCCAAACGCAGGTAAAGCGGCCCGCATTTTTCCACATCAAGCATTTCATGGGCATGGAATTTCTGAATGCCCAGCAAGCCGACAAGCGAAGCCCTGATGAACTGATTCGCCGACGATGCGATGAGACATCCTCTTGATGTTGTCTTTTTCAATACATCCGAATAAATGACAGCACCGTTTCCTACAAAGACGGTTTCTTCCTTGGCCTCTCTTGCCACCTCCTGAGGATGGGCGACCCTTTCGGAAGTCACTTGTTTTATTCTTCCGTCTTTCAGGTAGCGGAAATAGGCGCTGTAGACCTGACCGCGGCCCGCATCCATCATGGGGCAGATGAATTTGGAATTTTTCTCAACATTCAAGGCCAAAGCGGCCAGAGAAGAAACGCCCACTGCAGATTTCCCCGAGGCAAAAACGAAGCCTTTGATCGTTCCCAGCCCTATGCGCAAGCCGGTAAAAGATCCTGGACCTATCGTACAGGCAAACAAATCAAAATCGTTTATCCGGATCTTTGTCTGATCACAGGCCTTCCTGATGAGCGGCAAAAGCGCCTCGGAATGATGCGCTCCCGTGTTCAAAACGGCTTCGAACAAAACGGATTGATTGTTTAGTATGGCAACGGAGGTGGTCTTCGTTGAAGTATCCAGAGCAAGCGTCAGCATTTTCTACTTAAATATTTTATTAATCTGGTTCAGAAAACTCAGGTTCAACCGCTCCAAATCGACATATATGACAAAGAGCATCAGCATCAGCAAGATCACAAAGCCGATTTGTTGAGAAAGTTCCCTCACCTTCGCGCTGACTTCCCTACGGGCAATCATTTCATATAAATAAAACAAGATATGCCCGCCGTCCAGGACCGGTATGGGAAACAGATTGATCACTCCCAAATTCACAGAAAGAATGGCGATGAAAAGAACAAAGGGAATGATTCCTTCTTTAACCTGCGCGCCGGCGACTTGCGCGATAAAGATCGGGCCACCGATGGTTCTCGGAGAAATGACTCCCTCAAATATTTTAACAACCGAAATAACCGTCAGCTTGCTGATCTCCCATGTCTTCATGAGCGAGGCAAGAAAGGCATTTACGGGATTCCTTCTTTCAAGAACTGTTTTCTCCGACGGCGCGATGCCGATAAGATAAGCGGAAACCTCTTCGCCGAACAAATTTTTGGTTTTGGATAATCTGGGTTGCACGACAATCCGTTTGGTTTCGCCGGCGCGATCAATCACGACGGCAATCTGCCGGCCTTTGCTCTCTGCAATAGCCGACCGCATATCTTCCCAGTATTCAATTTTCTGACCGTCTATTTCAATCACTTTATCACCACCGAGAATGCCGGCCTCGTAAGCCGCCGAGCCGGGCTGCACCTCTCCTATTTCCGATGTTAAGCTGGGCAGGCCGTAGATCAGAACCGCCGTGAATATCACAATGGCCAAAAGGAAATTGAAGGCCGGACCGGCCAGGACAATCAGCAGCCTTTTCCACACGGGCTGTTTTAAAAAAGAACGTTTCTCATCTTCGGGCGGAAGATCCTCCGTATCCGATTCTCCCAAAAGTTTGACAAAACCGCCCAGCGGAATCCAGGAAAGAACGTATTCGGTTTCACCGATTTTTTTGCCGAAGATTTTGGGTCCGAATCCCAGCGAAAATGTGAGCACACCGACGCCTCCCATCCGGGCGGCCAGAAAGTGTCCCAGCTCGTGAGCAAAAATCAGGATGCCCAATAAAATGATAAACGAAATTAATGTGGTCACGATTTTATCCTTTCCATGATTTCCGTTGTTTTTTGCCTCGCCCAGCGGTCGGCTTCCATAATATCATCCAGCGAGGGCCTGTCAACGGTATCATGAGCGTCGAGAACTTTTTCGATGATTTTGGGAAGATCGGCAAACCGGATTCTTTTTTGCAGGAAAGATTCAACCGCTGTTTCATCGGCGGCATTCAACACCGCCGTGGCCGTGCCGCCGCGTTCTCCCGCTTCATAAGCCAATCGCAGGCAGGGAAACCTTTGCAAATCCGGTTTGAAAAATTCCAGATTTCCGACTTTCGCCAGGTTCAAACGCGGAAGCTGATTGGTGATTCTTTCAGGATAACTCAACGCATAGGCAATGGGAATTTTCATGTCCGGCATGGCCAGTTGCGCGAGAATCGCTCCGTCTTTCAATTCCACCATCGAATGCACAATGCTCTGCGGATGCACCAACACGTCGATGCGGGCGAGGTCAACACCGAAAAGCCATTTAGCCTCGATCACCTCCAACCCCTTGTTCATCATCGTGGCGGAATCGATAGTGATCTTTTTGCCCATGTTCCAGCGGGGATGTTTGAGCGCCTGCCGAAGCGTCACCTTCTCCATCTGTTTTTTTGTGAAACCCAGAAAAGGACCGCCCGAAGCCGTCAGAATAATGCTGGATAAATTTTGTTTTCTTTCTCCTTCCAGACACTGGAATATCGCGCTGTGCTCACTGTCCACGGGAATGATTTTCGCTCCTTTTTTCCTAACCGCGCGCATGATGATTTCTCCGGCCGCCACCAGGGTCTCTTTGTTGGCCAAGGCAAGGCTTTTCCCCGCCTCGATCGCGGTCAGGCTCGGCAATAGGCCCGCGAAACCCGAAATGGCTGAAACAACGATATCGGCCTCGGCTGCTGAAGCCGCTGCCTTGAGTCCTTCTTCCCCGTATAATATTTTCACCGCTTTTTTGGACGCAAGAGATCTGCGCAGGGCATTCGCATCCTCGCGATTTCTGACCGCCGCGATCCGGGGCATAAACCGCTCAATCTGTTTTTGAAGCAACCCGATATTTTTACCGGCGGACAGCGCCACAACCCGAAACCGATCCGGATGATCTTCGATGACCTTCAGCGTGCTGACCCCGATGGAGCCTGTGGATCCCAGAATAGATATTTTTTTCATCATTCAATGATCAGCAATCGGTAATAATAGACAAACGGGGCAATAAAGATCAGGCAATCCAGACGATCCAGCAGGCCGCCATGACCGGGCAGCAGCGCGCTGGAATCCTTCAAACCATAAAATCTTTTAATGGCCGACTCGCAGATATCGCCCAGTTGCCCGATAATGCAACCGACAAAAGACAAAGCGGCAATATGCATCCAGGATATCTCCGGCAAAAAGAAATAAGCAAAAATCAAACTGGCCAGCACACTGCCGATAATCAGACCCATCATGCCCTCCGCCGTCTTGCCCGGACTGACGGACGGAATCAGTTTTCTTTTGCCGAAGTATTTGCCGACATAGAGGGCGGCGATATCTCCGGCGAAAGCCAGTACCAAAACAAAAATAATCCAGACAATGCCTTTGGGGGTCTGTCTCAAGTAAATGAAATGGGCCATCATGAACGGAATATACATCATGCCAAAAACCACTCTGGTCACGATCGACAAATCAAATGCCGGTGTTTCTCTGACCCGCCAGATAAACAAAATAAAAGCCGCCATTACCGAAAAAGCCAGACAGCACAGCATCAGCCGCTCGTCGCCGTAAAAAGCGAAAAAGCAAATGGCGGCGGCCGAAATCAACCCTTCCGCTTTTTCCGTTTTGAAGTCACCGCCGAAAACAATATGGTTGTATTCCCAGACGCCGCCCAGAACAAACAGGGTGACCACGGCGGCAAAAACGGCTCCGGACCCGAACAAAATCACAAACAATAAAATCGGAACAAGCACCAGCCCGGTTATCCATCTTTTCACTAATGATGACATTGTTTGTCCTTGCGCTCCTTGAAATTCGGGTGGATCATCTATGACTGTTGAAGCTGCTCGCTGGTCAGGCCGAATCGCCTTTCCCGTTTCTGATAGCTGGATATCGCTTTCAACAGATCTTCTTTGGTGAATTCCGGCCAGAGCACTTTCGTGAAATAAAGTTCCGTATAGGCCGTCTGCCAGAGCAAAAAATTGCTGATACGGTACTCGCCGCTGGTCCGGATCAGCAAATCAGGATCCGGCATACCCGCCGTGTATAAATATTTCTGGAAAAGTTCCTTATTGATTTCGTTTTCCTGAATGACGCCACGCCAAACATCACCGACGATTTTTTTGACGGCATAGACAATCTCGTCCTGTCCTCCATAGCTCAAGGCAATGTTGAGCACCATTTTGTCATTGACGGAGGTGCTTTCCATCGCATCTTGAAGCTTCTTCCTTAATGCGGGATTGAGCCGTTCTGTATCGCCGATGGTTGTGAGCCTGATACCTTGTTTCTTCAATTCTTTTAATTCTTTGTCGAGATACAGCTCCAGCAGACCCATCAGAGCTTTGACTTCATTTTCAGGACGTTCCCAATTTTCCGTGGAAAAAGCAAACAAGGTCAGATATTTTATTCCGATTTCACGGCACGTCCGGACCACCGTTCGCACCGTCTGAGCGCCTTTCTTATGCCCTCTGATTCGGTCCAGCGTATGTTTTTGCGCCCAACGACCGTTGCCATCCATAATAATGGCGATGTGTTGAGGCAATTTGCCTGCGTCCTGTTTCATCGATTTTCACCTGTTTTCGGAAAGCTTAATGTAGAGCAATGTTTTTTTCAACAAGGAATATGTGCATCCGGCATGAAATTGGCAACCCGCCGGTTTGATTCAAAAAAACAAATGGGGAGCCTTCGTCTCCCCATTGATGAACAAATCACTCCTCGCCGAAATCAAATTTCCATGATTTCCTTTTCTTTTGCTGCCAATACCTTATCCACTTTTTCAATATACTGATCCGTGATTTTCTGAACCTCTTCCTGAGCTTTGAAGAGCTCATCCTCCGACAGATTGTTGTTCTTTTTCAAAGTTTTGAGTTCCTCATTGGCGTCCCGACGAAGATTGCGTAATTTCACTTTCCCTTCTTCGGCCATTTTTTTCACTGTTTTAACGATTTCCTTGCGCCTTTCCTCCGTTAGTTGCGGAATGGCAAGCCGGATGGCTTTGCCGTCCGTCGTTGGCGTCAATCCCAAGTCCGACTTCTGAATCGCTTTCTCAATCGCGCCGACCACTGAAGCGTCCCACGGAACAATGAGGATCAGGCGGCTTTCAGGAACCGAAACGTTAGCCACCTGGTTGATGGGCGTGGGCGTCCCGTAATAATCCACTTTTATCCCATCGAGCAACGAAACGGATGCCCTTCCAGTTCTTACGCGGGAAAACGACTTGTTCAGACTGGCGATATTTCTTTCCATTTCTTCCTTCAATTTTTTCAAGACATCTTCTTTCATATTTCCTCTCCTACGTAAGTGCCGACTTTACGGCCACAGATGACTTTGCGGATGTTTCCCTTTTTTTGCAAATTAAACACGATAATGGGCAAGGCGTTATCACGGCACAAAGATATTGCCGTTGCATCCATGACTTTAAGGTTTTTGGTTAATACATCGATATATCTGATTTTTTTAAACATGACGGCCGATTTGTTTTTAAGCGGATCGCTGTCATAAACACCATCGACCTTTGTCGCTTTCATGATGACCTGGGCCTTGATTTCCATGGCCCGCAAAGAAGCGGCCGTATCCGTCGTAAAATAAGGATTTCCGGTTCCGCCCGCAAAGATCACCACCCGTCCCTTTTCCAAATGCCTTAAGGCCTTTCTCCGGATGAACGGTTCGGCGACTTCATGCATCTGAATGGCCGTCTGCACGCGCGTCGGAATTCCGTAGCGCTCCAGCGCGCTCTGCAGGGCGAGGCTGTTGATTACGGTGGCCAGCATGCCCATGTAGTCAGCCGTGGTTCGCTCAATCCCCTTGGATGCCGCTTCAATGCCGCGGAAGATATTTCCGCCGCCGACCACAACACCTATTTGGACCTTTAAATCTGAAAGCGATTTTATTTCTTGAGCGATGTAATCTGCCACATCGGGATCTATCCCAAAAGACTGTTTGCCCAAAAGAGCTTCGCCGCTTAACTTCAACAGAACTCTTTTATAAACGGCCTTTTCCTTCAGGGGTCCCATTTATTGTTTGATTTCCTCTCCCAGCTGAAATCTGGCAAATCTGCGGATGACGACATTTTCGCCGGTCTTGGCGATGATATTATTGATCAGCGTGCCCACAGTGATGTCGGTATCTTTTATGAACTTCTGTTCCGTCAAACACACATCTTCGTAATATTTTTTGAGCTTTCCTTCGATAATCTTGTCCCAGATTTTTTCCGGCTTTTTTTCCTCGCGCAGCTGGCTGCGGTAAATTTCTTTTTCACGCTCCAATACGTCAGCAGGCACTTCTTCGGGCCGTACGTAAAGCGGATTGCAGGCCGCGATATGCATCGCTATATCCTTGGCCGCTGTCTGGAAGTCATCCGTTTTGGCCACAAAATCGGTTTCGCAATTGATTTCCACCATGACCCCGATACGTCCGCCCATATGAATGTAAGAGGCGACGGTCCCCTCTTTGGTCGCTTTGGATGATCTTTTGGTTGCGGCAGACAAACCCTTTTTTCTGAGATAATCTATCGCCTTCTCAAAATCTCCGTCCGACGCTTTCAGGGCTTCCTTGCAATCCATCATGCCGGCGCCGGTTTTGGTTCTCAACTCTTTAACCATAGCTGAAGATATTTCCAATGTAAATTCCTCCCTTAACTTGATAAAATCTTTTTCAATTATTTGTAGGATGCCTCATCATATTCATCGAGTTTATCATCCAATTCAGCCGCTTCAATATTGACGGGCACATCATTTTCTTCCGATTTTCCATCAGGAGACGTCTCTTGCTTGTCCGATTCCGCCGTCAGTTTTTCTTCATAGCGCTTTCTTCCTTCGACAACCGCGTCGGCTATTTTGGAGGCAAACAGTTTGATGGCCCTGATCGCGTCATCGTTTCCGGGAATGACAAAATCAATATCGTCCGGATCGCAATTGGTGTCGACAATCGCCACGATCGGGATCCTCAATTTTCTTGCCTCGTTGACTGCGATGTGCTCGCGGCTGGGATCCACCACGAAAATCGCGCCTGGAAGCGACCGCATGGTCTGGATGCCTCCGAGAACCTTTTCCAACTTCGATTTTTCTTTCTGGAGTTGGGTGATTTCCTTTTTCGGAAAAGCCTTGATGGATTCATCATCAAACATTTTGTTCAGGGTGTTGAGTCTGTCGATGCTTTTCTTGATCGTCACGAAATTCGTCAGCATGCCGCCCAGCCAGCGCTGATTGACATAGGGCATTCCGCAACGAACGGCTTCTTCCTTGATCGCTTCCTGTGACTGCTTTTTGGTTCCGACAAAAAGAATGTTCTGACCCTCCGCCGCTTTTTCCACGATAAAATCGTAAGCCGCCTGAAAAAGGCCGACGGTCTGCTGCAAATCGATAATGTAAATGTTGTTTCTCGCCCCAAAAATGTACGGCTTCATTTTGGGATTCCATTTGTTCGTCTGGTGTCCGAAATGAACACCAGCCTCCAATAAAAGCTTCATTGAAATGACTGACATACCGATCTCCTTGTTTTGTTTTTTCCTCCACCCCTTTCATTTTGCGCGGCAAACTTAAGTCTAAGCAACAAACCGGCAATCCGGGGGTGTGTGAAATATTCGCGGGCAATTAACATAAACGATTCAAATAATCAAGCTGAAATAAATGTTTTCAGGTGAAAAGATCAACTATGTGGAATATTCCGCATTGATTTTGACATATTCATGGGAGAGATCCGAAGCATATAAAACATACGATTTATCTCCGGCGCCGAAATCAACCTGGATGTCTATCTTGTCTTTCTTAAAAATTTCCTTTAATTTACCAATATTTGCCTCCACCGGCGCGTTTTGGCAAAATATGGGCAGGTTCCCGATGAACAGACTCACCTTATCTTTATCCATCATCACGCCCGAGGCGCCAAGTGCGGCAATGATTCTGCCCCAGTTCGGGTCTTCCCCATAAACGGCCGTCTTCACCAGATTGGAGTTGGCAATGGAATAAGCCGCGCAGCGGGCGTCGGATTTCGATTTTGCCCCTTTGACCGAAATGGAAATCAATTTGGTCGCCCCTTCTCCGTCCTTGACCACCGCAACGGCAAGTTCCATCATGACTTCCGTCAACATGTCTCGGAAGCGCTGCAGTCGGGCCTGTACCTTTTCCAGCGGATTATTGCCGGCCAGCCCGTTGGCTAGAATAATCGCCATATCATTGGTGCTGGTACAGCCGTCCACGCTGATGGAATTGAATGTCGTGTTGATCACCTGGTGAAAAACCGTGTTGAGCGCCTTGGCGTCAATGAGGGCATCCGTCATCACGTAGGTCAGAAGCGTGGCCATATTAGGCTCAATCATGCCCGCGCCCTTGGCTATGCCGCAAACCGTAACATCTCTCGCGCCGACAACGCCCCGGCGAATGGCGATTTTGGGATATTTATCGGTGGTCATCATCGCGTATTCCGCGTCCTCGATGCCGTTTTCATTTAATCCCTTGACCAGTTTTTCGATACCGCCTTCAATTTTCTTCAAAGGCAGCCTCTTTCCGATGACGCCGGTGGAACCCATTAAAATGAGCTCTTCCCTGATTTTCAGCTCCCTGGCCAAGGCCGCGGAAACGGCCAGTGCGTCGCGATAGCCTTCCTTGCCAGTGGCGGCATTGGCGCAACCGCTGTTTGTGATAATCGCCTGCGCGATGCCCCTTTTGGTCCTTTCTTCCGTAATAAGAAGCGGCGCGGCTTTGAAAGTATTTTTGGTGAAAACCGCCGCGACCTTTGCGGGAACCGTTGAATAAATCAGGCCCAAATCCTTTTGCCCCGGTTTTTTAATGCCGACGGAAATACCATGGGCCAGAAAACCCGGCACGGTGATTTTTGCTTTTTCCTTGACCATCCTGAACACCTCACCCATGTGTTAAGCGCCGCAGCATTTTTTGTATTTTTTGCCGCTTCCGCAGGGGCAGGGATCGTTTCTTCCCACTTTCGGCCCTTCGTGTTTGATTGTTTTGGATTTGGCCATGCTTTCGCCGCGGCTCATAATATAATCCTCTTTTTGTTTCTGCCTGATTTCTTCGACTTCCTCTTCTCTCTGAATTCTAATTAAACATAATTTTTCCAAAATATCCATCTTGATGCGGGAAATCATCTCCATAAACATTTCATAACCCTCACGCTGGTACTCCCGCACGGGATCCTTCTGCGCGTAACCGCGCAAACCGATACCCTCCCGCAAATGATCCATCGCCAGCAGATGATCCTTCCACTGCGTATCAATCGCTTGCAGCATGATCACCCTCATGAGGTAATTCATCAATTCCTTGCCGAATTCGGTTTCCTTATCGCGCAACAACTTATTCACGCTTTGAATAATCATTTCCCGGACGGACTCCGCGGACTGGCTTTCCGGCGCGCTTGAAAGATCCAGTTTCAGATTGAACTGCTTGAACAGCGCGTCTTCCAGGCCTTTGAAATTCCATTCGCTCTTGGGTGTTTTCTCGTCCAGATACTCGGATATCATGGAGTCAACAATCTCTTCGATCATCGTTTCCAGATCCGACCATAAATTATCCCCGCGCAGTACTTTTCGGCGCTGCTCATAAATCACCTGGCGCTGCTTGTTCATCACATCGTCATAATCGAGCAGGTGCTTGCGGATATCGAAATTCTGGCCTTCGACGCGCTTCTGAGCGTTTTCTATGGCGCGGGAAATATACTTGTGTTCAATAGGCTGATCTTCCTCTATCCCGATCCTATCCATGACCCCCGAGATGCGCTCCGCTCCGAAAATACGCAGCAGATCATCCTCCAAGGAAAGATAAAACCGCGATGAT
>DAOSZO010000037.1:0-25900 GCA_035382085.1 Smithella sp.
CTCTCCGGCAGACGGTCGCCGAATTGGGCGAAGTGTTTTTCAATATCGGGAATTTCGGCCCTCCAGGCATCGATATCCACCCGAAGCAACTCATGCAGATCGCGTTCCTCGATATCCAGACCCTTCAAATCCAGACTGCCGAGTTTCGGCAGCAGGCCGATGGGCGTCTCAACGGCTTCGGCCCTCCCCTCGATCCGTTCGCACATCCATTTCAGCACGCGGCTGTTCTCGCCGAAACCCGGCCAGAGCCAGCGGCCGTCGGACGTTCTCCTGAACCAGTTGACGTAAAAGATTCTCGGCGCCCTGTCGCCGAGCCTGTCCCCCATGTTCAGCCAGTGCTGGAAATAATCGCCCATGTTGTATCCGCAGAAGGGCTGCATGGCGAAAGGATCGCGTCTCAAATTGCCCACCGCGCCGATGTTGGCGGCCGTCGTTTCCGACGACGCCGTCGCGCCCAGAAAAACGCCGTGGTCGAAATTGAAGGCTTCATTGACCAGGGGCACGACGCCCGCGCGGCGTCCGCCGAAGACAAAAATATCAATGGGCACGCCCTCGGGCTTTTCCCAGTCGGAACAAATGACCGGACACTGGGCGGCGGGTGCGGTGAAGCGCGCGTTGGGATGCGCGGCAGGCTCCTTGCTCTCCGGCGTCCAGTCCTTTCCTTTCCAGTCAATGGCATGCTTCGGCGGCTTGCCGTCCATGCCTTCCCACCAGACATCCCCCTTGTCCGTCAAGGCGCAATTGGTAAAAATAATGTTTTTCTTGATTGTTTCCATGGCCATGGGATTGGAACTGTAGGAGGTTCCCGGCGCCACGCCGAAAAATCCTGCTTCCGGATTGATGGCGTAGAGTCGGCCGTCGGGCCCGATTTTCATCCAGGCGATATCGTCGCCGATGCATTCGGCCTTCCAACCTTCAATGGTCGGCTGCAGCATCGCCAGGTTGGTCTTGCCGCAGGCGGAAGGAAAGGCTGCGGCAAGGTGATATTGCTTGCCCTGGGGACTGGTCAGCCTCAAGATCAGCATGTGCTCGGCCATCCAGCCTTCGCGCCTGGCCATCGCCGACGCGATGCGCAACGCCAGGCATTTCTTGCCCAAAAGCGCATTTCCGCCATAGCCGGAGCCATAGGACCAGATCAGATTTTCATCCGGAAAATGACTGATGTATTTCTTCTCCATGGGCGCGCAGGGCCAGGAAACATCCTTCTGGCCGGGCTCCAGCGGAGCGCCGATGGAGTGCAGGCAGGGGATGAAGTCTCCTTTCTTGCCCAGCTTGCGCAAAACTTTCTTCCCCACGCGGGTCATGATGTGCATGTTGCAGACAACGTAAGGGCTGTCGGTGATTTCCACGCCGATTTTGGCGATGGGCGAATCAATCGGCCCCATCGAAAAGGGAATCACATACATGGTTCGGCCCTTCATGCAGCCCCGATACAGAGCCTTCATGATCGCCTTCAATTCATCCGGCGCAATCCAGTTGTTCGTCGGCCCGGCGTCGACCTGGTTCGGGTAACTGATGTAGGTGCGGTTCTCCACGCGCGCCACATCCGACGGATCCGAACGGAACAAAAAGCTGTTTTTCCTCTTCTTGAGCTTGACCGCGGCGCCGCTTTCCACCATCTGCGCCATGAGCGTGTTGTATTCCTTTTTGGAACCGTCACAGACATATACCCTGTCCGGCGCGCACATCTGCCGGACTTCTTCAATCCACTTCTTCAATTTTTCGTTTTTTACGGCTATTTCCATAAAATCATTTTTTCTCCTCGCCAGTTAATCGGTGCGCCGTCTTTTCCAACTTCCGGCGCAGGGGTCCATTATTTCTTTGACTTTTTCGCTTTTGCTTTCGCTTTGGGTTTGGGCCTGGCAGCCGTTTTCACTTTTTTCTTCGGCTTTGCCGAAGCCTTCTGCTTGTCTTCCACGACAGCCTGCGCCGCGGCCAGTCGCGCTATCGGAATGCGGTAGGGCGAACAGCTGACATAATCCATTCCCACGCGATGGCAGAACATGACGCTCGAGGGTTCGCCGCCGTGTTCGCCGCAAATGCCGACCTTCAGGCCGGGACGCGCGCTGCGGCCTCTTTCCACGCCCATCTGAATCAACTGGCCGACGCCGCTTTGATCCAGAATCTGGAAGGGGTCGGCGGGAATGATTTTCTTGGCCAGATAACCGGGAACGAATGCGCCGACGTCATCGCGGCTGAAGCCGTAGGTCATCTGGGTCAGATCGTTCGTTCCAAAGCTGAAGAACTCCGCCTCCTCGGCGATCTTGTCGGCCAGAAGCGCGGCCCGCGGGATTTCAATCATGGTCCCGACCAGGTACGGAATTTTCTTCAGGCCGTATTTGGCCAGCACTTCCGGATAAATCTTTTTCACCAGCTCCGCCTGATGCCTGAACTCGGCCACGTCGCAGACGACCGGAATCATGATTTCCGGAAACGCCTTTTTGCCTTCCTTGATCAGCTCCGCCGAGGCTTCCAGAATGGCGCGAATCTGCATTTCGCTGATTTCCGGGTAGGTGATTCCGAGACGCACGCCGCGGTGTCCCATCATCGGATTGGTTTCATGCAACTTTTCCGCCCGGGCGTTGAGGCCGTCGATCGAAATATTCAGGCTGTCCGCCAGACGCTGCCTTTCTTCGGGGTTCTCCGGCACGAATTCATGCAGAGGCGGATCCAGCAAGCGGATGGTCACCGGCCTTCCGCCCATCACGTCGATCGTCTTCTTGACGAACGCTTTCACAAAGGGAAACAGCTCGTCCAGCGCGACGCGGCGCTGCTCTTCGGTATCCGAAATAATCATCTTGCGCAGGTAGAAAAGCGGCTGTTCGCTGTTTTCGCCGTAGAACATGTGTTCGGTGCGGAAAAGCCCGATGCCCTCGGCGCCGAACTCCACGGCCTTGGCCGCGTCTTTGGGCGTTTCGGCGTTGGTGCGGATTTTCAGCCGGCGCACCGAATCGCAGATCTTCATGAAGGCGAGGAAGTTCGGATCGTTTTCGGCGCCGCTGATCATGGGCAGAGACCCGATGTAGGCGCGGCCCTTCGTCCCGTTCAGGGTAATGAAATCGCCCTCGCGCACCGTCTTGCCGTCCGCCGTCATGACCTTGTTTGCGATATCCACGTGCAACGCGCCGGCGCCGACGATGCAGCACTTGCCCCAGCCGCGGGCCACCAGCGCCGCGTGCGAGGTCATGCCGCCGCGGGCCGTGAGAATGCCTTCCGCCGCGCGCATGCCTTCGACGTCCTCGGGATTGGTTTCCTCACGCACCAGAATGACTTTTTTGCCCTCTTTCTTCCATTCCACGGCCACGTCGGAGGTGAAGGCCACCTGCCCCACGGCGCCGCCGGGACCGGCGGGCAGACCCTTGACCAGAAATTCCGCCGAGGCTTCGGCCTTGGGATCCACCATCGGATGCAGCATTTCATCCATTTGCGCGGGTGTGACGCGCGAGACGGCCTCTTCCGCCGTAATCATCTTGCTTTTATACATGTCCACGGCCATTCTGACCGCCGCCGGGCCGTTGCGCTTTCCGGTGCGGGTCTGAAGCATCCAGACGCGACCCTCCTGAATCGTGAATTCCAGATCCTGCATGTCCCTGAAGTGGGTTTCCAGTTTCTTTCTGATGGCCAGGAGTTCCCGGTAAGCCTTGGGCATCGCCTTTTCCAGCGAAGGATAACCCTCAATATCGTCCGTCTGGCGGGTCTCTTCGTTGATGGGATTGGGCGTGCGGATTCCCGCGACGACATCTTCGCCCTGCGCGTTGGGCAGCCATTCGCCGTAGAATTTGTTTTCGCCGGTGGCGGGATTGCGGGTGAACGCCACGCCCGTCGCCGAATGGTCTCCCATGTTGCCAAAAACCATCGCCTGGACATTCACGGCGGTGCCCCAGTCATCGGGAATGCCTTCGATCCGGCGATACGACACCGCGCGTTTGCCGTTCCAGCTCTTGAAGACCGCGCCGATCGCGCCCCAGAGCTGCTCGAAGGCGTCATCGGGGAAGGGTTTGCCCAGGACTTCCTGCACCTTCGCCCGGTAGATTCCGGCGAGTTCCTCAAGATCCTCCGCCGTCAGTTCCACGTCCGATTTGACGCCCCGGCGCTGTTTCATGGCCGCCAGTTCTCGTTCCAGTTGCTGCCGGACGCCCATGCCTTCCTCGGGCTCGATGCCTTCGGCCTTTTCCATCACCACATCCGAATACATCTGAATCAGACGGCGGTAGGAATCCCAAACGAAACGCGGGTTATGGGTCTTTTCAATCATGCCGGGAATCGTTTTGGAGGTCAGGCCGATATTGAGAACTGTTTCCATCATGCCGGGCATGCTCTTGCGCGCGCCGGAACGCGCCGAACACAGAAGGGGATTTTTCGGATCGCCGAATTTCATCCCCGTTTCTTTTTCCATCTTCTGCAGCGCCTTGTCCACCTGCTCCTTCAATCCCAGAGGATAACGGCCCTTGTTTTTCAAGAAGGCCATGCAGACTTCCGCTGTAATCGTGAATCCCGGAGGAATGGGAATTCCCAGATGAGCCATCTCCGCCAGGCCGACGCCTTTGCCGCCCAGAAGATTTCTGCTTTTTCCGTATCCTTCCGAGAAAGAGTAAACATATTTAGCCATAACGATCCTTTCAACCTCCTTTGTTCATACGCCAAATTTTAATGCGTTATATCGGCATAAGATTGCCGTTATTGTCAAGACAAAAGTTCATCCGTACCCCCGCCAGCGGCAAAAACGAAAAAACAAGCTATTGCGGCAAGTTATGCGCCTTTAAACCGGCGGAAACCATCCGGCAGGCGATACATTTTTCATCATCGATTTTGTGTTTTAGAAGAAGCTTTCAAACGGGTTTTTTTATATAAGTTCAAGGGAAGGCTTTGAAGCATATTGCCTTATTCTGGTAATGAGCTTCGCCGAAAAGAATTTCAGCGGACAAAAGGATATATTGTTTTTTTTCAGTGCCCTGTAAATTTCAAGATTCTGTTTGATGATATTCGACAAATTCTTATTGGAAGCCCCGCCATACCTCATTTTAACCAAAATCTGGGGGATATAAACGGCGTGAACCTGAGACTTCTCCAGAAAACGCGCCATGAGTTCGTAATCCGCCGCCAGGGAATAGTTCAAATCAAACAAACCGAACCGGTCAAAGATCCTGCGGCGCGCGAAGAAAGTCGGATGCGGAGGAACCCATCCCGTGCCGAACAACCCCGGCGTGAAGGGACATGATTTCCAGAAACGAACGATTTTATCGAGATTATTTTTCTCGACGTAAATCAAATCCGCATAACAGGCATCAACGCGAGCATCGCTCATCGTCTCGGCGACCTTTTTTAAAACCCCGGCATCGTAATAGACATCATCGGAATTGAGAAAACCGACGACATCGCCCGTGGCCAGCCTGAGGCCTTTGTTCATGGCGTCGAAAATACCCCGATCCGGTTCGCTGAGAAAACGGACGGGATGTCCATCCCATGACCGCACGATCTCGACCGTCCCATCCCTGGAAGAACCGTCAATGATGATATGTTCAAGATTGTCATAAGCCTGCGAGGCGACCGACGCAAGAGTCTCCCGAATGGTCCGGGCGCTGTTGAGACATACGGTGATGACGGTGATTCTTAATGGATTCAAGGACGACCTCTGAAATTGTTCCGTTTTCCCTACGATGAAATCGTTTTTTGCTTTTCGATAAACTTGATTTTTTCCGCCGACAATCGCCAGCCCCTTTGTGTTTCGCCGTAATCCCTAAAGCCGACCAGACGAGGATAGATTCGCGGTGAGACGCGCAGCGCGTTGAGCAACACAATCTTTAAGGAATATTTCAGAATCGTGCAATAGTATTTTGCGTCCGGACGGATTAACATTTCCGATTGAATCTCTTTCAGGGTCTGGAGATGCGCCTTATTGGTATCAACGGCTTTTTGCAGATGAAGATCTCTGTCCTCCTGATAAATGGTCAGCGCGTCGTCGAACCAGAGACCTTTGTATTTCAGGGACAGCGACCAGATCATCCTGGCATCCTCCGCCGGCCCGCCCTTGCCCCTCGTGATTTTGTAACCTATTTTCCTCGCAATGTCCTTTTTCACCGCCAGCGTCGGGTGCACGAATTCCCGGGGGATACATCCGGATGCTCGATGAAAACCCCTTGTGCCTTTGATATCGAGGTCGTTATTGACCACAACCGCGTAGGAACAGCAGTAATCATATCCCCTGCTCCGCGCGTCCGCCACCTTTTCCAGCCGCTCCGGAAAATTCAAATCATCGATGTCCCAGACGGCAATCCAATCGCCGCGGGATTGAGCAAGAGCCAAGTTCCTCGCATAACCGCGGCCCCTGTTGGGTTGATACGAAAACAGCCTTACACGGCTGTCGCTAATTTTCCTGACCGTCTCAGCCGTATCGTCGGTGGACCCGTCATCCACAACCACCCATTCCCAGTTCGTGAACGTTTGTTCAACAAGATTCGCATAACAGCGTTTTACAAAATCAGCGCCGTTGTAAACGGGAGTGATTACAGAAAGCATTGCCGGTTGATTCATATTGGCTTATATCATTCCTACGATGATCTGCGGGAGTTTCGCATGAAAAAAGAACAAACAAAACCGCCCAGCAAAAAAAGATGACTCAGAAACGCGATGCCCCAAAGCTTCAGGCGCCTGCCTTTGACTTCGGGGAAACGCCTCGTATTCAGTAAAGACTTTAATATCGTCCTGTTTGGAACAGGCATCAGCAAACGTATGAACAGATATAAAATCCTCAGCGGCCATAGTCCTCTCTGCTTGAGCGTCAGAAGTATCCCCGTCCCGCAAAACCAACTTTTCCTCAATACGCCTTTTAAATCCCTGGAGGGATGACGCACAAGCGCCGCAGGCGAATAAATCAGCAAAAATCCTTTGTTCATCGCCCTCCCCGTCCAGTTTATATCACCACCGGATCTGACTTCCGGAAACAAACCCATTTTTTCAAACACGTGTCTTCTCACAAATAAGTTTGCGGTTACCGCACCCATTTTATTTTGAATGAAACTATCGTTTCTCAAACTGTTCAGAGAATCAAAAATTTCAGCCGTTGACATTTGTTCAGAGAAAACAAACTCGATCCTTCCGCCCGCCATGTCCGCGCCCGTTTGCAGCAAATCGCGCACACCGTTGCTGATCCAATCCGTTTCCGGAATACAATCCGCATCGGCAAAGGCCAGAATTTCCCCCCGGGCCGCCGACAACCCCTTATTTCTGGCCGCATAGGAACTTGAGATTCCCGTTTCATATTCGACCACGGCGAAAGGATACTTTCTGACAATGCCGACCGTATCATCCCGCGATCCGTTATCAACAACGATGACCTGCATCCTGTCCCGCGGATAATTCTGCCGTTGCAGGGCCTCCAACAATTTATCAATTGTCCCCGCTCCGTCTTTGACCGGAACGACAACACTGACCAGGGGGAAAGAGCCTATATTCGAAACAGTCATAAATTGCTTTCGACCAGCTTTTGATATTTCTATTTTCGATTCACCCAACCGACCGCTTCATGAAACCGCCAGCAGGCGCAATGTTTCCCGACATTCGACAACATACTTTCTTCAAATCCATAATAGGATTTATTTTGCCGTTTGAAAACCATGAGTTTACCCGCACTGCTCATCCGTTGCACCGGCCTTTGAAAAATCAATAATACGCGGGCGTTTTTACGCCCCCTCGGGGATTATTGCAACGGAAAGCGCCTTGCGGTTCTCCGCCCTGACTCAATACGACAGCTTCCTCCATTGTCTTGATGCGCTTTCAATCACCGGTGAATTTCTGAACGAAATGATGACTCCCCATACCCTGAAGAATGATTTCTGAACATGTCCCCAAATGATGAAAACACTTGAAAATAATTATTGAAATATGATACCAAGTCAAGCAATTTCGAAATGCATATGAAACGATTCTTTCGGCAGAATGAATTCCAATAGTCTTTCAAAGGAGTTAAGCTGTCATTTTTTTATTGCATTTACAACGAGAACTTCTTTAACGGAAAAAGTAAAATGGTTTTATTTTTATGCCTTTTCGAGAAACAACAGATGCGGATTTGACCCTCATAAATGTTGGATTTGGAATTGATATAACCTCTCAGTGCAACCTGGATTGTAAAACATGTTACTACATGGACAGTTCGTTGAATCGACCCGATCCTTCTGTCCCGTATATATCGGTGGAGCATTTTAAAAGAGCCATATGGTGCGCCGCCATTGCTGGTTTTCGTGAGATTTATATTCTGGGGGGAGAACCCACTTTGCATCCCCAAATTATTCCTTTTTTGGAATATGCAAAGAGTTTTGATTTCGAACAGGTATTGCTGGTCACAAACGGGTTGATGTTGTCCGATTTGAATTTTTGTAAAAGCGTGGCGGCAACCGGCGCTGACATTGCCGTTCAGAGGCATGTTGTTGGTCACGGCACCATGGAACAAAAAATACAAAATGCCATTGTCGGCCGCAATGGCACGTTGTCTTCAATCAATAAAGCCTTTGCCAATATCGAAGCGGTCTTTGATTCTTGCCGCGTGGCAGTTCAGTGTTGCATTACTCGTCCGGTCGTGGAATGCGGGCAACTATACGCCGTTTTCCGGTATGCAAAAGAACACCATTTTGAACATATTATAGAATGCACGAAAGCTTCCCCGAGATACATGAGAAAACATCCGTTTGACCTTTCACCTGAAGAATTATTGAATGTCTATGAAACCTTGCAGAGCATTGACATAACTGAATTTAACGGGAGACAGTATCCTTTTACGCCCCAAGCTTACGGCAAGACCTGCCATATGCCGGAAAACAGTTTGCATTGTCTCATGGACGGCACCATTGTACCGTGTGTCGGACAGCCTTTCCCGTTGGGTAATATTTTCAATGGTTCCGACCACGCCTTGGCGTCTATTCTTGATTCTCCACAACGGGCTTTTTTCAGGCATCCTCTTGAAAGAATAGCGGGCCATTGCCGAGAATGTCCCTATTTCATGATATGCACGGGGGGTTGCCGGGGGGATGCATATTTTTTGACGGGTTGTTTCAACGCCAGCGCCATTCAATGCCCCCAGCTCGGCAACAAAGAAAGGCGTCTTGCCTTGGAAGATTTCATGCCTTCAACCTGTGATAATTGCGAATTGCAAATGAATTCTTTGTGCGGAAAGAAAAAAAACATCGACGAAATATTGTCCCGATATTTCGGGTCCAAGTATCAAAAAAAAGAAGATACACTCAACAGTGATACAATACTAAATCTCTCTCCCGAGTGAAGGCTTAATATGGCAAAGAATAAACATTGTCTGATCAAAGCGGAAAAGATTCCGCTTTCATTTTCTCAAAAGAGAATTTGGTTTTTGCAAAATCTTTATCATGATAATGTCATGTACAATGTTGCCAAATGTTTCAAAATAAATGGCCCGTTGGATAGAGAAGCTCTGCAGAAAACCTTGCAAACGCTTGCATTCAGGCATGAATCGTTGAGGACAAGATTGAAGATGACCCGAGAGGGAGAAATTTTCCAATTTTTTGATCAGGAACTTCAAAACAACATTGAATACATTGATTTGCGAAACCTTTCCCCGTCAGATATCGAAATGCAATCAAAGCAACTTCTCCAAAATTCGGTCAGTAAACCTTTCGACATTTACCATGAACAAATGCTCAGGGTTTTGTGGTTGAGGCTTGCCGAAGAGCTATCTATTCTTCTTTTTGTAAAATACCATCTCATCACTGATTATTCTTCATGGCGTCTTTTTTTAAAAGAGTTTGAAGAAATCTATACCGCCATCACCAACCATCGTGCCATTTGTTTACCGCCTCTAAAAACCACTTACGGCGATTTCGCAAAAAAAGAACAACACTTAATTCAAAACGACCATCTCGAACGGATGCACAGATACTGGAAAAACTTTTTTGAGGAACATGTCGTTGAGGAGTGGATCCCTGATGCAGCGTCACAAAAATCAGGAATTATCAAAACGCCTTCTTATGAATCCGCTCGACAATCCATGCCCCCTGAAATGTTTACAAAATGTAAAATCACCGCTCAAAATCAAAAATGTACTGTTTTTATCGTCGTTCTAACATCCATCGCATTGTTCGTGAGCTATTTGTACCGCACATCAAAAGTGCTGCTGTGCTTTGCCAATGCAAACAGAAAACTTCCCGGAACAGAACATTTGATAGGATGTTTTTTTACTAATACTATCATTTCTATCAATGTTCCCACTGAACGTAAGATCTTCGAGCTGATTGACGATGTAAGAAAAGCGGTTATAACCGCATGGCAACACCAAGAAATTCCTTTCGAAATTTTTGCTGAAAAGCTAGGATTGGAATGCACAAAAGAACAAAAACCTCCTTATCGAATATACATCAGCTATCGCAAATCGCTTAATGACAGAGAATTCAACCTGCCCGGCGCAGAAGTAAGCCCCTTAGACGTTTCAACGGGGAAAAACACCCATGAAGACATTGTGTTCAATTTTTGGGAAAAACAGTCGGAGAATCAAACGATACTGGATGTTGAGTGGCAGTGGAGAACAGATTTATTCGACAAGAAAACCATAGAACGTTCTTTCGCGATGTGGAACGCCTTGCTCAATGAAATCGCCAAGGAAATAAATGTCGATGTTGCAATCTTGATGAAAAATGCCGCTGCACACCTCAAAAATCTGTAATAAATTTATTTAATTCAAGTTTTTTATCTTCAGCAATCCAAATTAACAAGAACTTTACAGTTTTCTTGAAGAAGTTTTTCCGGTAGTTTTAAAGAATCACAAACCTGATCCGGACCTTTGATGATGGCGGTTACAACATCATTTGGAGAGATAATCCCGTTGCGGCACAAAGTCAAGATCTTCGAAAACGCGCCTTCCAGATGTCCCCGAGACCCGGTTATATAAATTGCGTTGGTAATCATGTGATCAACATCATGCAACAAAAGGGGTTCGCCACTTCGGCCAAGAACAGCAATTCTTCCATTGGCATTCAAGCGGCGAAGGACCCTGCTGATATTCCTCATATTGCCGGAAGCCTCGACAACCACATCAACGCAAGACGGTCCACGATTAAAGAACTCTTCCACATCATATACGGCATCGCTCCATTTTTCTGCCAGTTTCCGCCGGAAAGGAACCGGCTCAATCACATGTACTTGGGAAGCTCCCAAAACCCTTTTGCTAAGCATGGCGGTAAAAACTCCGATAGGACCGGCTCCGAAAATGACGACCGTATCGCCGGCACCTAAATGCGTCTTCTGGCATGCGACGTAGGCAACCGCCGCAGGTTCGATACAGGCGGCTGCCCTTCGCCCTTTGTCGCTTTTAGCGAGATCACTGACATTGTGAGCGATCATCGAGGGAACGTCGACAATATCGCCCAAAAGGCCATCCCTCTCCAATCCAAGCAGCAGAGCATTGCGACATTGATTGAATCTTCCTCTTCTGCATTCTTCACAGTAGTGACAAACGATGATGGACTCAAAGGTTACAAAATCCCCCGGTTTCAGGTGACAAACGCGGGAACCAATTTCAAGAACCTCACCGACCCCCTCGTGTCCGATTACTCGGCCACCTGTCGGGATGTTTGCGGGAGCAGAACACTGGATATACCCGTTGTCTGGATTTGCCGTGACTAGATGGACGTCGGTCCCGCACACTCCTGCATAGATCATCTTTACCCGAATTTCCTCCGGATGGAGTGGACCTAATTCCCGGTTTTCCAAAAACATTCTGGGGTTTTTGTATATCTGATGAGATCCCGGATGGGGAATGCCATTCTGGGGATCCTTGTCCGCATGAAGGACGACGACTCTGGATAGCATACGAGAAACACTCCTTCTTTCGCATTGTTACTTCTTGCAGCAATAAGCAACGCTCTGACAATTTATTTTATCGGCAAACTGGTTTTGTGAAAGTTGAGCCGATGAATTTTCGAATACATCCATTCCTCACAATGGGCATCTGAATCGTCTGGGATGGGCGACTAATATGAAAAAATTTACCTCGAATATATTCCTTTCCCCAAAAACAGGACGGACACTCTTCTTTATGTCCGATATGTCATTCATATGGCCTGTTCTTTCAATCTCTTCGAATATTTTTCCGCTACTACATCATTCATTTGCTTTTTTGAATTTCAGAAGCGTCTGGGGAGTCGGCAACAACTTTTTCGAATCCATCAGAACCAAGCCGGTCTTTTTCGCCATTTGTTCAAATTCGTCGCAGGTATAGGCATCGCCTTCCAGGGTTGTCGCCAACATTAAAAAGGCGAAAGCCGCCTGTTCCGGAGGAGATATGCGATCTAAATTCGGCATGATATCGATGACAAAGATCGCTCCGTCATCGGACAAAGCGTCTTTTGCCTTATTCAGCAAACGTACACAGCCGTCCTGATCAAAATGGTGCAATATGTTGGAAAGCAAAACGAGGTCGTACTGATCTCCCCAATCAATATCGAAGGCGTTTCCGCCTATCGTCTTGTAGCGAGCGGCAAGGCCCGCAGAATCGGCATTTTGTCTGGCGAGCCGCAAAACGTTATTCCCGTCAACGGCAACAATGACGGCATCGCTGATTCGTTTTCCCATTTCTATGCCGAACAAACCATGACCCGCGCCCACGTCAAGAATTTTTTTCGGGCGCATCGCATGTTTTGCGACATAGAGCGCCGCGCGTTTGGCTGCAACCGAAGCAAAGGGAATCATCGATCGAGCGAATTTTTCCCAGATCGGATTATCGGGCGATACTTGGGGCAGGGCCCATGCCCCTCCCCTGATCACGTAAGATGAGGGATCATTCATGACCTGAGCGACGATTTCATTCGACGCGTAAAAACCCATGACGTCGGCAAGGCAATAAGGTGATCTCCTGTCCAGAAATCTTTTTGCTTCCAGGGAGAGGCTGTAGCCGTTTGTCATTTTCTCCAGGAATCCCATGACGCAAAGAAAATCACACAAGATCCGGACTCCGCGGGGTGAAGCGCCGATGACCTCCGAAAGGCGCTCGGCGGTCAGGCACTGATCGCCGATGAGGGTAAAGATGTCCAGATCCACGGCCGCCTTCATGGCAGCCGTTTTCTGATAAGATAAGCAGATATCATACATAGGGTTATCTGATATGTTATTGACCATGCGCCATGTCCTTTCGATGGTGGATCAGAGAGGCTCAAACCATCCTTGTCCCTGCGCGATGCACCGGGTGGGTTATCCGATCAACCGCCGGAGTTTTCCGGGTCATCATGCATCACAATTTTTTTCACCAGCTCCCGCACCGTACCCGTTTCGAATATGATCGTCGGCGACAACAACCGCCCGGTCAATTCTTCGGCTTTAAGCAAGACTTCCATGGCAAGCAGGGAATCCCCGCCGGCCTCGAAAAAATCATCATCAACGGTCAATGCGTCATTGGCCAAAGCACGCCGGAAAAGGCCCAGGATCTCCTGTTCTAAATCAAGATATTCGGCTTTGTCGCGATCTTCACTCATCGGGAATAAACCTCTCTCTCAATCTTCGCCGCAGCACCTTGCCGCCAGGACCTTTCGGAAGGCTTTCCACAACATGGTACCGCCGTGGAATTTTGTTCCACGAAAGCTTGGCACTCATGAAACGGCGCAAATCTTCCGGCGCGACCACGGCGCCCGGTCGCAACACCAGGGCCACCGCTCCGTCTTCACCAAGGCGCGGATGCGGCACGGCAAACGCTGCGACCTCCATGACGTCCGGATGCTGTAAAAGGACGTTTTCAATCTCGAAAGGAGATAGCTTCTCCCCGCCGCGATTGATGACTTCCTTGGTTCTGTCTTTAAGGATCAAGAATCCTTCCCTGTCAATGAGGCCGGTGTCACCGGTGCGAAACCAGCCATTGACAAAAACCGCCTCATTCAATTCCGGTTCATTCAAGTAGCCCGTCATTACATTTGGACCACGAATCCATACTTCACCTTCTTGTTCCCGCGGCATTGCCTGGCCTTCATTTCCTACGACGGCCATGGTGCCGGAGGGCGGAATCCCGACCGTTCCGGATTTATAATGACCCGGCTGTGTCAAATTCGAAGAAATTTGACAGGCTTCCGTCATGCCATAATGTTCAAGAATTTTGAATCCCAAGTTCTCTTCAAAAGCTGACTGCACACGTTCCGAAAGTCTTGCGCCACCCGAACTAGCAAAGCGGAGCCGGTGTTTGACAGCGGTTGCCTGCAATGCCCATTTTTCAGATATGGCCAAATGCATCGTCGGCGAAGCTGAATACCAGGTGGGATTCAAAACATCAAACCATTCATCTAAATTGATGGAAGTGATATTCGTCGGAACAGCGATACTGCCTCCCGAAAGAAGCGAAGCCAGGATTGAAAAGGTCAAACCATGACTGTAATATGGAGAAGCAACACTAAGACACCGATCCTTTTCATTAAGATTGAACCAAAGGCGGGTCCGTCTTGCGGCCGCCAGCAGGTTGGAATGACGGCATGGAACGAATCGAGGCTTGGCCGTTGTCCCAGACGTTTGAAAAATGATTGCAATGTCGTCGTCGCATGGAGTATCTGGAGAAGAAGCGGAAACAGACATGGAAAATAAAGGATCGTTCCCGTTATGTGGAATCAGTTCGATGACAACCAATCCTTGTTTTTCAGCGACAGATCTTGTTGCCGTTTCTTCACCGACGAGCACGCAAACGGCATCTATTTTCAGAGAATGGAACCTCGTTTCGACCTCCGCTGTCACCATATTGGGATCGAGGGGCACAGCAACCGCCGAGCAAGCAAGGGTCACAATGGCTAAAACGGCGTACACAGGGTCCCTGACGGTAATTGCGATGCGGGACGATGTTCCGAAACCCGATTTACGCAGAGCATCGTCAACGTGGTCAATCTGAAAAACCAGATGCGCATAAGAGAGCGGGTGGTACCGTGAAGATACGATAGCAAAAGCCTCCGGTTCTGAACGAGCAAAATCCTTTATGACATCGACTATTTTGGGTTTTTTTGAAACGCAGTTCATAGCACTCTTCTTTGAGAATTCGTTATGCCGTTTTATCTACCCAAACCATCATCAAATTTCAATGACCAACCATTCTGCATACCGAAAAGACTGATTACTGCTTGTCACGTAAATAAAATTCAATACCGGCAGAAAAATCGGCAAATTTTTCTCTCCGTTCGCTTGCGGATAATTGCGATCTGGCACCGAAGCCCGGTGTTTTATTGGCATCGAGGACAACAGGTCTGCCTTCGTGCATGACATAATCAAATCGCCCGTAATCCAGATGAAGCTTCTTCCGCCAGTCGGCAAGCTCTTCGGGAATCTCCACCGGCCTGACCTCGGTCACCCGCCGATGAAATTTAACGATCGGATGCTTGGCCCCGTAACGCCCGGTCATGTTCTTATCCCCAAAGAATTGCCAGTACCTTACAAAAAAAACATCGCCTTCTTTCTCGGGAAGAAATTTCTCAACCATCAGATGTTTATTTTCCCAGACGTCCGGCGGCACCTTATGCATGCTGTCAAAGACGGGATACTCCAAAGGGTTTAAGGAGTCAACACGGCGCCAGGAAGTGGCCACCTGTCTCCAGGCCCTTGACGCATCCCGCCTGATGAGCCGATTGATCAAGGGAAGCATGAATGACACGGAACGGCGCTCCGGGATCCCCCCGTAATTGTTGACGGTTTTCACAATCACGGGCCCTTCATACGAATCGCCTTTTTCCAATCGGGCCGTGCTGTAGAGGGGACGCGAAATGTTCAGCGCCTTCCCGTTGATGGCAGCCGGATATTTCAAAACACAGTCCGCGTATGCCGGAGGCACGACCGTTTTGTTGACGTGAAGAAAAACAATGTCCGCCGCGGGCGGATGACGCGTCCCTGCGTGGCAAAGCACCCTATGCCCCGATGCCGCCCATTGCTCGGCCATGACATCGACAATATAGGACTTTCCTTGATCTTCTTTCAGCAGCAGTATCGTTTTCGCTGGCAAGGCTACCCCCATTTCCTCCGTTCATTCAACCGTAAGAGAACTATCCAGCCTCCTTCGGCTTCGGCGTTCGCGTCCGCCACGACTTTCGAAACGAACTTATGTCCATTCATCTATGTTGACACCATAGGAATCGGCCAATTTGCAATTAAACGGCAGGAAATAGTCCGCCAGCCACTTTTCGTCTGACAAATTCAAGGGCTCGTAGTCGTGCGCATTATAGCGCTTTACTTTATGGATTTTCACCGGGGTCATCCCTAGAAAATCGAATATTTCCGAACAGACCGTCTGGGTTTCACGGGCAAAACGCTCAGTAGTCGTGATATACATCTTCTTTTTCGGAAAGTATCTCATCCACCGGTCCAGCTGTTCGACATAACGGCCGCGGGCCAGATAGGAAAAGCGCTGGTGGACGAGACTGCCTTTGATATCGCCTTTTGCCAAACGAATATGTTCCGATTCAACGCTTTCCGTTTCTTCATCAATGGCCGCACGAAAAGGACGTAATTCAAAGCCACGCCTTTTCATCATCTGATAATGAGAATACGCTCGTTTCACGGGATCGCGCAGGACAATAATCAGGTGAATGTTTTTGTCATACTCGGCAACGCGTTCAGGAACAAGGGGATGATACAAGTAATACGGACTTTTTTCACCCGTTATTTTACCCATTCGGCGCAACGGGAAATTCCCTTGATACCATGAATTTCCCCGATGATACTGAAGGTCGAAATAATGAACTTCCTGATGGGTTACCGGCGGCAAAATGTCGGGATGCTGCGTCAGCAAATGTATCATCGTGGTTGTGCCGGATTTTTGAGCGCCGATAATCAGAAATTTCGGTGTCATGCAGAAAGGAGCCAGCGGACGGCGAAGGAGGGGTAAAACCTTTTTCCGCAGTCTTTTACGCATCGATGTTTGCTTCATCGGCAATCCTCCCCGTGTTCATCCGGTGAAACCCCACTTTTGCACCGGTACGCCGTAGGCGGCCTTCAGCCGCAGCATATCATCTTTCAGCTGTTCCCGAATATATTGGCGTTCTTCCGCCGAGAGCACACGCCGTTTCCTTTTCTGCACCAGACGAACCAGCAGATTTTTTGACAAGCCCTTCAGAAAGTCGGGATAATAAGGACTTAATCGATATATCGTTTTTCTGACATACCAGGGAAGGCCGAGCGTCGGATTTTTTATGCCGTAATTCGCGGGGGGAAAAGGATCCAGGCCGAGGAAACGATAGACCCTGACCAAGACGCCGGCGGGATCGCGTGACAATTCATCAAAATCCAAAAGCAGCATGTCCCTTACCGAAAAAAGCCTTCTGTACCGCTCCAGTTGCAAGTAATAGTTGCTTATGCTGATCAGATGATTATCGCATATGTCAAATTTCCAGCCTTTCTTGCCATAGTTGAAATTAAAGTGAGATTCGATGCGATCAAAAGGATTTCTCATCAGATAGATGAACTTCGGCTTGATGCCATAATCTCTGATTTTCTCGGGGACGCCGGATTCCCATGGATATTTAGTATAACCGGTTGATGCTTCCATTGCATATCGATGAACCGAACCGTCGAAATTCGGCCAGACATCGTGATAATGGCGGAAGGGTTTTTTGTGTCTTTGATGGTTGGAAAAAAATTCCGGCTCCTTGACGCTTGCCGGACAGATCTGAGGATGCACGGACAAATAACTGAAAAGCGAGGTCGTGCCGCATTTCATGGCCCCGATGATGAGAAGGTACGCGTCATCGGGAATAGAACCATGGGTTTGTTGGTTCAAAGTCGTTTTACGTTCAGCGTTCATAACCAGCCGGCCATCAAGATTCCATGAGGTTCATTTTCCTGAAAGAACTGCTATTGTTCACCAAATCGTCATAACTGCCATGCTCCACCACTCGACCCTCATCCATCAAATAAATTACATCGCAACTTCTAACCGTCGTCAGCCGATGAGCGATCAGGATGATTGTCCGGTCTCCACGCAGAGATTCAATGGATTCAATGACCGATTTTTCAGTAAGATTGTCCAAGGCCGACGTCGCCTCGTCCATAATCAACACTTGAGGATTATGATAAAGGGCGCGAGCGATTCCGATGCGCTGCCGCTCGCCTCCTGAAAGACGAACGCCCCGTTCTTTCACAACCGTATTAAGACCACCGGGAAGCCGACAAACAAGCGGCGCCAACTGAGCGGCTTGCAACGCCTGTTCTATTTGCCCATCGTCAATTGCGTGATCCGGCATTCCAAACGCTATGTTTCTGCGAATGCTCTCGTCGCTCAAATAAATCGATTGAGGAACATACCCCACGTTCATTTGCCAACGTTTTATATCTTGAAAAATATTCTGACGATCCACTAGCACCTCGCCTTGCTGAGGCTTCAGCAGTCCCAAAAGAATGTCGACAATCGTCGTTTTCCCGGCACCGGAAGGTCCCACCAATCCGACAACAGCCCCCTTGGGTATCCTCAAATCAACTTGGCGGATCGCATCGGTTTCGGCTCTAGGATAATGATAGCTGACGTTTTTAAAAACAATTTCGGACACAAAGGGATAAGGTTCAATTCTTTCCACGATCCTGTCTTCACTGGAATCATTTTTTTCGCTTTCGAGAATTTTCAAATCATCGAAGATCGGATCAACGGCACACGCGCTATACTTGAAATCCGTATAAGAGGTGACCATCGTCCGGAAAATCGGCAGGAGCCTGAGGGCTGCCGCTCCAAACAAAGCTAAAACCGGAATATAGACATCCACGTTCCGGTTCATCAGAAGCAAAAGCAAGGCGATGAAAATCATTCCGGTCACGGCGATGGTTTCCATGAAAGGTTTGGGAAGCTGGCTGACCATTTGTTTATATCTCAAACTGACGGCCGTGCGAACGGAACAAAGATGATATTGATGCAAAAAGTTCTCTTCTCGGCCCAGCACCTTTATTTCCTTGATGCCGGAAATCCCCTCCAGCACGATTTTATTCATCTGGCGTCTGTGGAGCTGGGCTTCCTTCCCGTAGGATTTATTTTTCCGATTCGCTATTTTTAAAAACAAAAAACTGATCAGGCCGAGAAGGGAAAAAGTCAAAAGTGAAATCACCGGCTCTACGCTCAGCAACAAAAAAGCAATCATGATCAAAACAAGCCCATCCATGATCATTTGCATTAGCGGGAGGACGACATCAGACACAACTAATTTTGTTTCGTTATTGATATTTCGCAGCAATTCCGCTGAATTCCGGCTGAGAAAGAAAGGATAGTCAGCCTTCATGTAGGCTCTGAAGAGACGGTCGCCCAAGCGCACCTGATCATCATAGACCACCGCGCCTTTCATAAAAACCAACCAACCGTAGAAAGCATTCTTAAAGAGGAAAAACATCGCAAGGAAAATAAAAGTCGCGACCAATGCCTGCCGTTCATGATGAATCGACAGCAAATCCATAACCGGCAAGGCCCATTTTTTGATGCAGAATCCATGTGGGATTGGTGAGAACATAAATGAAAACGGGAATGGCTCCGACTCCACCCATCTCCAGCAGGGAATTGACGAACATCAGAAAAAGAAGCAGCAAATATTTCGCCCGCCGCTTTTTCCCGATAAGAAAAAGCAATTTTTTTATTTGGCGTGCCATCGAGCAATCATCCCTTCAGCGCTTCTCCGCTCCGCGAACAATCCATCGTTTTATGATCACATGAGGCCGTCAAATCTGGCCCTCAGATATTCATACAGCATATTCACGCATTCTTCAACCGAAGCGCTTTGGGTCTTCAGGACCAGCTCAGGTTTTTCCGGCGCTTCGTAGGGAGAGGAAAGACCTGTAAAATGGTCGATCATCCCCGCCCGGGCTTTTTTGTACAGGCCGTGGGGATCCCCGTCGGCGGCACTCTTCAAAATCACATTCAACATAAATCTCAAAAAACCTTTCCGGTGGGGAAAAGACTTCTCACAAAATCCCGATCATTGCGATATGGAGAAATGAAAGTGCAAAGCACGATGCTGCCATTTTCAAAGAGCAGCCTGGCGACCTCGCCCGCTCTTCTTATGTTTTCTTGTCTGTCTTCAGCGGAGAATCCCAGATCTGAACACAATCCGTGCCGGATATGATCGCCGTCAAGCAAAATGGTATGACAGCCCTGCTCAAACAATCTTTTTTCCAGCGATGACGCTATCGTTGATTTTCCAGCTCCCGACAAACCTGTAAACCACAATACAAAGGCTTTGTGTCCGTTTCTTTCTTCCCTTTGCTCCCGGCTGATATTCAGTCCCTTCCAAACCGTGTGCGGCGATTTTCTGACTCGATCCGATGAATGACAAACACCCGCATGTTTCTTGACATTTTGAGGGATGCCTCTGATCATGCCGGCGGCAACCGTATTGTTGGTCAACGGATCAATCAGAATGAAGCTGCCTGTGGCGCGATTGATCTTGTAGGCGTCAAAAAACAGCGGGCTTGAGATTTCCATTTCGATTCGGCCGATGTCATTGAGCACCAATGCATCGGCCGGTTTCCGATGCAGGGTGTCTACGTCGATCTTGTAAACGATGTTGGTTATTTTCGCTTTCACTGTTCGGGTGGTCTGTTTGATCAGATAAAACGTTTTCAGCTGCAGGGGCTCATTATCCAGCCAACAACACATCGCGTCGATCTGATTTCCAACTTGTGGCAGGTTTTTCTTCCGAACAATCATGTCTCCATGGCTGATATCGATTTCATCGTCCAACGACAGGACCACCGACTGAGGAGAGAAAGCTTCCTGAAGCTCGCCGTCGTATGTCATGATCGTTTTAATCGAGGAGATTTTGCGGGACGGCAAGACCATGACTTCCTCTCCGGGCGAAATCGTTCCGGAAATTATCTTCCCGGCAAAACCCCGAAACCCCTGGTGCGGTCGGATGACGCACTGAACAGGAAAACGAAAATCCACGAGATTTCGGTCCGCAGCAACGTGAATATTTTCCAAGCAAGACAGCAGGGGCATGCCCTCGTACCAGGGCATGTTCTTGCTCTTGACCACGACATTATCCCCCTTGAGAGCCGATATGGGAATGAAAATGATATCGTGAATATCCAGTTTCTGGGCATAGCTCTCGTATTCGTCAACGATGCGGCTGAAGACGTCTTCGGAATAGCGAACCAAATCCATTTTGTTCACCGCAACAATGAGATGCGGAATCTGCAGGAGGGAAACGATGAATCCGTGTCGCTTGGATTGGGTCAGCACTCCGTTGCGCGCGTCAATGAGAATCACCGCACAGTCCGCTTTGGAGGCGCCCGTCACCATGTTCCGGGTGTACTGGACATGGCCCGGCGAATCGGCAATGATAAACTTTCTTTTCGCTGTTTCAAAATAACGGTAGGCTACATCAATGGTGATGCCCTGCTCTCTTTCGGCTGCCAACCCGTCGAGGAGATAAGCCAATTCCACCTCTTTCAATCCTTTTTTTCTGGACGCATTCTCGACGGCCGCATACTGATCGTCGTAGATGGATTTTGTCTCGTACAGCAACCGCCCGATCAGAGTCGATTTGCCGTCGTCGACGCTGCCGGTTGTTACAAAGCGCAGCAATGATTTTTCTTCCATCCGCCCTAAAAATACCCTTCCTTTTTTTTCTGCTCCATGGAACTGTCGCTGGTCAAATCAATCACGCGGTTTTCCCTTTCCGATTTCTTCGCCGTCATCACCTCCCCGATGATCTCATCAACGGTCCGAGCCGAAGAGGGAATCGCTCCCGTACAGGGAACACACCCAAGCGAACGAAAACGGCATGAAACCCTTTTTATCTTCGTTCGGTCTTCTGGATTCCCAGGGGCAACAGGAATCAGAATGCCGTTTTTTTCAATCACATCCCTTTCCATGGAAAAATAGATCGGAACAACGGGAATCCTCTCCATTTTGATGTATTGCCAGATATCCCTTTCCGTCCAATTGCTCAGCGGGAAAACCCGCATCGTTTCGCCGTCGTTGATCCTGGTATTGTAAAGATCCCAGAGTTCCGGCCTCTGGTTTTTGGGGTCCCATTGACCAAAAGAATCCCGTAGAGAAAAAACGCGTTCTTTAGCGCGCGATTTTTCTTCCTCACGCCGGGCACCGCCCAAAGCGGCGTCAAACCCGTGCTTTTTCAGTGCATCTAAAAGGGCACCCGTTTTCAAGTAGCCGCAACACTTATCCACACCCATTTTCTGCGGATGACACCCCCTGGCGATCCATTGCTCATTGCGCTCCACAATGAGACGTGCTTCAATTTTCCGGCAAAACTCGTCCCGGAACGCATACATTTCCGGAAATTTATATCCCGTGTCGACATGCATCAACGGAAAAGGAAATTTTGCCGGGTAAAAAGCTTTTTGCGCCAGGCGCACCATCACGCTGGAATCCTTTCCCACTGAGTAGAGCATCACGGGATTCTTAAACTCGGCCACAGCCTCCCGAATGATATAAATTGACTCCGATTCCAGCTGCCTCAAATAGGATAAATTCAGCGAATTCATGTTTTCTCACAAAAAAAGATTATTGCAGCCATGCCTTATAAAGAACCCAGAGTCCTTCAATCAGAACCAACGCTCCCAAACATTTTTTCAACAGGTCTCTTGATTTTATTTTGCTCAAAGCCATGGGCCCGAAAAAACCACCGACCATGGCACCGATGCACACTGGAATCATTAAATTCAAGGGAGGAAGCCCCTTGATCAACAGCCAGAGACAAAAACTTAAAAGACAAATCGGAGCTTCGGCGAAATCCGTCGATCCTATCGCGCCTTTCTCCGACCGATCTTTAAAGATCAACTGCCCTCCTGCCACCAACGGACCAAAGCCGCCGCCGGATAACGCCTTATTGAATGCGCTGATAAAACCCAAAAAATAAATTTTTGTTGATGTCATCAGGATGGTTTGATTCAACAAAATCATGACTGCAATAGCGATCACCAAAACGGCGATATAGGTATTGAGAAACTTCGATGGAATCGATACGGAAATAAAAACGCCGATCAGGCTGGCAAAAACGCCAAACCAAATGACGGTGGTGGACACTTGATGATCAATCGTTCCCGGTTGAAAATTGGCGTTTTGAAGCTGGTGATGTTTATAAGACGCCACAAAACCGCCGATTGCCTGCGATATTAATATTGACGGCACGACCTGTTTGGCATCATACCCAAAAAGAATCAAAAGCGGCGATAGAACCGTCCCGTACATCATCCCAAGAAAACTGTCTATAAATTCCATCACCATAGCCAAAACTACCAAAACAATAAATTCCATACAAACTCAATCTCCTATTGCGTGGCTTTATTTTTATCTTTTCCCAAAATGCATGGGGCATCCGCAGACAAGCAAAAAGGCCCGGGCAGATAACAAAAGTCTCGTTGCGCGTCAGTCGCATCAAAAACCATATCCTGATTCATCCGCTGCGACATCGCCGCGGACCAGTGCCGATAACGAGGATGCATGCGCAATACAAAAAATGCAATATGAAAAAGCCAAAATGGTATTTTTACATAACAGGGCTTTTTATTCAAAGCAGCAAAAATTCGGTCGACCATTTCACGGTAAGTCAACACCTCGCCTCCCGGTATGTTATAAGAACGGTTCATGGCTGCATCAGATTGTAAAGTAGCAGCGCAGGCCAAGGCAACATCGCACGCGTGAACCGGCTGGCGAAGACCGGAGGCGTCCCCGAGAAGGCAGAAAAAACCGATCCGCTTAATGAATCGGGCAATAAACGTAATGTTTTTATCCCTCCCCAGATCATAAATCATCGTCGGTCTTAAAATGGTAAAGGCAATGTTTCCCTTTTTCGTCCAGACCTTAAGAGCTTCTTCACTGCCGGCCAGCTGTTTTGCGACTTTCTTCTCATCATCGTCAGCAGAGTCTTGCTTGGTAAATCGGCTGGTTGATGAAATCGCAACGATACGTTTCGCTCCATGGGATGACAACAAGGGAAAATAATCCGGCAGAGCCACGATCGGACCTAAACTTATCCAATGATGGATTGGATCTTGCGGAGAACGATTCCTCCGAACGTCCGGGGAAACAGTTCCACCAAGCAATCTCCACGAAATGGGACTGTCTTGATCATTTTTAATCTTCTCCCGAGAACGGGAAAAAGCCACGACATGCCAGCCCTGATTAACCAGCAGGGGCAACAGATAATCTCCAATGATGCTCGTCGCGCCGATCACGCCGACGGTTTTCTCAAAAGGCTTCATGGTTGATTCAAAACGTTCCACTTCTCATCATTTTCTTCACGCGGCCGTCTTTTTTGGCACGATGTGATTCTTATCAATCGCAACCATTAAACAGTTTGATTTATTATGCACAGCTCGACAACAAAAACAAGGTTCGAAGATGTGTCCTCCTTAAACAAGGTGCCCGTCCAATCCATTGTGTAGATTATAAAATATCCTGATAAAAATTTAGCCTTTTTTGCTTGAGGTAAACTAACTTTTCCTTGAGATGGGTTTGCTCGGGATGGGGGTGAATGGGAAAATTGGCCGACTGATTTGCCAGATCTATGTCTTCTGTGCGCAAATATACGTTTTTCCATCTTGTTTTTCTGGCCGCGCTCCAGGTCAGTTCTTTGACGTCAGATGTCGGCAACGGAAAACTGGCAACAATCAAAATGACCACGGCCATCCCCAACAGGGCTTGGCGGACGCCTTCGGGTCGCCATCCAGTCGACCAAAGGTAAATGCCAAAAAATCCGGGGATCATATTAGTGATGTATCGAGACGCTTGAGCGCTATTTAAGCCCAACGGTAATCGCCCAATGGCCGTATTCAAACAAAAAATCAGGGTAAATGCCGTCAAAACAAAAATGACTGCTGGGATAAACAATGGCATTGTTTTTTCCCGCATTCTCAACAAGCAGATGCCGTGAAAGACGCACAGCGACAGCATCAAAGCAAAAATGAAAAAACCAACGAGATAAGCGAAGGGACCGGGACCTTTAACTCCCAGAAAATTGGCCAGCATTAACGCGACAAACTGGAAATACTGCCACCATTCAGAAACAGGAAATTTAAAGTTTTCAATGGCCGGAGAAAAATGATATCCGATAAAAAAAGACCCAAACGAAAGCATCGCCACAACGCTAGCCATTATGGACATCCAAAGGGTTTTCCGATCACGACTCCGATACGCCCGCATGCCTTCCACCAAGAATAGCCACGGCGTGATGACGCCGACAAAAACCCCGTATCCCGTGTAAATCAACAAAAAATTTAAAACCAAAATCATCACCGGCCAAAGCCGACTCGGCCGGAGAGTTAAGATAAAACCATACGTCATTAGCATCAGCAAGGGCACAGCACCATGGGACAGATTGGGAGTACCGGCAAAGATTTCATATTGAAGCGGCGTCAGAAACATCAAGGGTAAAATCACATCCGTCCAGCAAAGTCGACGCGCGAATTTGATCCGAATGACCAAGGCCATCAGGAGAGCGAGACATATCAGCCCCCCGATGACGAAACCCTCCACGCGCGTGTTCCATTCAGACCATAATGCGATCAGTTGGGTCAGCATCAACCCCAAGCCCATACGATGAGGACCCCATTGCATCCGAAAGATTTCCCAAACGTTTTTGTGCGCGATAAAAGCTTCGTACCAATCCCATTGATCCCAGAAAAGGACATTGACCGCATAGGCATAGATATAATACCACCAACGCCCCAATATGATGAGTGATACTATGATCGCCCCGACATTCAAGCAGAAGATATCCTTCCTTCCCTTTGCCTTTCGCTGAAAACTGTTTCGAGTCAGAAAAAGAGGCATCACGCCAAGGAACAGACCAGCCAAAACATATCCGGCAATCACAAGAGAGCGGTCCGCTAAATCATCTTGCCAAGACGGTTCATCATGCACAGAAGAGTTCTCAAGATGCAAGATCGGATCGATGGCGTTCTCCTCCATCTGCAGCATCAAAAGACCGTTTTGGAT
>DAOSZO010000038.1:0-25209 GCA_035382085.1 Smithella sp.
GCGTATCTGAATGGGGTTCAGAGGGCCGGTGGTTCAAATCCACTCGCCCCGACCATTTTCATAGCCCTCCTTTTGGAATAAAATCCATTAAAAATTTAGAGAACTTGATGCAATTGAAAAGGGGCAAATGCGCTGAATGCCGAGAGCCGTCAAGACTGTGGCTCCATCTCATTTAATTTATTTAAAATTTTGAAAAGATAATCTACATTGACATTTTTTTGTGTAATGAATATATGGTAGTCAGCAAGCGAGAGTGGCGGAATTGGCAGACGCACTGGACTTAGGATCCAGCCCGCCTTAGCGGTTAGGGGTTCAACTCCCCTCTCTCGCACCAAAAAATGCTGGACGCGAAAATAAATACAGTTGAAGGAGAATAGATAGTGAGTCAGGTTGTTGTAAATATTGAAGATTTAAGTGCGGTGAAAAAAAAGATGTCCCTGGAAATTCCATGGGAAGAGGTCAAGACACAGATGGATGCCGTCTACCGAGAAATCGGGAAAAAGGCCAAGATTAAAGGGTTTCGGCCCGGAAAAATTCCCCGTCAGATCTTGGAAAAGTATTTCAGGGAGCAGGCCGAGGAAGAGACGCTCAACCAAATCATAAACAAATATTACTGGCAAACCCTGGATGAAAAAGGAATTGTTGCCGTTTCCCGGCCGGAAATTACTCAGGATGGATTAAAGGAAAATGAGCCTTATACGTTTGCGGCTTCTTTTGAGATAGAACCGGAAATTGAACCCAATAATTACAAAAACATTGAATTGGAAAAAGAGGAGATTGAGGTCAGCGAAGAAGATGTCGAGAAAAGGATTGACGAAATAAGAAACATGTTTGCGACCATGGAAGAAGTTGCTGAAGAACGGCCTGCCGTCAAAGGTGATTTTGTAGAAATGGATTTTGCGGGCGTCTTTGAAGGCGAGGAACTCCCCGAGTTGAGAGGCGATAATTATTTTCTTGAAATCGGTTCTCAGAAATTTGTTCCCGGATTTGAAGATCAACTCATCGGCATGAAAAAAGGGGACAACAGGGAAATCAAGGTTATTTTTCCGGAAGATTACCACGAAAAGAAGTTTGCGGGGAAAGAAGTTGTTTTCAAGGTTCTTCTGAAGAATCTCAAGGCAAAAAAACTACCCGTCTTGGATGATAATTTTGTCAAAAATTTCGAGCGTTACAACACGCTGGAAGATTTTCGTGATGACGTGCGCAAATCATTGCAGGAAAAAATGGATCGTCAGTTGCAGAATGACTTGCAAAACAAAATCACGGATATTCTGATCAAAGAAAACGAATTTCCCGTTCCGGAGGCGCTTGTTGAAAAGCAAATTTATTATATGATGGCCGATACCCAGCACCGCATGATTTCCGCCGGCATTGATGAACAGACGGCGCTGGATTTCAGTTTTAAAATGAAGGATAAATACAAAGAGGACGCGGAAAAAATAGTGAAGTCTTTTTTGTTGTTGAAAAAAATAGCCCAAAAAGAAGCTATTGACGTCGCGGATGAAGAGGTTGAAAAGTACATCGAACAGATCGCTCTGGAAACGAATCGGGATTACCATTCCTTGAGCAGGCTGTATGAAAACGAGGGAAGAAAAGACGCGTTGAAAATGGATTTAATGCAAAAAAAAGTTTTTGATTTTATAGAGAAAAATGCGAAAATTAAGATGGTCAAAAAAGAAAAAACCAGTCCGGAGGTAAAAGCGTGAATTTGATTCCTATGGTGGTGGAACAGGATGGCCGCGGCGAGCGGGCATACGATATTTATTCTCGGTTGCTGAAAGATAGGATCATTTTCCTGGGCACGGTCATTGATGACAACGTAGCGAATCTCGTTGTCGCCCAAATGCTTTATCTGGAAGCGGAAAACCCGGACAAGGAGATTTTCTTGTATCTCAATTCTCCCGGCGGCAGCGTCAGCGCCGGCCTGGCAATTTACGACACCATGCGTTACATCAAGACGCCTATATCGACCCTATGCATGGGTCAGGCGGCGAGCATGGCAGCGATTCTTCTGGCGGCGGGAGAAAAAAAGAAGCGGTTTGCCCTGCCGCATTCCCGCATTCTGATTCATCAACCCCTGGGGGGATTTCAGGGGCAGGCCACCGATATTGACATTCAGGCCCGGGAAATATTAAGATTAAAGGACGAATTGAACAGAATTTTGTCTGATTTGACAGGGCAACCGTTGTCCAAGATTGCCAAAGACACGGATCGTGATTATTTTATGAACAGTGAGCAGGCCAGAGATTACGGCCTGATTGACGATATTATTGTGAGGAAATCATAATTTCAATATTGGAAAAGGAGAGTTCAGTGATCAAAAAAGGAAAAAACAACCGGATGGACGATGGCATACTTTTCTGCTCGTTTTGCGGAAAAATGCAAAGTGAGGTCAGAAAACTTGTCGCTGGTCCGACGGCTTATATTTGCGACGAGTGTATTGAGCTTTGCCGATATATCGTTGAGGAAGAAGAGGATAAGCAGCAGGAGAGGGAAACCAAAAAAGACCTGCCGTACCCCAAAGAAATCAAAAAGTTTCTGGATCAATACGTCATCGGTCAAGAAAAGACAAAGAAAATTCTATCGGTGGCCGTTTACAATCACTATAAAAGAATGTTTTCCCAAGCGGAGCCTGACGGCGTGGAAATTCAAAAAAGCAATGTGCTCTTGATCGGGCCGACCGGTTCGGGCAAGACGTTGCTGGCCAAGACCCTGGCAAAGTTCCTGAAGGTGCCTTTTACTATTGCGGATGCGACAACCCTGACGGAAGCCGGCTATGTGGGGGAGGATGTGGAAAACATCATTTTGAGCTTGCTGCAAAATGCAGATTATGATGTTTCCCGGGCCTCTAGGGGCATTGTCTATATTGATGAAATAGACAAAATTGCCAAAAAATCCGGCAATCCGTCCATCACCAGGGATGTTTCCGGTGAAGGCGTCCAGCAGGCCCTGCTGAAAATCATGGAAGGCATCCTGGCCAATATTCCGCCGAAGGGAGGCAGAAAACATCCGCAACAGGAATTCATTCAGGTGGATACAACCAATATCTTGTTCATTTGCGGCGGGGCATTTAATGATTTGGAAAACATTATTGCCAAGCGTTTGGGCGCCAACATGATGGGCTTTGGCGCGGAGATCAAAAGCAAAAAGGAAAGAAAGGTGGGCGAGCTTTTGTCCGAGGTGAGATCGGAAGATTTGTTGAAATTCGGTTTGATTCCGGAATTCATCGGCCGTTTGCCGGTCATTGCCACGTTGGATGAATTGGATGCCAATGATTTGATTCGAATTCTGGTCGAGCCCAAGGATGCCATCATCAAGCAGTATAAGAAGCTGTTTGCCCTGGAAAATGTGAATTTGAAATTTACCGACGGCGCGCTCAAAGCCGTGGCCAATCTTTCCATGGAAAGAAAATCGGGAGCGCGCGGCTTGAGGTCGATTCTCGAAAACACCATGCTGGAAATCATGTACGATATCCCCTCGCGCAATGACATCAAGGAATGCGTGATCAACGAGGATGTCGTTTTAAAGAAAGAAAAACCGATTCTGATTTATGAAACGAAATCAGAAACCGCTTAAAGGATTACTGGAGCTGTATGTCTGAAGAAAAAAGAGAAAATTATTTCGATAAATCAACCATTATTCCTCTTTTGCCGTTGAGGGATGTGGTGATGTTTCCTCATATGATCGTGCCTCTTTTCGTGGGGCGCGAGAAATCTATTTCTGCGCTGGAATCGGCGATGAAATATGAAAAGAGCATTTTTCTGGTAGCTCAAAAAAATGCGAAAGACGATAATCCCCGGCCGGAAGATATTTACAATGTGGGGACCATCGGTGTCATTATTCAGCTCCTGCGTCTGCCCGATGGCACGGTTAAGGTGCTTGTCGAGGGGAAATCGCGCGGGGCCATCATGGAATATCTGCCAAACAGTGACTTTTTCTTGGTCAAGGTCCAGGAGATCGATGATGTCGATGACGGCGACAGCGTCAAGCAGCAGGCGCTGATGCGCAGTATCAAAGAATCTTTTGAGCTCTACCTGAAGTTAAGCAAAAAAGTTCATATAGAAATTCTGGGGACAGTCACGGCCATTGAAGATGCTTCAAAATTGGCCGATGTGGTGATTACGCATCTCAACGTCAAGCTCGAGGACAAGCAGAAAATCATAGAAATCTTCAATATCAATGAGCGTTTGGAAGCCATCTACACTTTGATGCTCTCCGAGATAGAAATTCTGCAGATCGAGGAGAAAATCAAAAGAAGAGTGAAGAAACAGGTGGAGAAGACGCAGAAAGATTTTTATCTCAATGAACAGATGCGTGCCATCCAGAAGGAAATGGGGGAAAAAGATGACTTCCGCAACGAGATCAATGAACTGGAAAAGCGCCTGAAACAGAAAAGGATGCCGGAGGAGGCGGTCAAAAAAGTCAAGCAGGAAATCAAAAAACTGCAGATGATGACGCCCATGTCCGCCGAAGCCACCGTGGTCAGGAACTATATTGACTGGGTTTTAGATATGCCGTGGTATGAAAAGACCGAGAATACCTACACGCTGAAGGAATCGGAAGCCATTTTGGAGGAAGATCATTTCGGCTTGAAAAATGTGAAGGAGCGCATCATTGAATATCTGGCGGTGCAGTCTCTGGTGAAAAAAAACAAGGGGTCTATTTTGTGTCTTGTCGGGCCTCCGGGCGTGGGAAAGACGTCCATCGCAAAATCAGTGGCTAGGGCGACAAACAGAAAGTTTGTGCGAATGTCGCTCGGCGGCGTTCATGATGAAGCGGAAATCAGGGGGCATCGCCGTACCTACATCGGCGCCATGCCCGGCAAGATTATTCAATTGTTGAAGAAAGCAGGTTCCAATAATCCGGTTTTTTGCCTGGATGAGGTTGATAAATTAAGTTCTGATTTCAGGGGGGATCCGTCCGCGGCGCTGCTGGAGGTTCTGGATCCGGAGCAGAATTGCGCCTTCAATGACAATTATCTGGATTTGGATTACGATTTGTCGGAAGTGATGTTTATCACCACAGCCAATGTTTTGCAGACCATTCCGGCTCCCCTGCAGGATAGAATGGAAGTGATTCGGATTGCTGGTTATACGGAACCCGAAAAACTCCAGATTGCCAAAAAATATCTCATTAAAAAACAGATTGAAGCCAACGGCCTGAAATCTGAAAATGTAGAATTTACCCAGGGCGCGCTGCTGAAAATCATCCGTCAATATACCCGGGAAGCGGGCGTGAGAAATCTGGATCGGGAAATAGCGTCCATTTGCCGGAAGGTGGCCAAGGAAATCGTCAATACCGATAAGGAAAAGAAGGTCATTATCAAGTCGAAGTCCATTTCCAGATATCTGGGAGTTCCCAAGTATCACCACGGAGAAATCGAAGGAAAAAGCAAGGTGGGGCTTACCGTCGGCCTGGCTTGGACGGAAGTGGGCGGAGAGCTGCTTTCTGTCGAGGCCACGATTATGGAAGGCACGGGGAAGATGATCATGACGGGCAAACTCGGAGATGTGATGCAGGAATCCGTCCAGGCGGCTTTGAGTTATGTTCGTTCCCGCGCCGAAGAGTTCGGCCTGCCCAAGAATTTCTATGAAAAAATCGACATTCATGTGCATGTTCCAGAGGGCGCCATTCCCAAGGATGGCCCATCGGCGGGCGTTGCCATGGCCACGTCCATTGCTTCGGCGTTGATGAGAAAAAAGGTACGGGCGGACTTGGCCATGACGGGAGAAATAACGCTGCGGGGCAGAATTCTGCCGATCGGGGGCGTTAAGGAAAAATTGCTGGCGGCGCACCGAGGCAATATCAAGACGGTCATTATTCCCAAGGACAACCAAAGGGATTTGGCCGAAGTTCCGAAAAACGTGCAAAAGGCGCTGGAAATCGTCTTTGCCGAACATGTGGATGACATTATGAAGATCGCGTTTGTGGACGAGGAAGAAGATGTCATCGCCGCGAAATCGAATGTTCCGATGAGTTCGCAATCCGTGAATTGAAAAGGCGTTTTTTAATCTTGACATTGGTTGCCAATGTTGCTAAAAGCCGCCCAATGTATCGGCGGGCGGGTAGCTCAGCCGGGAGAGCGCCACGCTTACACCGTGGAAGTCACAGGTTCGATCCCTGTCCCGCCTACCATGGTAACGGCATTGAGAAGAAGAAATTTTCGGGGTCGTAGTTAAGTTGGTTATAACGCCGGCCTGTCACGCCGGAGGGCGTGGGTTCAAGTCCCATCGGCCCCGCCAGAAAATTGATAAGGGAGCCCGCATTGTGGCTCCCTTATTTTATTTAGGCAGGACTTGCTTTTTCCGGACTCTTTATATAAATTATGATACAATATTAAACGATTACGCGACCGTGTCAGAGGAAAACGAACATGGATTATGAAGGATTTATCATCAGACCGCCCAGTGAAGCTTACAGCCTGTTATTGCAGGTGACGGTGGGCTGTTCTCATAATAAATGCGCTTTTTGCGGAACGTATCGACAGAAGAAATTCAAAATCAAACCGCTCGAGCGGATCGAGAAGGATTTGCGGGAAGCAAGTTTCTATGATGATGTCGGTAGGGTTTTTTTGTGCGACGGCGACGCGCTGATTATTCCGCAGCCCAGACTGGAGGAAATCCTCAGGCTCATCAACAAAAACCTCCCGGGCATCGAGAGAGTGGGCACCTACGCCAATGCCAAGAGCATCTTGCGCAAAAGCGTGGATGAGTTGAAAATTTTGAGGGAGCTGGGACTGAAGATCGTTTATCTTGGCGTGGAAACGGGCAATGCCGAACTGTTGCAGAAGATTCATAAAGGGGTAAGTTATGAGCAGATGGTTGAGGCCGGCCGGCGCGTCAAAGAGGCGGGCATCGCCCTCTCGGTAACGGTTCTGCTGGGTCTCGGAGGAATCGACAAGAGCATCGAGCACGCCGTGGATACCGCCAGAATATTGACGGAGATGGATCCGGATTTCGTGGGAGCGCTCACATTGATGCTGATTCCGGAAACGGAAATGTATGATGAATATATCGCCGGCCGTTTTGTGATGCCCGACAAGTTCGGTTTTATCCGCGAACTTTACCTCATGATCGCCCATTCGACTTTTACCCATTGCCTGTTTACCTCTAACCATGCGTCAAATTATCTTCCCATCAGAGCCTATCTGCCGCGTGAAAAGGAAAGGATACTGAAAACCATCGGTTCCGTTCTGAATCAGAAAGATTCCCGTTTGCTGAGGCCGGAACATTTACGGGGATTATAATTGAGGAGCTGATTTTTGAGCATAAAGAAAATTAGCCGAAAGCTGTTTTTTTGGCGCGATCCCAAGACGGTTCAAAAGCAAGTTGATGCCGTTTTGGTAAAAGCGCAGAGAAGCGGCCTTCTGGATGCTTCTTCCCGGGAAATGATAGAAAACATTCTCAAGTTCACGCACACGCTGGTGCGTGAGATCATGATTCCCCGCACGGAGATTGTCGCCGTCAATATTGAAGAGGATATTGACGCAATCATCGAGGACATCATCTCATCGAGACACACGTGCATTCCCGTTTACCGGAGCACCATCGACAACATTGTTGGCATTCTGAATGTCAAGGATATTCTGGAATTCCTGATAAAGAAAATGACGAAAGACGATATCCTGGCGATTTTAAATCCCCCCTATTATATTCCGGAAACCAAAAACACGCATCTGTTGTTCTATGAATTTAAGGAGAACAAAAAGCATATGGCCATCGTCATCGATGAGTATGGCGGCACGGCGGGATTGGTCACGCTGGAGGATTTGCTGGAGGAGATTGTCGGCGAACTGCGGGATGAAGATGAGGCGGTTTCGGAAGGCGAGGAAATTTTGCAATTGCCCGACGGATCCTTGCTTTGCGAAGGAAGGATGGAAATTGAAAAAATCGAGGAAACGCTGAACCTCAACCTGGAAAAGGGCAGGTTCGAAACGGTCAGCGGTTGGATATTGCATCACACAAAAAGAATTCCCTTGACGGCCGAAACGTTTGAGATAGAAGGTCTGGACGTCGTCATCGAAAGCGCTGATGAACGCAGAATCAAAAAAGTTAAAATCAAAAAAAGGCAACAAGACCCCGGCTATGCAGAAAAAACTTAGACGCGGTTTGAATGGTTCGGATGACGGTGCGTTCTTTCGGGGAGACGCGTTGATTTTGGCCGCATTAAGCGGCTTTCTATTGTTTTTGTCCTTTCCTAAATTCAATTGGGGAACGCTGTCTTGGGTGGCTTTCGTACCTCTTTTTTGGGCCTTGAAACAAGCCTCTTCGTTTCTGCAGGCGTTCCTTTTGGGTTTGGTTGCCGGAGTGGTCTGTTATATCGGGACGATTTACTGGATCGCATACGTCATTATCAACTATGGTTATCTGCCGCTTTACGTCGGCATCATTTTAATGCTGCTGCTTGCTTGTTATTTAAGCCTTTATCTTGCTCTGTTTTCGGCATTCGTTTTTTATTTCAGAAATAGAATATCTCTCTATGTCACCGCGCCGGTTTTGTGGATTTGTTTTGAATATTTAAAATCGGTTGTTTTAACAGGCTTCCCGTGGGAAAATCTGGGCTATGCTCAATATCGAAACGTTTATTTCATTCAGTTTGCTGATGTTTTTGGAGTTTTCGGTTTGTCTTTTCTGCTTATTTGGGCCAATGTTGCGGTGTTCAGATTGCTGACAGAAAGAACCAAAAAAGAGTGGGTGGCTGCGGCAATGGTGTTGGCCGCAATTGCCGGTGTTCATCTTTATGGGGTTTACAGGCTTGGGCAGGTGGAAAAAGCAGTGCGCGTCGCGGAGACAATGGAGGTGTCGCTGGTTCAGGGAAACATCGACCAATCCGTCAAATGGAATCCGCAATTCCAGAGGGAAACTCTCCATCGTTATGAAAGGCTTTCTTTGCTGAATGCTCCCGGAAAAGGCAGTCTTGTGGTCTGGCCGGAAACGGCCGTGCCTTTTAAATTTCAGGAGCAAGGCGATCTGCATCGTCAGATCATCAATTTGGTGCATCAGGCAAACATCTGGTTGTTATTCGGTTCCGTGAGTTACATCGGCAGTCAGAGCCATGGCGCGTATTACAACAGCGCCTATTTGTTGTCGCCTGAAGGAGAAATCAAGGGGAAATACGATAAGGTTCATCTGGTGCCTTATGGAGAGTATGTCCCGCTGCGCAAAATCGTCCCCTTTGTCGAAGGGTTTACGAAAGAGATCGGCGATTTTGCTGAAGGAGCCGGTTTTTTCCCGCTAGACATGCATCGAAAAAAAATCGGTGTTCTGATCTGCTATGAGGCCATTCTGGCGGAGGCGGCCAGGGAATATAAGCGAAAGGGCGCGGATTTGCTGGTGACGATTTCCAATGACGCGTGGTTTGGGAAGACATCGGCGCCATTTCAACATTTTTCCATGATGATTTTGCGGGCAGTGGAAACACGCCTTTACCTGATTCGCGCCGCCAATACGGGTATTTCTGGCATCGTTGATCCCGCGGGAAGGGTTTTGAAGATGACAGAGATTTTCAAAGAGGAGGCGCTCAAAGGTGAAATACGATTTGTCCGTATGGCGACATTTTATTCACAGCACGGCGACGTTTTGGTGTTGGCTTGTTTTTTAATGTTTTTAGCATTTTTTATAATTTCTTTGAAAAGGGGGATAAATCATGTCGATAGATAATCTGCAAGAGGCCATCAGTGATTTAAGAAGAAGAGTAAAATATATCGGAGAGTGTCTTTGACATTCCGGAACTGAAGCTGAAAGTCAAGGACTTGGAGGAATTGACGTTCAAAAAGGATTTCTGGAACGATCAGGACTATGCCCGCGAGGTTCTTCAGAAAAAGACGAAGCTGGAAGAAAAATTGGTGCGATGGGAAAGCTTTGCGAAGAGACTGGATGATATCGAAAATTTGAGCGGCATGGCGCTGGAAGAAAAAGATGAACAGGTTCTTGAGGATTTGAAATCGGAGCTGGAACATCTCGACGCCGAAGTCCGTCGGGAAGAGCTGAGGATGATGCTTAACCAGGAACAGGATCATCTCAATGCCATCGTTTCCATCAATGCTGGCGCCGGCGGGACGGAAGCTCAGGATTGGGCGGAAATGCTCCTGAGAATGTATTTGCGATGGGCAGAGAAAAAGAAGTTTGCGGCAAAAATCATCGACATTCTTCCGGGAGATGAAGCGGGGATCAAGAATGTGTCGTTCACGTTGGAGGGAGAATATGCTTATGGTTATGCGAAAGCGGAAATCGGCATTCATCGTTTGGTGCGCATTTCCCCGTTTGACGCCAATGCGCGGCGTCACACGTCTTTTGCTTCTGTTTTTGTTTATCCCGAAGTCGACGATGAGATAAAAATTGACATCAAAGATGAGGATCTGCGCATAGATACCTATCGCGCGGGGGGGAAGGGCGGTCAGCATGTGAACAAGACGGACTCCGCCGTCAGAATCACTCATTTGCCGACGGGCATTGTCGTGCAGTGTCAAAACGAACGGTCTCAGCATCAGAACAAAGCCATGGCCATGAAATTTCTAAAGTCAAAACTCTATGAACGGGAGCTTCAGTTGAAAAATGAAAAAATTGATGAGGAAAATAAACAAAAAAAAGATATTGCCTGGGGAAGTCAAATCAGGTCTTACGTTTTGCATCCTTATAAAATGGTCAAGGATCACCGGACGAATCTGGAAACGGCCAACGCAGCCCGCGTACTTGATGGTGATATCGATGAATTCATTCAGGCCTATTTGATGAGCGCGAATGATAAATAACGGAGCCAATTCTGCTGATGACTTTTGTTTTGGGAAATGCAGCAAAGTATGTTATATGCTAATTCAAATCCTGTCATCAGGCGCATCCAAATTAAGATTTTGAAGGAGTGTTGGTATTAATGATTAAAAAAGAAAGTCATCTCGTTGCTGATATCATTCTAATGGTGATCCTGCTGTTTCCCTTGTCCTGTCTGGCTCAAAACAGTACATCGTTTCAATATCCAATGTTGGCTTCAGCAGATGTCTCCCACCCTATGGTAGGCAAGGAAACGCAAGAAAAAAAACCGCTCAAGGAAAGCTCTTTTTTTAGTTTCAGTGCAAAGAATACATCATCCGACCTTCGCGATGAGAAAGACGATGGCAACGAAAACGGCGCGGAAGAGAAACGGGAACTCATGGAGAAAGCCTTGGAATTGCTTGAAGACGCAGATAAGCAATGGAATCGGGGCGACATCGACGGCACTTTGGAAACATTAGACGAGGCATACGGGATGATTCTTGATGCCAATGGAGATGTCGCCGTCTCCCAGGAAAAAGATGATCTGCGTCTGTTGATTGCCCAAAAAATTATGGCAGTTTATTCTTCTAAACGACGAGTCATCAACGGAAAGAACAGTGAAATTCCCCTGATCATGAATGCCGACGTCCAGAAAGAAATCAATTCATTCCAGGGATTGGAAAGAGAGCATTTCATCGCCGCATATCAGCGTTCCGGTCTTTACAAGTCCATCATCCAAAAGGAACTGAAAAAGGCGGGAATGCCGGAAGAGCTGTTTTGGTTGCCGCTGGTGGAAAGCTTCTTTAAGGTGAACGCCTACTCCAGCGCCCGAGCGCTGGGCTTATGGCAGTTTATTCCGTCAACCGGATATAAATTTGGTTTGAATCGGGATGAGTGGATTGATGAAAGAATGGACGTTCAAAAGTCCACTAAGGCGGCTATCGCCTATTTGAAAGAACTGCATTCCATGTTCGGCGATTGGCTCACGGCGCTGGCCGCTTACAATTGCGGCGAAGGGAAGGTTTTAAGAACCATCGCCAGACAACAAATCAATTACTTGGACAGTTTTTGGGATTTGTACAGGCAATTGCCTAACGAAACGGCACGCTATGTTCCGAGATTCCTGGCGACGCTGCACATCGTGAAGGATCCTCAGAAATATGGATTTTCTTTGGATGAGATTGAGAAGCCCGTTTCTTTTGAAACAGTGAAGGTGAACAAGATGATGAAGCTTCAGGATATTGCGGAGAAACTGGAGATATCCGAAGAGACGCTTTGTCTTTTAAATCCGGAACTGCGGTATAAAATGACCCCCGACCGCGAATATGATTTGAAGATTCCTGAAGACCGGGTGGAAAAATTCAATCTGGTCGTCAATGATATTCCGCAAAGCGAAAGGCCGCGGGTAGTCTATGCGAAAACCGATTTCATCAGACACAGGGTCAAAAGTGGTGAAACGCTGTCTTCCATTGCGCGAAGATATCATGTTTCTTCCTCTCAGATCAAAGCGTATAACAGACTGCGCGGGAAAAGACTGGTCAGGGGAAGCGTCATCAGGATTCCTGTAAGCAAGAGCAAGTACTATGCCCAAGAGGACAATTACAAGCAGAGAGGCGAAGAAAAAAAGATCGTTTCCAGATATCGGGTGAAACGGGGTGATACACTTTTTTCCATCGCCCGCCGTTTTGATGTTTCTGTTGAGCAGGTCAAACGTTTGAACAAATTAAAATCAAACAGTGTTCTCACCGGTCAAGTGTTGCGGATTCCTTCCGGCAAATCGATATCGGAAATAGAGCGGAAACAGTCCAGCGAACAACAGGCCAAGGCAAAGATTAACAAGCAGGTATTGTCGGCCAAGGATCTGGACAAATTGGGAACAAACAAATACATTGTCGTAAAGGGAGACAACCTCTACAGCATTGCCCGTAAAAACGACATAAATGTCTCCAAATTAATGGAATTAAACAATATCTCCTTGAGCGATACACTGGTCCCCGGACAGATATTGACCATCCGATAATTTTTCCCTTGTCTGAATTATTTTTCTTGACATTTCAAAGAGTGATTTGGTAAAAAAAACCAATTCGCTTGGATCCTGTAAGGACTGGGACGAAAGGAAAAATTCGAAGGATTTCATCAGGCCTTTCGTCTATAGACGAAAGGCCTTTTTTGTTGAAAATGAAAGTGTTGAATTCGATTAAGAAAATGCAGTCTTTTTCCGAAAGTCTCAGACTTGAAGGGAAAAAAATCGCCTTTGTTCCCACCATGGGTTATTTCCACGAAGGTCATCTTTCTCTAATGCGCGAAGCCCGAAAATTGGCCGACACTGTCATTGTAAGCATTTATGTCAATCCCACGCAGTTTGGTCCCAAAGAGGATTTTTCAAAATATCCACGCGATTTGGATCGCGACCTGGAAATGGCGCAAAATGTAGGTGTGGATGTGATTTTTTACCCGACTGATTCGCAGATGTATCCCGCAGGTTATCAGACTTATGTTGATGTGGAAAAAGTCACCCGAAATTTATGCGGCTTGTCCAGGCCTGGTCATTTTCGTGGAGTGGCGACCGTCTGCACAAAGTTGTTCAACATCGTCAAACCGCACGTGGCGGTTTTCGGCAAGAAGGATTTTCAGCAATACGTCACCATCAAAAGGATGGTTGCCGACCTTAATCTTGATCTGGAGATTGTCGGTTATCCCACGGTGCGCGAGCACGACGGATTGGCGATGAGCTCCAGAAACAAATATCTGAGTCCAAAAGAAAGGCAATCGGCACGGGTTTTGTTCAGATCTTTGCAACTTGCCGAACAAATGTTTTCCCGAGGGGAACGCCATGCATCCGTCATTATCCAAGAAATTGAAAAGTTGATAAAGAAAACGCCTGATACTCAAATAGATTACATCAAGATTTGCGACGCGACCTCACTCCAGGACGTTCGGCAAATCAAAAAGAAGGCGGTGATCGCGCTGGCGGTGAAAATCGGCGCGACGAGACTTATTGACAATCATGTTTTCGGCGAGAAGCTGAAAATATAAATTCCCCCTAGGAGAAGTAAACGTATGCAAAGATTCATGCTTAAATCAAAAATTCATCGGGCGACGGTGACGGATGCTGATTTGCATTATGAAGGCAGCATATCCATTGACGAGAAGTTGCTTGAAGAAGCCAACATTCTCCCTTATGAAAAAGTTGCCATCTATGATGTGGACAACGGCGAAAGATTCACAACGTACGCCATAAAAGGCAAACGGAACTCCGGTGTGATTTGTCTCAACGGAGCAGCCGCGAGAAAAGTGGCCAAGGGCGACTTGGTTATCATCGCCAGTTATGTGCTCGTCGAAGAAAAAAACGTAAAAAACTGGAAACCCAAGTGCGTTTTTGTCGACGGGAAAAATAAGATCAAAAAAATCCATTGATAAAACATTGCTAAATCCTTATAGAAATAAGCCGTCGCGGATGGAGGGTACATGGCTTTTTGGGATGTAAGAAAAACTCTGAAGTATAAAGTGTCTGATATTTCCTTGGCGGAATGGGGAAGGAAAGAAATTAAGCTGGCCGAAAACGAAATGCCCGGATTAATGGCCATTCGAAAGAAATACGGACGCCGGAAACCGTTGAAGGGAATGAAAATCATGGGCAGTCTACACATGACCATTCAGACGGCCGTGCTGATTGAAACCCTGAAGGAACTGGGAGCCGATGTGCGCTGGGCTTCCTGCAATATTTTTTCCACACAGGATCATGCGGCCGCCGCAATTGCACAAAGGGGTTCGGCAGCCGTTTTTGCCTGGAAGGGCGAAAGCCTTGACGAGTACTGGTGGTGCACGGAACAGGCCTTGACGTGGCCGGACGGTACGGGGCCGGATTTGATTGTTGATGACGGCGGCGACGCCACGTTGTTTATCCATCAAGGCGTCAAAATAGAGAATAATCCAAAATTGCTTAAAGCGAAATACGACAATAAGGAATTCCGCATCATTATTTCGCGTCTGGCCAAGACCTACCAGAGAGATCCGCAGCATTGGAGGAAGGTTGCAGCTCGTGTCCGGGGCGTTTCCGAAGAAACCACCACAGGCGTCAACCGGCTCTATCAGATGCAGGCCAGCGGCGAACTGCTTTTTCCCGCAATCAATGTGAACAACTCCGTCACAAAATCCAAGTTTGACAATTTGTACGGCTGTCGGGAATCGTTGGCCGACGGCATAAAAAGGGCGACGGATGTAATGGTTGCCGGAAAAGTCGTGGTGGTGTGCGGTTACGGAGATGTGGGAAAGGGTTGCGCCCAATCCATGAGGGGATTAGGTGCTCGGGTCATCGTGACGGAAATTGATCCGATTTGCGCGCTGCAGGCGGCTATGGAAGGCTATGAAGTCAAAACGCTGGATGAAGTCGTTTCTGTCGGCGACATCTTCGTCACGGCGACCGGCTGCTGCGACGTGATTACGGGTAAACATATGGAAAAAATGAAACATGAAGCCATTGTTTGCAATATCGGTCATTTTGACAGTGAAATTGACATGCGTTATCTGGAAACAAGCAAATATTGCAGAAAGGAAAATATAAAACCGCAGGTGGATAAATGGACACTGAAATCCGGCCGTTCCATTATTGTACTGGCGGAGGGCCGTTTGGTTAATTTGGGCTGTGCGACGGGACATCCCAGTTTCGTGATGAGCAACAGCTTCACAAATCAATGCCTGGCGCAGATTGAACTGGCGACCAAAAAATATGCCATCGGCGTTTATACCTTGCCCAAGAGATTGGATGAAGAGGTGGCGCGCCTGCATCTGAAGAAACTGGGAGCGAGTCTGACCAGGTTGACAAAGGTCCAGGCGGATTATCTGGGAATCACAACGGACGGACCTTTTAAACCGGATCACTATCGTTATTAGGCGTTTTTTCTCGGAGGCTTACGTTTTTGCTTTATAAAAAAGTATGGCGGCGACGGTGCTAAAAAGGATATTGGCCGTCCAAGCCGCCAGAGCGGCGGGCAGCAACTCCGATTTGCCTAGGGAAACAAACACGGCATTCACAATCCAATAAGAAAATCCAATAAAAACAGCCACCCCGGCGCTTTGCATGATTCCTCCGCTTCTTTCCGACCGCAAGGAAAAAGGAATCGCAAGAAAAATCATGATGATCGTGATGAAGGGAAAGGCAATCTTGGAATACAACGCCACCTGATATTTGATGACGTTGTACCCCTCCGATTTAATCTTACGGATATATTTTTTCAGGGCAAAGTAACCCATGTTTTCCGCGTCCGTCTGCATGACCTTGAAATCTTCGGGTCTTTCGGGAATATTGATGACCTTTTCCTTCGTCCGTTCCAAGACAGGGTCGGTTTCCCCGGCTTGATGAATTTCCAGGACATCATAAAAAACCCAGTGGTCGTTTTTCCATTCCGCCCGCTTTGCATCGATGCGCGAATTTAGGGCAAAGTCGGGATTTAGGTAATTAATAGTGACACCTTTGAGAATGTTTTTATCCGCATCAAAAAATTTGAAATTGTAAATGGCGTTGCCCGAACGGTACCAGATTTCATTTTGCTTGAAGTAACCAAGCGTTTTTCTTTTTTGGATTTCGATCTTGATGATATGCTGTGTTTTTTGGATGGATGCCGGAACAATCAGTTCGCTGAAATAAAATAAAAAGACGGCGGCGCAGGCGCCGAAGATCACCAGAGGGAACGCGATGCGGTAAATGGGAATGCCGTTGGCTTTCATGGCCGTGATTTCATTGTGTTTGGAAAAGGTGCCGAATGTCATCAGGGTGCTGAGCAAAATGGCCGGCGGAAGAATATAATAAATAATCATGGGGATGGAGAAGGCAAAATAAGATGCCATCTGATTCGCCGATGCGTGATTGCTTAAGAACATCCTGATTTTTTCAAAGAAATCCACAATGAGAAAAAGCAGAATAAAAGAAAAAAAGGTAATGACGAAGAATTTCAAAAATTCTTTCAGAATGTATTTGTCCAGTATCTTCACATCGTTTCCTCAACCGATCATGATAGTTTTCGCAATTTGAATAACCGGGGGAGAGAAATTTCCCGGTTCGCGGCATAAAAAAGCAGGATTCCCAGTACTGCGAAGAAAATATTCGGCGCCCACACGCCGATCAAGGCGGGCATAAGACCCGTTTCGACCAGCGCTTCTCCCCCAACGCGCAGCAAATAATAAACGCAGACCACAACCAGCCCCACGGCGAATCCTCTGGATTTAACCGAACGGTGGCTTCTGATGCCCAGAGGCAATCCGATGAGGCCGAAAAACAAACAGGAAAGGGGGATTGAGAATTTCTTATGGACTTCGATGGACAGCTCCCGGACCGCCGCCGCATCGATGCCGGGTTCCTTCATTTTTTTCAGAAGCTCGGTCATGGTCATTTCCGTGCTCGATTTTGATGATTCGTTATAGCTGGCGAATGCGCCGGCCAGGTTGAGGTAAATGTCATAACTGGCGAAATTAACCTTGCGGTAATTTTTCAAATCGGAACTGACGGTATGGATAGAACCGTCTTCCAGCTTGAGTTTGACCGTCAGTGATTCCGGGTCGGAAATCAGGTAAGCTCTTTTAGCTAAAATCGTGTTTTGTTCATGGATGATCCGATGATCGGATACAATCACTCCTTCCAGATAATTTTTATCGATGGGAACCTTGTCGGCGTAAATCAGGAAATCCTTGAAGTCTGAATTGAAGACTTTTTCCTTGATGCCGATGGTCGCGTTCTGCCGCACAATGTCGAAGAGAAGGCGTTTTGTGGCGAAATTGCTTGCAGGAACAACAAAATAGCTGATGAGGAGGGTAAATCCGAAGGCAATCAGGGAAGCCAGTGCCACCGGATAGAGAATCTGCAGGAGGCTGATACCCGAGGTTTTGAGTGCCGTCAACTCATTATCGGCCGAAAGTCTTCCCATGGCGATGAGAATGGAGATCAGCAAGGCAATGGGAATGGTGAACAGCAAAAAAGAAGGCATCAGAAAGAAAATGATTTTTACAATGGAAAAGGGGCTCACCCCTTTGTTGATGACCAAATCCATAATCTGCAGAATTTTTCCCATCAGCAGCACGAAGGTCAAGATACCCAGAATGATCAGAAAGGGAAATGCGATTTCTTGAAAGATGTATCGATTAATAATTTTGCGCATGGCATTCATAATTTTGTTTGAAAATAGCACGTCTTGACAGATTTTCTCAAGAAAAACTAAAATGTAAACTCAAAAAAGTTTTTTCGTCGTAAAATCATTTTCCGGATCATTCATCTGTTGACAGTTATCGGCATTTTCCCTATAGTCAAAAAAATTTGTTTTTACAGAGGGATATCCTCATGAAAGTCGACACGATGCGCCATATTGATTATTATGTGGGCGTACCTCTTTGTTTTCTGGGAACCTTGCTCGATAAGCTGGCGAGTGTGTTTAGAAGTTCCGCGAAAAAGCCGCTCCGAAACGTTCTTTTCATCGAACTTTCGGAAATGGGCAGCGCCATATTGGTTGATCCGGCCATGAGAAAGCTTCAAAAAGAGGCCGGCGTAAACCTTCATTTTGCCATTTTTGAAAAAAACAAGCCCAGTCTGGATTTGCTCAAAACCGTGCCGGAAGAAAATATCTACACGATCCGCGGCGATCGTTTTTTGTCGCTGGCAGTCGACGGAATCAAATTTTTTTACTGGACGAGAAAAAAGAAAATCGACACCGTCATCGACCTGGAGCTTTTTTCGCGCGTCACGGCTCTGTTGACGGGGTTCAGCGGCGCCGCAAACAAGGTCGGATTCCATGCGTATTACAATGAAGGTTTGTATCGCGGCGGTTTTCTGACCCATAAAGTGGCTTACAATCCCCATATGCACATTGCCAAGAATTTCATTGCTCTGGTGAATGCGCTGCTGGCGCAAAAAGAGGAAATTCCCTATTCGAAGACCCTCATCGGCGATGAGGAAATTCAAATCACCAAGGTCTGTTTTTCCGAAAGCGAAAAAAAATCGGTCGGGGATCTCGTGCGGGGGAGCTTCGCGCCATATGATCCGCAGCGAGACAAAATCGTCCTGATCAATCCCAACGCGAGCGAGCTGTTGATTCAGCGACGCTGGCCGCCGGAAAATTTCGCGGAACTGATTCAATCCATTCTGGCGGAGGCGCCCCGGGCGCTGGTCTTGATTACCGGCGACCCGCGGGAGAGGGAAGAGGCGGAATGGCTGCGGAAGCGGGTCAAGCATGACAGATGCGTCAACTTTGCGGGCCGGGTGACATTCGCGCAGCTGCCCGTGCTATACAGCATTTCCGAATTTATGGTGTCCAATGACTCCGGCCCCCCGCATTTCGCGTCGATCACCGACATGCCGACGTATGTCATCTTCGGCCCGGAGACGCCGGCGCTCTATGGGTCACTCGGAAAAACAACGCCGATTTTCGCTGGTTTGGCCTGTTCGCCCTGCGTGAGCGCGGCCAATCACAGGAAAACGGCCTGCACGGACAACGTCTGCTTGAAAGTCATCAAGCCGGCGCACGTTTTGGAAATCATCCGGCCGGAATTAGAGAAGATTAATGCCCAGACACCATAAAACCCTTTTATTGCTGATTGCTTTTTTCACCGTCATCCGACTTGCGGTCGCGCCGCTTTTTGGTCTGGGTGTGGACGAAGCGCATTATGTCCTGTACGCGAAGTATCTGGATTTAAGTTATGTGGATCACCCGCCGCTTGTCGGCTGGGTGCATGCGCTTTTTTATTATGTCTGGGGGACGAATGAATTCTTGGCGCGGCTGCCGGCCATTTTGATTTTTGTCGTCGTCGCATGCTGCGCCTATATCTTTATTTTCAGAATCACGTCGTCGGCCGGCCTCGCGCTGATTTCGGTTCTCGCCCTGCAGTGCTCCTTCATGTTCAATGCGCTGGCGATGATGCTTTTGCCGGATTCTCTTTTGCTGGCATTGGTGTTTGTGTTGATTTTTCTTGCGGAAAAAATTGAGCGGGAAAAGAAACCACTGGATTTTGTTTACCTGGGCGTCGTGCTGGGATTGATGGGGCTGGCCAAATACACCTCGATTCTGCTCGTGCCGCCGCTGATCGCCTATTTTCTGATGAAAAAGAGATACGATATTGTTTTTTCACCATATATGTTCGCGGCGGCGCTCATTGCGCTTGTTCTGGTCTCGCCGGTTTTGTGCTGGAATTACACGCATGATTTCATTAGTTTCCGATACCAGGGCTCTCATGTTTTCGGGACATGGGTTTCCAGCATCAAGCGATTTGCGGAATCGCTGGGAGCGCAATTCGGGGCCTACAGCCCGCCATTGTTTCTGGTGGCGTTTTACGGTTTTTTCAAATCCATCAGGTCGAAAAACAATTATCTCCGTCTGGCGGTTTTGTTCGGCGCGACCATTTTGTTTTTTTTCCTGCTGACTTCTTTTTTTGAAAGAACGCTTCCCCACTGGCCCGCCATTTTCTATCTTCTGTTTATTCCCATAGGCACGGTCAGACTTCTGGAGTCCGGGCGGAGATGGGAAAAGAATTTTCTTTATTTTTCAATTGGTTTTAGTCTTATCCTCACGTTGTTTATATACGTGGAACTGGCGGGAAAATTCTTTGCTTTTCCGGATTACAAATCTCCGTTCCGAGATATTTACGGTTTTTCTGAAATGGTCGCCCGGGCTGATGAAATCATCAAAAAAGACGCCACGCCCGGCCCTAAAGCCATTGCCGTGAGCAACTGGACGATGGGCAGCCGGACCATGTATTACAATTTGCGTTACAAACACGATGTGTTCGTCATTGATCATCGACAGGATCAGTTTGATGTGTGGGAAAAAAGAACGCCGCTGGGCTATGATTTGCTTTTGATGAATTCCCATTTTCATCATCTGGATGCGGCCAAGGACCTGAAATGTTCCAAGATTGAACACGCGGATGAAATGGATATTTTGCTCAATGGCGGGAAAGTGGATACGGTCGAGTACTTGTGGTGCAGAAATTACGGGGGATTTTCGCGATGAAAAAAAAATGGATTGCGGCCGGCGTTTTTGCGGTGTGTTCTGTTCTGGTGTGCATTTCGTATTTTTACTGGGATCTTCCCATTGCCTATTATTTTCGCCAGCTTGATCCCGGAATGAAGAAGATTGCCGAGGTTGTGACAGGATTCGGCATCGCAACCTGGTATATCGCGGGCTCACTGGCGCTGTTTCTTTTTTTCCGCTATGTGTACAAAAATGAACTTCATGCCGTCCGCGCCCTTTTTGTATTCGTCGCCCTGATTTTTGCTGGGGTCCTGTTGACCCTTTTCAAATGGCTGGCCGGGCGACATCGGCCGATTGATTATTTTGCGCATGGCTATTATGGCTTTGGCTTTCTCGGCATCGGCCATGAAGTGACATCCTTTCCCTCCGGGCATGTTCAGGCCGTGTTCACCTTCGCGACCGCGATGACGATTCTTTTTCCGCGGTGGGGCGTGCCGCTTTTTCTTTACGCGGCCCTGATCAGCGCCAGCCGGGTTATCCTGACGGCGCATTACCTCAGCGATGTGTTTGCTGGAGCGGCGGTCGGCATTCTGTGCGCGATGGCGGTCAAATACTTTTTCGACCGCAGACAGATCAAACTCAGAAGGGACGCATAGATCGTTATGCAAAGAAAATATGTACTGTTTTGGATTCCGCTCATTTTATACATCGGCCTGCTGGGGGTCATGCCGCAGATGGAGCCGGATGAGGCGCGCTACAGCCTGATTCCCAGCGAGATGAATCAGTCCGGGGACTATATCACGCCGCACATTAAAAACACGGTTTATCTGGAGAAGCCGCCGCTTAACTATTGGGCGACCGCCTTCTCGTTTAAAATCTTCGGCGAAAATGATTTTTCCGCAAGGTTTTTTGTGGGATTGTGCGCGTGGGGGTCCATTTTGCTCGCCTATTTCATCGGAAAACATTTTCGTGATGAAAGAACCGGGCTCTATGCGGCCATGCTGTTGACGGTCTCGGCGTTTCCCTTTTTTTTGGGACGCATCAACATTTTGGATACCCCGCTGGCCTTTTTTGTATGTCTTGCCATCTGGCTGGGATATCTGGCTCTCTCGCAGGAGAAAAAATATCTTCTTTATCTGTTTTACGGCGCATGCGGGCTGGGATTTCTGACCAAAGGCGTCATCGGCGTCGTCTTTCCGTTCGGCATTTTGATTTTCTGGCTTATCTGGGTCGGTCAATGGCGCGGCATTCTGAAGATGGTATCGCCGGTCGGTATCGTCATTTTTGCGGTGATCGTTTGTCCCTGGCTGATATTGGCGGAGAAGAACAATCCAGACTTTCTGTGGTTTTTCTTCGTGCGCGAACATTTTTTGCGGTTTACGACAAAAATGCACGGCAAGTCGGAGCCTTTCTATTTTTATCTGCCCGTGCTCATCGGCGGTCTGACGCCCTGGCTGTTTTACATGATCAAGGCCTGGAATAATCAGTTTATCCGGAAATCCCTCTACGGTGCAAGAGACGCAAAATTACTTTTGGTCTGGTTTGCGCTGATTTTTATTTTCTATCAGATTTCTTCTTCGAAGCTGGCGCCTTATATCGCGCCGTTATTTTTGCCGCTGGTGTTGTTTGCCGCATCGCTTTTCAGAAGCTATGAGGAGGAACTTCCTCAAAACAGCGTGCCCCGGGAGTTTATCTACCGTGCGGCGATCATCCTGCAGTCTTGCCTGTTTGGTATTGCGCTGCTTTTGCCGCCGATTCTCAATCGCTATTCCGACCCGGAAAAAGGCCTGGTCGTGATGGTTTCTGGCCAATGGTGGCTGTATATCGCCGCGCCGATGCTTGCTCTGATTTTGATGACGTTTCTTCCGGACCTGATTCAAAGGAAATTCAAAAGGGGATGGTTCGTCTCGATTTATATCCTGTGCGCGCTGTTTCTGTGCGGGCTTGTTTTTCCGCTGAATGATTTTCTGTCGCCTTATCGAAGCGCCAGGGTGGCCAGGGAAGCGATTGCCCGGTGGGTTCCCGCAGGCGAATTGCTGTACCAGTACCGCGTGAATTTTTACGGGATTGACTTTTACAATAAAATCAGGACGCCCATCGTGGAAGACTTCGGAGAACTGAGGGACGGAATTGCCAAGATGGACCGGGAAGAAAGAAAAAAGTATTTTCTGGACGCAGAAACTTTTTTCAAGCTTTGCGCTGAAAAGAAAAAAGTGTATTGCATCACGCAACACAAAAAGAAACTTAAGCAAATTATGCAGCGGTTTCCGAGGACAAGGATTCTTTGGGACAACAGGGCTTTTTATTTGCTGCTGATTGAGACATGAGGAACGAAGCATGAAGATCAGAAAAAAATTTTTGCCTTTCAGCAGGCCTTCCATCGGGAAAAGAGAAATCAACGGCGTCGTCGCCTGCATGAAGTCCGGCTGGATTACCACCGGCGGGTTGTGCAAGGCGTTTGAAGAGGAATTCTGCCGGCTGACCGGCGCTCAACGGGCGGTTTCCGTGAGTTCCGCCACCGCCGGCATGCATATGATGCTGTGCGCCCTGAATATCGGCAGGGGCGACGAGGTCATCACGCCGTCCATGACGTTTGCCTCGACGATCAATATGATTGTCCTGCGCGGGGCGAAGCCGGTATTCATAGACGTGGATTACGGAACGCTCAACATCAATGCCGACCTGGTCGAGAGCCGCATCACGAAAAAAACAAAAGCTGTCATTCCGGTGCACTTCGCCGGCGCGCCCGCGGATATGGACAAAATCGGCAAACTCGCCCGCCGATACAAATTGGCGGTCATCGAAGACGCGGCGCATGCCGTGGGCACTTATTACAGGGGTGTTCACGCGGGCGGCTTCGGCCACCCGGCTATTTTTTCCTTTCATCCGATCAAGAATATCACGACCGGCGAGGGCGGCATGATTACGCTCAATCAGGAAAGACTGGAGCGAAAACTCCGCCTGCTCAGATTTCACGGCATTGAAAGGGATGCCTGGAAGCGCTACGGCAAGGGCGGCAATCCGTCTTACGACATCATGGAGCCGGGCTATAAGTACAACATGCCGGATATGCTGGCGGCGCTGGGATTGGCGCAGCTGGAGCGCTGGCGGGAATTTAATCGGAAGCGGGAAAAAATCGCCCGCATCTATCTGGAGGAATTGCGGAATATTCAGGGCATTGATTTGCCCGAAACGCCTCCTTATGAGTATACACACGCCTGGCACCTCTTCGTCATTAAAATCCTGGCCATGAATCGCGACCGGTTTATGGCCAGGCTTGCCGATTACAACATCGGGTACGGGCTGCATTTTCCCGCGGCGCATCATCTGAACTACGTCAGAAAATATTGCGGAAAAGCAGATGACCTCCGGGAGACCGAGCGCGCCGCGGAGAAAATAGTGTCTTTGCCTTTGTTTCCGAATATGCTAGAAAGAGACGCGCAATATGTCTGCAAAGCCATAAAGGAGATCATGAAAAATGCCTGATGCGAAAGTGGCGGTCGTCATCCCCGTGTATAACGAGGAACCGAATCTGCAGGCGTTAATGACCAGACTCCTGCCCGTGATGAAGGGCTTGAAGCGTCCCTTCGAGATTATATTCATTGATGACGGAAGTCAGGATCGTTCGCTGGAAATCCTCAAGGGTTTCACGTGGCACGACGAAGTCAGGGTCGTGGAGTTGACTCGCAACTACGGCCAGCATGCGGCGATTCTCGCCGGTTTTTCCGTTGCCGACGCCGATATCATTGTCACCATGGACGCCGATCTGCAGAATCCTCCTGAGGAAATTCCCAAAATGGTCAAGACCATGGAAGAGGGCGGCTATGACGTCGTCGGCTCAATAAGAAAAGGGCGCAAGGATTCCTGGCTGCGCATCCTGCCGTCCAAAATCATCAACATCGTCGCCCGGAAAATCACGGGCGTCACCATGCGTGATTGGGGGTGCATGCTGCGCGCTTATAAAAGGTCCGTCGTGGAGAGAATGATTCAGTGCCACGAGCATGCCACGTTTATTCCGGCGCTGGCGACGGTCTTTGCCAAGCGCATCACGGAAATCGAAGTGGAGCATGAGGAAAGATTCGCCGGCAAATCCAGCTATCCCCTGACGAAATTAATCAATCTGCAATTCGATCTGGTGGCGTCATTTTCAGATTTTCCGATGAAACTCATCATGTACGGCGGCATCCTGATGTCTTTTTTAGGCGTGTGTTTTGGTATTTTCCTGGCGATCGCGAGGCTGGTTTACGGAGCGCAGTGGGCGGCGGAGGGGATTTTCACGCTGTTCGCCGTTCTGTTCGTGTTTGTCGGCCTGCAGTTTTTCGCGTTGGGCGTCATCGGCGAATATATCGGCCGGATATACGTGGAAGCCCGCAGACGGCCCGAATATGTCATTGAAAAGATTCATTCGAAATCATCTTGATTCATTCGAACATTTTATTGATGGAAAGGAGGCATCCTCTTTTTGAAAACCGTTGTCTTTGCCTATCACAACATGGGACTGGTCGGAT
>DAOSZO010000039.1:0-24387 GCA_035382085.1 Smithella sp.
GAAGGCTGCCAACACTGCGGCGCCTGCGATTTTCACAAAATTCAGAATATCCTTGCCTCCCGGGGAGAAACCAGCCCGCCTGCATCCAACAACAGGCCCGCACCCGCCCCGTTGTGGAAAAAATACCGGCTCACGTTCAGCAAGACGGGAGAGGCGCGGTTTTTGTCTCATCTGGAAATCGCGGCCGCCATTACCCGGGCCCTGCGCCGCAGCAGCCTTGAGCTCGCCTTCTCTGAAGGGTTTCACCCTCATCCGAAAATATCCTTCGGCAACGCAACGCCCGTGGGAATGGAAAGCCTCCAGGAGTTCATGGACGTCTCAGCTCTGGCTTATTGGTCCGATCTGAATGAACTCAAGATGCAGATCAACGCCGCCCTTCCCCAAGGCCTTTGCCTGACGGACCTCCGATTGCTTGCGTCGGGAGAAAAGCCCATCGCTGAAGCCTTGAAGGGATTTGAATACGAAATCTTCCTGCCCGAAAGCACGGATTCCGCAAAACTCAGCGAAATCGAAGAAAGCGTAAAAGAATTTCTGGCCGCTTCTTCTTTTGAAATTCCAAAAATGATCAAGGGAAAAACGCTTGGAAAAGATATCCGTGCTTTTGTCCAATCTATTGTCGTGGACCGGGAAAACAAAAAAATCCTGTTCCGAACCCTGCATTCTCAAACGGGAACGGCCCGTCCCGCCGATTTGCTCGCGCATATTCTCAAGTTTGATGCACCGGAAGCGCAAAGCACCTTGGTCGTCAGGACGAGAAGCATCCTTTCGTAGAACCTCGCTTGCAGTTTAAAAAATCAGCTTCAACTCGCGGGGGAGGACCCTGAAGGAAAAACGGGTTCGTTTCTCCTTCTCCGGATCGCCATTGCGCTGGAGCAGTTGTTCGGTAGACGTGGTGATGGCTATCTCCCTGGCACGGTAATAATCGCCCGATCTGTTCCCTCCCGCCAAAGAGGTGGCCAAAGCATAAAGCGCGCCGAAGGGTCCTGACCGCAGGACAAGCAAATGCAGATAACCGTCGTCCACCCGCGCCTGCGGCACCACCTTAAAGGCATATCCGTAATAAGGCACTTTTGTGACGACGGCGGTCAGAGCGCCCGGAGCGATAATCTCTCTCTGGTCGATCGCCACCCGCAAATCCGCGTTAATGTAACCGTCGAAGAGAATTTTCAGCGTCGCCAAACCGTAAGCGGTAAGGCCTCGCACATCGTTTTGCAGGTGACGGTCGCGCTCGAGCAGAATGCGACCTTCAATGCCAATGCTTGCAAACAGCGCTTTGGATTTGCCGTCGCAGCTGATGACATCGATGAGATGTTCTCTTCCGTTTTGAATCAATCGGGCGCTGGCTTGGACGTCGCGCGGAAGACCAAAAGTATGCCGCAAAACATCCCCGGAACCGAAAGGCAGGTAACCCAATGGCACATCCTTGGGCACGCTGTTCATCACCAGCGAAAAGGTCCCGTCTCCGCCGGCGACAATCAGCACCGCCGCCTTCTGAGCAAGCTCGCAAGCGCATCGACAAAATTCCTCCGGCGATGTTGTGTCCAGACCGGCAATCTCGACGTCTTTCAAAATACCGGCGGCTTCAGTCAATTTCCGGCGTTTAACATCCAACGACTGTTTGCCGGAAACCGGGTTGGCTACAATTCCATATTTCATTTTTCCTCACGACCGCTCAAACAGGACAAGCCGGGATTCCCCTTCATTTGTCTTTAACACCCTTTTTCGTCGGAAACATCAAAAAAATCAAACGAAAGTTTTTTCTTACGTTTTGCGCTTTTGAAAATTGGCCAGAACATTCAAACCGAATCTTCTGTTCAGCAGAGTATCAACCAAACCGCGCGGAAGCTTGGCCACCAGCGGAAGCAGCGTCGAATCCTTTCCCAATCGGATAAAATACGGAGCGTTTTTCCTCTCCAGCCTGTCAACCAACTTTGCGGCAAATTCTTCCGCGGGTGTCGCGTTTTGCTGGGAGGCGTGCGCCCGGGCCACGATGAAATCATAAATCGGACCGTAGGGGGTGTTTTTAAATCGCTCCAAGCCGTGATCGGCATTATCCGAGAGGCTTGTCTTGATGCCGCCCGGCTGCACGGTAATGACCTGAATGCCGAAAGGAGCCAGCTCCATGCGCAAAGAATCTGAAAAAGCCGTCAGCGCGGCTTTGGTGGAACAATAGGCCCCGGCAAAAGGCGTCGGCAAAACGCCGGAAATGCTGCTGATATTCACGATTTTCCCGGATTTTTGTTTTATCATCCAAGGCACAACGGCGTTGGTCAACGCCGCCAGCCCGATGACATTGGTTTCAAATTGAAGACGCAATTCACTGGCTTGCAGCTCCACCAGAGGGCCGATAAGCAAAAGGCCGGCGTTATTGATCAGCATGTCAATACGACCGGCCTTTGCAATAACCTCATCAACGCATCGCCGGATTGATCGCGCATCGGTAACATCCAAAGCGGCAATGTCTACATTGGGCGCTTTGAGATCCCTTAAGGTCTCCGGTCTGCGCGCCGTCGCAAAAACCTGCCAATTTCGCCTTGCGAATTCTCGGGCCAGGGCCCGACCGATCCCCGTTGAGCAGCCGCTGATCAGGACCACGGAAACTTCATTTTTCATGACGCACCTCGCACAATATTGATACTCATTGATATTTTGCTTTTCCCTCACACAAAATATATTCCCAACAAGTCAGATATTTCAACTTTTTTCAAATTGTAGAAATTTGTCCCTCACCGGTCCACATTGGACGTTTATCTCATCCATATCAATAACTTGCATATCTTTCGCGTCGAGACAACCCCTATTTTCCATGAAGATTTATTTTTTATTGACAAAAGCGAACATTTTATCTATATAGCCCAATCTCAATCTAATAGGTAAGGATCAGTTATGTACGCAGTAATCAAAACAGGAGCCAAACAATACAAGGTCAGTGAAGGGGATGTCCTCGCTGTGGAAAAGATAGCCGGTCAGGCCGGGGATGAAGTGGTTTTCAGCGACGTTTTGATGGTTGCCAACGAAAAAGAGATCAAGGTCGGCACACCTTTTGTCGAAGGTGCGAAAGTCATCGGCCAGATCGTCGGCGAAAAGAAAGGTCCGAAAGTGATCGTATACAAAATGAAACGCCGCAAAGGCTATCACAAGAAAACCGGCCACCGTCAGATTTTGACCAGCATGAAAATCACCAAAATTTCGATGTAAGCGGAGGAAGTCATGGCACACAAGAAAGGTCAGGGAAGTTCCCGAAACGGAAGAGACAGCAACGCGCAGCGGCGCGGCATAAAGGTTTTCGGGGGCCAGAAAATCAACGCCGGATCGATCATCGTCAGACAGGTGGGAACGAAAATTCATCCCGGCAACAATGTCGGCATGGGAAAAGACTTCACCATCTATTCCCTTATCAACGGCGTGGTCAAATATGAACGGCTGGACAAAACCCGAAAAAAGGTCAGCGTCTACGCCGCATAGACATGGTTTGACAGAAAAAACACAAAAGGCGCTGAACAAAAGCGCCTTTTTTATTTCTGGCGGAATTTATGAAATTTGTCGATGAAGCCAAAATTTATGTCAAGGCGGGACACGGCGGCCGCGGCTGCGTCAGTTTCCGCCGGGAGAAATACGTGCCGAAAGGCGGCCCGGACGGCGGAGACGGCGGCAAGGGCGGCGATGTGATTCTGCGCGCGACGGACAGTCATCATACGCTTTTGGATTTGAAATATAACCAGCATCAAATCGCCAAAAACGGCGGGCACGGGTCAGGAAACAATCGCACCGGCAAAAGCGCGGATGACCTCATCATCCCCGTGCCGGTGGGGACCATTGTAAGAAACTTTGAAACGGGAGAAATGCTCGCCGACTTGGCAAAACCCGGTCAGACGTATGTTGCCGCGCGCGGCGGCATCGGCGGCAAGGGCAATGCGCATTTTGCGTCTGCAACCCATCAGATCCCCCGTTTTGCCCAGGAAGGCATGGAAGGAGAGGAATTCACCTTAAAATTGGAACTCAAATTGCTGGCCGACGTCGGCATCATCGGTTTCCCGAATGCCGGAAAGTCCACCTTCATTTCCCGTGTTTCCGCCGCCAGGCCGAAAATCGCCGACTACCCGTTCACCACGCTGACGCCTCATCTGGGCGTCGTCAAATATAAAGACGGCAGAAGTTTTGTCATTGCCGACATCCCCGGACTCATTCCCGGCGCACACGAGGGATCGGGCATGGGCATAAAATTCCTCAAACACGTTGAGAGGACGTCCGTGCTCCTTCACATTCTGGATATTTCCGGGGAACCGGACGCTGACGCCTGGACCCATTATGAAGCCATCAACCGGGAACTGGAGCTCTATGACCCGCGGATGCGGGCAAAGCCGCAAATCGTCGCCCTCAACAAGATGGATCTGCCGCATGTCAGAGAACGGGCGAAAAAAGAAGTTGCTCTCTTCAAGAAAAAAGGGATAATATTAACTACCTTCTCGGCGGTGACCGGCGAAGGCCTGAAAGACGTCCTTCGCAGGATCGTTCTTGTGCTGGATCAATCTCAATAGAACGTTTATGGAAAATCATCGTCAAAACATCATCGGCCAGGCGAAAAAAATTCTCATCAAAGTAGGTTCGGCCGTTCTCTCCGGCCAGGATGGCCTTGATCTCGAGGTCATCAATACGCTGGTCGAGCAGATGAGTACCCTCGTCAAAAAAGGGGGCTCCGTCGTTCTAGCGACTTCCGGGGCCATTGTCTCCGGGAAACATAGGCTGGCATTGACCGGAAAACTCACCAGTATTCCAGAAAAACAGGCTGCCGCTGCGGTAGGACAGGGACGTCTCATGCGCGTGTATTCCAAAGCGTTTGAAAGAAACGGTCTTTACGTCGCTCAAATTCTGTTGACACTTGCCGATCTCACTGACCGCAGGAGGTTTCTCAACATTCGCAACACCCTTTCCACGCTGCTGACCTGGAAAGTCATTCCAATCATCAATGAAAATGACACGGTTGCCGTGGACGAAATCAAGTTTGGGGACAATGACCATCTGGCCGCCATGATCGCCAACATCATCGAGGCCGATCTTTTCGTCATTCTCACCAGCACGGACGGCCTGTTTGACAAAAATCCCGCCACATCCAAAAAAGCCCGGATTATCCCGCTGGTCAAGAAGATTACACCCGACATTGAAGCGATGGCCACGGAAGAAACATCCTCAACCGGCACAGGCGGGATGAAAAGCAAGATCATGGCCGCCAAAAAAGTGACCGCCATCGGTATTCCCTGCATCATCGCACCGGGCAAAAGAAAGGACGTTCTGTCGGACATCATGGCGGGGAAGGAAATCGGCACGCTGTTTCTGCCCCGGTCCAAGCGGCTCAACAGCAAAAAATACTGGATCGCGTTCACCCTGAAATCCAAAGGCCGTCTGGTGATTGATGAAGGAGCCGAAAAGGCTCTGGTGGAGCAAGGGAAAAGCCTGCTTCCTTCCGGCGTAACGGACGTGGAGGGACATTTCAATCCGGGAGACCCGGTCAGTTGCATCAGCCGCAACGGAACCCTGCTGGCCAAAGGCTTGGCGAATTACGGAGCAGAAGACATCAAAAAAATCAAGGGGCTCAAAACAAGTCAAATCCGTCAGGTCCTGGGATATAAAGATTACGACGAAGTCATTCATCGGGATAATCTGGTCATCATCAAACCATCGTAGACGACGATGCTGAAAGATTACCAAAAGAAATTGCTTGAATTATTGGAACAGCTCGAGAGGGAAATTGCCGTCTTGTACAAGTTGTTTGCCGGAATGTTTCCCGCTCATGAGAGTTTGTGGTCAAAATTGCGAGAGGAAGAAGAAAAACATGCTTCTTACCTCAACAAGTTGACAGCCCTCGCGGAACAGGACAAGATCCGGTTCAATGAAAGAATGACCAAAACCTATACCGTCCAGGCCGTCATCAATGACGTAAAACTGAAACAACAAAAGGCGCAGAAGGGCGATTTTTCTTTAGTGAACGCGCTGGCTTTCAGTCTCAGTCTCGAACAATCCATCATCGAACATAAATTTTACGATTATTTCACTTCCGGCGACGCTGGGATCGTCACGATGCTCAACGCCATCAAAGAGGAAACGGCAAACCACGCCTTGTCCGTTCAAAAAGCTCTGACCGAAGCCAAAAGAGCGTAGTTTTTTATTTTGCAACGCCTCAAATTTTTTTTCCGTCTATTGCCATATTCGCCAGGCAGTCGGCCTTTGCGTTTTGCGCCCGCGGCACATGCTTGACGGAGGCGGAATCGAAACCGGCCAGCAAGGCACGCACTTCTTTCATCAACTTTTTCAGATTATCATTTTTAACTTTATAGGAGCCGTTGATTTGCCTGACCAGCAATTCGGAATCCATGCAGATTTCTAGGTTGCGGCAACCGCGCTCACGCGCCGCTTTCAACCCCAGAATCAGCGCCCTGTATTCGGCGATGTTGTTCGTGCAGAGCTCAAGATACTCGTTCCCCTGCCAGATCACCTGCCCGCGGTCATCCAGAAGCACGGCGCCTGCACCGCCCGCACCGGGATTTCCCCGGCAGGCCCCGTCGGTGAACAGTTTGCAGATCCCCTCTTGCATAAATTACGCGGTCTTTTCTATTTCCTGGAAGTAAATAATTCTGTTGCAGTTGGGACAGCTCAACAATTCGCTGGTTCGCTGCAATTCGTTGTACAATTGAGGAGGAATATTCATATGACAACCGTTGCAAACGGCTTTCCAAACTGACGTGATCGCAACGCCGTTACCTCGTTTTTTGATTTTCTCGTATCGGGACAGGAGGTCGCTCGGCACGTTGTTTTGTATTTCTGTTTTTTTCTCCTCCAACTTCAGCACTTCCGCATCAATGGAATTTAACGCATCCTCCATATCCTTTCTTTCTTTTTCATATTTCGAACGCGCCAGTCCGAGCTTTTCTTCATCTTCCCTGACAAGCGCAGCAAGCTTGTCCAGTTCTTCAAGGAGGGCTATGATTTCCGTCTCGACTTCGCTCTTGGAATTCTCCGCCATCTCGATTTCTTTGAGCATCGCCTGATACTCCTTGTTGTTTTTCACCTCCAGCATTCTTTCCTTGGTTTTGACGATGCCCTCATTGATCCTTTTTATTTTCTGCTCATTTTCCCTATGTTTCGCTTTCAGTTCATCCAATTTGATTTTGTTTTTCCCTGCTTCCTCCTGGTAGGCGTTAAACTCGTTGTCGAGTTTTTGCATCTGTTCGGGAAGCACTTTTTTTTTGGCGGACAACTTGACCAATTCCAAATCACATTCTTGAAGCCTGATTAACAGTAAAAGTTTTTCTTTCAATTTCTTCTCTCCTTTTTTGAATAAAAAAAATGCACCTTTTTGAGGTGCATTTTTCTGACAAACCGACCATGGCTTTTATCGTGAGTGCCGTTGATGAATGAATGTGTCGATGTCATCACGGCACTTAAAACGCCCGTTTGGGCAATTTTTTTTATTTCGTCCGAATAAAATCTATCTTGCGTCATAGGTTTAATAATCACGGTTTGGTGGGCCCACCTGGAGTCGAACCAGGGACCTACCGGTTATGAGCCGGTGGCTCTACCAGTTGAGCTATGGGCCCGCCCCGTTTCAATCGGGAATTGTGTTGATATACACAAAACACCCCGTTGTCAATCATATTTTAAGTGGGAGAAGGAGTATCTTCTTTCCTTCATTTAGTGATTTCTTCATCCTCATCCAGCGCTTCCTCCGGAGCTTCAATGGATTCCAAAGGAACGATGTCTTCGTCACCGAGGATATTTGACCGATCTGTTATGCCGAAACGCATCCGCAGGACCTTTTCCTCCCGCGGGGTTAACGTGGTGAGGATTCGCCTCATTTGTTCCGCCAGGTCAATATTAATGGTCGCTTCCGAAGGGGATATGATTCTCTTATCCTCGATAAAGTCCCCCAAATGGCTGTCTTCTTCTTCCCCGATCGGCGTCTCCAGAGAAATCGGCTCCTTGGCGATTTTCAGGACTTTTCTCACTTTTTCCAGCGGATATTCCATCTTTTCGGCGATTTCCTCAGGTGTCGGCTCGCGTCCCAGTTCCTGCACCAGATAGCGCGATGTGCGGATCAGCTTGTTGATGGTTTCAATCATGTGGACGGGTATCCTGATGGTACGCGCCTGATCAGCAATGGCGCGCGTGATGGCCTGCCTGATCCACCATGTCGCATAGGTCGAGAATTTATATCCGCGCTGATACTCAAATTTATCCACCGCTTTCATTAAACCGATGTTGCCCTCCTGAATCAAATCCAAAAACTGCAGACCCCGATTGGTGTATTTTTTGGCGATGCTGACAACCAGTCTCAAGTTCGCTTCCACCAAGGTTCTTTGGGCGATTTCGGCTTTTCTTCTTCCTTCCTCAATGGTCTTGACGGTCGCTTTTAAGGTCGCCGTGGGAATCCCCACCTCCTTCACCACATGCTTGATCTTTTTCTGCGCCTCGTGAATATCCGTCTTGCTTTTGCGCAGGGCTTCTACCGAAATCCTGAGCTCCTTCGCTAAGCGCTTGGCGTCTTTTTCCGATTTTTTCATCTTCGCCCACACCTTTTCCATCTGCGTTACGGTCAAACCGGTCTGCTTTTTATAGTGGGCGATAACCCTTTCGGCCTTGTTCACCTCATCGGCATATAAGCGTAAACGCCAGATAAACAAATTAATCTGCTTTTTGCTGAACCTGATTTTCCGGCAAAGCGTGATGATTCTCTGCGTGTTTTTTTCCAGCTCGGCGCCGATTTGATCCTTTTTCTTGGCCGACAGGGATTTATTTTTAATTTTCTTTCTTAAAACCTCATTCTGGGCGTTGAAATCGCGGATTCTGGCGATGAGCTTGAGAATTCTTTCTTTCTGCTCCTCCTCATCCATAAATCCTTCTTCATCCTCAATGTTATCGACGATGCTCTTGATCTTCAGTTCACCGGACGCCAGTTTGTCACCGATGTTCAGGACTTCCTGAATGGAAACCGACAAACGAAAGATCGCCGACATTGTTTCGCGGGCGCCCTCTTCAATTCTTTTGGCGATCTCCACTTCTCCTTCCCGGCTCAGAAGGGAAACGGAGCCCATATCCCGCAAATACATTTTTACGGGATCACCGGATTTGTCACCTGTCGGCACCAGCGTCAAAGCGTCCTTCAAAGCGGCATCCCCGATGTCCTTCTCCGATTTTTTGACCGTCAATTTTTCGCCTTGTTCCGTGTCGATGATGTCAATATTCTTCTCGCCGAACAGCATGATGATATCATCGATCTGTTCCGCGGAGGTCTCATCGGAAAGCAAGGCGTCATTCACGTCATCGTAAGTCAGAAAGCCTTTCTCTTCGCCCAGCATGATCAATTTATTGACTTCATCAGATTTTACTTCTTTGGCCATTTGGCGTCTCCTTATAAGTTATTCATCCGCACGATGCATTTACCTTGATTCTTTTTCCTGTTTCAAAATGGTTTCCTTCTCTCTTAAAAGCATTTTAATCATTTCCTCATTACCGCTTTCCTGCGCCTGACTCAATTTTAATTTTATCTGGCGATGCTGTTCCTTGAACCACCTTTTTCTGATTTGCCGGACATTATCGGCAAAGATTTTTCCTAAAACTTTTTCATCGGAGGGCAGCGCTTCCATCATCAGCTGAAATATTTTTTTGCGTAGAGCGAAATGGCTGTCCGATGCCAGAAGGACACCCAAATCCACAAAGCCCAGCAGTTTGTATTCTTCGATGATTCTCCTGGCCAGATTCTGGAGCTGCGGCTGCAGGAAATAATCAATGACGCCCGTCTCCTCAACCTGCGTGATTTTTTGCGGATATTCCAGCATCATCTGGATCAAATGCATTTCCACAAGATCGCTGTCCACGTTGAGAGGCACGCCTTTGCCAAAATGTTGTTTTTCCTCCCGCGGCGGATAAGATTCCTTGAATAAAAGCCCCTCTTCGATGCCTGTCTTTTCGGCAACGCGTTTAATAAACAAATCTTTTTCTTTTCTGTCAAGGATCTTCGACAAAAACGCCATCGCGTTTTTTACAATATCCCTTTTGTCCTCAAACGTTTTGCCGCTTCCCAGCACATGGTCGATGTAATAATCAACCAATGACGGACTTTTCTCAATGAGCTCCTCGAGTTTTTCCCTGCCGTATCTCCGCACATACTCGTCGGGATCATGCCGGCCCGGCAATACCAGCGCCCTCGCCCGCATTTCCGTGCTCAAAAACAATTCCAGGCTGCGGTCCAAAGCTTTTCTTCCCGCCTCATCCGGATCAAAAAGAGCGACGACGTCCCGCGTGTAGCGGCGCAAAAGATCCAGATGGTCCTTGGTCAGCGCCGTCCCGAGCGTGGCCACGACATTGCCCATACCCGCATTCCACAAAGAAATCAAATCAAAATAGCCCTCAACAATGATGGCATAGCCTTTGGAGCGGATGTCTTCCTTGGTCCTGTTCAGCCCATAGAGATTTCTGCCCTTGATGTAGACCGGCGATTCTGGGGAATTGAGATATTTGGGTTCTCCCTGACCGAGAATTCTTCCCCCGAAAGCGACTACGTCGCCGGAGACATTTTCAATCGGAAACATCAGACGGTTTCGAAACCGGTCATAAAAGCCGCCCCCCTTATCGGCGACGACCAAACCGGCCTGCTCGGCCAGTTTCAACGAAACGCCGCTTTTATCCAAAAAATCCGCCAAGGACCGCCAGCCGTCGGGGATGTAGCCTATATTAAAGGTTTTGACCGTGTTTTCGACGATCCCTCTCTCCTGCAGATATCGACGCGCTGACGCTCCCGCCGCGGAAAAAAGATTGCGGGCAAAATACTGCGCCGCTTTGGCATTCACATTGATGATGCCTTCCTTCAGCGAATCCTTTTTTCGAACTTCCGTTGAGGCGATGACCGGCAACACCACCCCCGCCCGATCCGCCAGATCCTTGATGGCTTCCGGAAAAGACTTGTCCGTAATTTTCATCAGAAACGTGATAACGTTTCCGCCTTCTCCGCAGCCGAAGCAATAGAAAATCTGCTTTTCTCTGTTCACCGTAAAGGAAGGGGTTTTCTCCTGATGAAACGGGCACAGGCCGACATAGTTTCTTCCCGCTTTCTTCAGGGTGAGATATTCGGAAACAAAATCCACGATATCGATTCGGTTTTTGATTTCTTCAATTTGATTGTTGTCAAAACGCACGCGTTCGCCTAAAAAATTTGATCAGAAAAAGCATTCATATAAAAAATCAACGGGATAAAAAGGCCTTCACCTTTTCGCCAACCACCTTGCCGTCGGCCTGGCCGGCAATTTTGGGCATCAGAATTTTCATGACTTTTCCCATATCTTTGACGGAAACGGCACCGGCTTCCCGGATGGCTTCTTGAATCAGCCTGTCGAGGTCTTCTTCGGACATCTGCGCGGGCATAAATTCCTGAAGAATTTTCAATTCCGCCTCTTCTTTCTCCACCAAATCCGTCCTGCCGCCTTTGGCGAACTGTTCGATGGAATCCCTACGCTGTTTAATCATTGAAGCAATAACCTGCAAAACTTCCGCCTCCTGCAGGGGCCGCATCAGACTGATTTCTTTGTTATGCAGTGCCGTTTTCATCAGCCGGATCACGGACAGTCTTATTTTATCCTTGGACTTCGCCGCAGCAATCATTTCCTCCTGAAGTTTCGTGTTGATATCCATCATTGTTCTCCCTCGTATGTTTTGACATTTATCCCAGTTGATCTTCCAGCTGTCTCCCGCCCAGCAGATGCATGTGCAGGTGAAAAACAACCTGACCGCCTTGTGCGTTGCAGTTGATCACGACGCGGAAGCCCTTTTCGGCAACTCCCTTTTTCCTGGCCACCTCCTGAGCGGCTTTGATCAGAGCCTCCATCAGACCGCCGCTTTGGACATCAACATGCAGCAGGGTGGCAATATGATGCTTGGGAATGAGGACGACATGAACCGGAGCCATCGGATGGATGTCATCAAAAGCCAGCACTTTTTCATCTTCATACACTTTGGCGCAGGGAATTTCACCTCTCACAATCTTGCAAAATACACAGTCCGCCATTTTCTGACCTCCCAGGAATTAATATTTTTTGCTTATTCGAATGGCCTCCTCAAGGGCAATGGCCCCCGTGTAAAGAGCCCGTCCGATAATTACGCCGTAGATTTCACAATCGGTCACCGACAGCAAATTTTCGATGTCTTCGATGGAAGACACGCCACCCGAAGCAATCACCGGAATTTTCACGGCCTTCGCCATATCTCTGGTGGCGTCGATATTGATTCCCGTTCCCATGCCGTCACGATGAATATCCGTGTAAACAATCGCTTTTACGGCATATTTTTCATAACGTTTCGCCAAATCAATGGCGTTTTGCTCGGATTTTTGCGTCCAGCCGTGGCTGGCCACTTTGCCGTCAAGCGCATCGATGCCCAGAATGATTCTCTCCGGAAAATTTTCACAAGCTTCCTCGACAACGGCTTCATTATGAAGAGCCGTTGTGCCCAAAATGACACTCGACACGCCGTTGGTCAAATAGTATTCAATCGTTTCCATGTCCCTGATTCCGCCGCCGACCTGCACCGGAATCTCCAGCTTGCGCGCAATATCAATAATGATTTTCGAATTGCGCGGCAAGCCCGCCAAGGATCCATCAAGATCCACAATGTGAATGAGTTCGGCGCCCTTTTGCACCCAGGCAAAAGCCATTTCCACGGGATTGTCGGCGTAGGTGGTCACGCGGTCAAAATCCCCCTGGGCCAGACGGACGCATTTTCCCTCTTTAATATCAATGGCTGGAATGATAATCATGACGACCTCTCTTGGTTTCTTCCTTCGGGATATTGTCAATTTTGCAAGTCAAACGATTGAACGTCAAAGATTATTCTCATAACATCGAACACGCTGATGACAGGATTTTTTAAATGACCGCCGAAGAAGCTGATACCGCTCTAGAAGTCCGGAATCGTCTTGAAGATCTCATCCATTCCCTGCTCGGCAAGCTGGCGCGCTGTCAGCCATTTTCCTCCGCCCTTGAAAAATGAGGATATCTGCAAAACATCTTCCATCAATGATTTTTGCGTTTTGTCAAAAAATCCCCGCCAAACGATGTTTCCGCTTTGCGAGTCAAGCAGATGAATCTCATAAGCCACCGATGCCGGACGTTCCGATGAAAACTTGTAACCCACTCTTTCGGAGAAACGGTAGACATAACCAGCGGCCACAAAATCCGCCTTTAGTTCCTGACCAACCTTGCTCAGGGTGATCCACAGCGGTTCCTTAAAAGATTCGGAAGAAATTCTTTTATACACGCTTTCTGTTTTTTCGAACGGGATGACTTCCACATTTCCTGATGCGGATATTTTATGGATAAAAATTTCCTGAATGATCGTCTCCGCGCCTCGGGAAACCGCCCCGACAGATGCGGCGGTTCCGCAAAGAGGACAAACGACCGCCCCCGCCTGTCCATTTTGAGCGCCCAATATCTCAAAAGGAACGACGGCCACCCTAGCGGGTTTCTTTTTCTCGCTGAGTTCTTCAGCCCAAACGCTGACGGCGAAAGCCCAAAAGGCAACCGATATCAGGCCGGCAACAAAAAGCGACTTTTTCAGTAAATGATGGGACACGGCCACACCTCTTTCATGTTAGAGTTTCCCTTTTGTGGAAAGAACGCCTTCGATCCGTTGATTGAAACTTACCGCCTCCCGGAAAGCACGGGCGAACGCTTTGAATACGGCCTCGATAATGTGGTGGCTGTTGCCTCCATACATGAGGTTGATGTGCAGCGTGATGCCGCTCTGATCCGTAAAGGCCTTGAAAAACTCCTTGACCAGTGCGGGATCAAAACCGCCGATTTTCCGACGGTCGTTTTTCACGTTGTAAATCAGATAGGGTCTACCGGAAATATCCATATCCACGCGGCACAGCGTCTCGTCCATCGGCACACAAGCGGAGCCGTAGCGGTTGATACCTGCCTTTTTTCCCAACGCCTGCGCGACGGCCTTGCCCAGACAGATACCCAAATCCTCCACCAGATGATGATCGTCAATATGCGTGTCGCCTTTGCTTTTCACAACCAATTTCAACAGAGCATGACGGGCGAACAACTCCAGCATGTGATTGAAAAAAGGAATGGTCGTGTCGACGCTGCTGCCGGATGTCTTGTCCAAATCAATTTCCAGCCGGATGTTTGTTTCCGTCGTTTCACGGACGACTTTTGCTTTCCTGGACATGAAAGATCCCCTTAAATGACCTTGTTTAGAGGATATTCAATAATACCCTGGGCTCCAGCTTCCAAGAGTTGAGGAATCAAATCGCGCATAATTTTGGCATCCACGATAGATTCCACGGCAAACCATTTGTCCGACGACAAACTTGAAATCGTGGGAGATTTCAGCGAAGGAAGCAGTTTCATCACGCCTTCCAGGTTTTCTTTGGAAACATTGAGCTTCAGACCAACCTTGCCCATCGCCTGCAGCGAACCGGTCAGCATGGTGCTGATTTGCTGGATTTTTTTCCGTTTCCAGGAATTTTTCCAGGCGGCATGGCTGGCAATGAGCTGCGTATTGGTCTTCATCAGTTCATGAATGATTTTCAACTTGTTGGCTTTTATCGTTGACCCGGTTTCCGTCACCTCTACAACGGCGTCCACCAAGCCTTCAACCACCTTGGCTTCCGTCGCTCCCCAGGAAAATTCGACATGCACGTTGATTTTCCGTTCGGCAAAATATTTTTTCGTGAAGTTCACCAGCTCCGTCGATATCTTTTTGCCCTCCATGTCATGAATGGATTTGTATGGCGAATCTTCCCTGACCACCAACACCCACCGCGCTTGCTGCGTGGACACTTTGGAATAAATCAAATCCTGAACAACCACCACGTCTGATTCATTTTCCATAATCCAATCGATTCCGGTGAGGCCCAAATCGAGAGTTCCATCTTCCACATAACGCGACATTTCCTGCGCGCGCACCAGCCGACAGGCTATTTCCGCATCGTCAATATCCGGAAAGTAGCTCCGGGCGTCGCTGGTAATGCGCCAGCCGGCTTTCTTAAACAAATCAATCGTGTTGGTTTCCAAGCTTCCCTTGGGAATTCCCAGCTTTAAAACTTTCATTTATAAACATCCTCTGGATTAAAAATCTTTTCACCGATAATCACAAAAGTATCCCCTTCCAGCTTCCGGTAGAAACAGGAACGATAGCCCGTATGGCAGGCGGCCTCCCCGATCTGTTTGACCTGCAGGAGAATCGTGTCCTCATCACAGTCAATAAAAATCGCTTTGACGATCTGAACATTGCCCGAAGATTCGCCCTTCAACCATAGCCTCTGCCGCGATCTGCTCCAATAGGTGGCCTTTCCTGTTTTCAGCGTGGCCTCCCATGATTCACGGTTCATGTAAGCCATCATCAGAACTTCTTTTGTTTCAGCATCTTGGACAATGGCAGGAACCAATCCGTCCCCTTTGGCAAAATTTGGCACTAACATTTTTTCCCCATAAATTTACTGTTTTTGAAATTTAATTTATCAACAGCTTTAAATCAAGAAATATTTTCATGCAATCCGTAACATATTGGGTATTGTCGCCCAGAGATATTTATGCTAAAAAATGCGGAAATTTAAGAAATTCTTCCCGGGAGGTGTCCACATGTCCTTGCTTATCGGAGGAATAATTTCCGCCATTTTCGGATTGGTCAGCCTGATCTTCTTCTGGCCGGATTTTATGACCATTTTAAAAGGTTCCCTCCCTTTGTTCCTGCTGCTGGGCGGAGCTTTGGCCGTCTATGTGGGTCTTGACGAAATGCAGGAAAAAAACCGCGAGGAACGGCGCCGTCAGGAAGAAAAGCTTGAAAAAGCCCGAGAAGAACTTGAACAAGTCAAAGCCCAAGCGGAAAAATATAAGGAGGAATTAGATAAACTCAAGGATACAAGACCGCAATAATGTGTCAGAGAAATACTTCCGTTGAATCATGATCCCTCTTGTTTGATTTTCAATTTTCTTCCCTCCGTTTTTTTCCGCAATCTTACAAGAAAAGAGTCAGAGGCTGATTTGAAGCAGCGCCTCCGCATGGACAAAGTCTTTTCGAAAGCTTTGCGTTCGACACCGGACGATTATCATTACTTGATTTTGCTGATATCGCCCTCCTTGCCGATGACCACCAGGACTTCGCCGTCCTTCACGACAAAACCGGCGCGCGGCACCATGTGCACCTTGTCGGAAATGACATCACGAACGGCGATGACTTCAATGTTATATTTGTTCCTCAACTGCAATTCAGCCAGTGTTTTACCCAAAAAACTGTTGGGCGGTGCCATTTCAAAAATCATATAATCATCCGAAAGGGGGATGTAATCCATCACATTGGGGGAAACGAGGCTTCTGGCCAGCTTCTTTGCGATGTCCATTTCGGGAATGATGACATCGGTGGCGCCCACCTTTTCAAGAATCATTTTGTGCTCCTCGTTCGGCGCTTTGACAATGATATTCTTTACCTTCATCTGCTTCAGGTGCAGCGTGATGATGGTCGCGGCAGCCAAATCTTCTCCAAAAGAGATAATGGCGATGTCGTCCTCTCCTATGCCGATTTCAGCCATCAATTCCTGGTCCGTGCCGTCGGCCAGGACGGCTTTGGTGCAGTAATCCCGTATTTTCTGGACAATCTCCTTGTTCTTGTCGATGGCCACGACTTCAAAGCCGTTCTCAAAAAGCGTCCGGGCGATATGATAACCGAATATGCCCAAGCCAATCACAACCGCTCTTCTCATTTACCCCTCCTTCCGGTCATCCGACCATAACCGATTCTTCGGCATAAGTCACTCTTCTTTTCCTTGACGAATACCACGCAAACGCCATTGTCAGCGGTCCGACGCGGCCGATGAACATCATCAAGATAATGGCGTATTTTTGAACGTCATTGAGTTTTTGCGTTGCGCCCATGGAAAGGCCGACCGTGCCGAAGGCGGAAAATGTCTCAAACACATATTCGATAAATTCATGACGCAGAGCAAACGGCATGCCGCTGGAATCGCTGAAAAACAATAGCAGCGCCGTTACAAGGCCGATGAGGACGGCGGCGGAAAAAATAATAGAAATTGTCCGCTCCACAAGCTCCCGGGGAATGGTCCTGTTGGCGACGTTGACATTTTCATTGCCCCGAATGCGGTTGACGACCAACAGCAGAAGCAGCGCAAAGCTCGTTGTCTTGACGCCGCCGCCCGCAGAACCCGGCGAAGCGCCGATAAACATCAACATCAGCATGATCAAAATGGTGGAATTGGTCAGCATTCTGATGTCCACCGTATTAAATCCGGCCGTCCGCGCGGTCACCGACTGGAAAAACGAGGTCAGCAGTGCCGTCTTGAGGGAAGCGCCCTGCAAAACATTATCCGCCTCCAGCAGATAAAATAAAACTGCTCCGCCGAAAATCAACACCCCTGTCGTAATCAAAACGATTTTGGTATGCAGCGATAGTTTGTTTCTGCGGTCGCGCAGCCGAGCGACAACCTCCTGCTGAACCAAAAAACCAATGCCTCCCAAGATAATTAAAAGAGCAATGATCAAATTCACCACGACATCTTCCTGATATCGCGTCAGGCTGTCGGAAAAAAGGGAATAACCGCAGTTATTGAACGCGGAAACGGCGTGATAGACGGCATGGTACAAGGCCTGACCCAACGAAAATTCCCGGGCAAAACGGAAAAACAAAAGCAGGGCGCCGGCACTTTCTATGATGAGCGTGTAGAGCAGCACCTTCTTGATAATCAGATTAAAGTCTTTTTTGGGAGAATACATAAACAGCGATTGCGTGACTTCCCGTCCCTTGAACGAGATGCCGCGTCCCATCAAGGCAAACAGAATGATGGAAAACGTGATGATGCCCAGTCCGCCGATCTGAAAAAGAAGCATCGTGACCACTTGCCCGAAGAGAGACAGATCGCTTCCGATATCGAGCACCGTCAGACCGGTCACACAAACCGCGGATGTGGCGGTAAACAACGCATCGATAAAACGCAAAGGGGTCTGACGGAAGGCGTAAGGCAGCGACAAAAGCACCGTCCCCAGCAAAATCGCCGCGGCAAAGCTCAACACGAAGATTCTCGCGGGTGTCAGATGGCGCGACAAAAAGGTCCGGATCAACAAATACAGCTTCATGGCTCTACCTTTCAATTAAAAAAGCCGAACAATTTAATCCTGAACGTTCCTTGCCCTGCGGACAATCATCCCCCAAATCATCAAAACAGCGCCGGTGGTGATGGCGGTATCGGCAACATTGAAAGCCGGCCAGTGCCAGGTGTGAATGTAAAAATCCAGAAAATCAACAACCGCGCCGAAACGCACGCGGTCCACAAGATTTCCGACGGCCCCTGAAAAAATCAGCGTCATGCAGACAACATTCAAGGTGTTGTCCGCTTGGCTTTTTACAATATAGAAAAGGATCATCAAAATAACCGTAGCCGTTATCCCGACAAAGAAAAACAAACGGAAGGTTTCTGACGCCCTGGCCAGAAAGCCGAAAGCCGCGCCCGGATTCAACACGTAAACAAGATTGAAAAACCCGCTGATGACCGGATACGATTCATGAAGGAAAAACCTCGACACCACGGCCGATTTCGTTATCTGGTCCACAGCGACGACAACCGCCGCGCCAATGACCAATATCAAAATATTTTTTCTCAAAGACAACTCCCCATCACGGCCGAAACACCGGCCACTTTCTCGGTAGGACGCGGCGCCCGCTCACAGATTCTGCAGACAGCGCGCGCAAATCATCGGATGCGTCTTGTCCTTTCCGACGGATTCCTCGTAAATCCAGCAACGCTCGCATTTTACGCCGCGCGCCTTCTCCACGCCGACGATCAGTCCCTTGACGGTTTCACTGGCATAGGGCTTTTGGATCTCCGCCTCCTCAACCATCTGCAGCTGGGAAACAATCAGCAGGGCCCGCAGGTCTTCCTGATGCGCCGCCAGCAGGTCGCGCACGGCCTGCGGCGCGGCGATGGCGATCCGGGCATCCAGCGAATGGCCGATCACTTTTTCTTTTCGCGCCTGCTCAATGGCCTTGGCGATTTCGCTTTTGATGTCGATCATGGTTTTCCAGCGTTCTCCCAGCCGGACATCGAAATATTTCTCATTGAACTTCGGGAACTGGGCCAGATGAACGCTTTCCTCCTTCCCCTGCCATGACGGCATGGAAAGCCACACCTCTTCGGCGGTGAAAGTCAGAATCGGCGCCAGCAGTCTGGTCATCGCGTCCAGAATGATGAACATGGCGTTCTGGCCGGAGCGGCGCACGGTGGATGCCGCACGGTTGGTGTAGAGCCGGTCTTTCGAAACATCCAGATAAAGCGCGCTCAAATCCACCGTGCAGAAATTATACAGCGTATAAAAAACAACGTGGAATTGATGGCGCTCATAAGCTTCCGTGACGCGTTTAACCACTTCCTGCAGGCGGTGCAGGGCCCATCGGTCCATCTCTGTCATCTGTTCGTAAGGCACGCTGTCCTTATCGACATCGAAATCGTAGAGATTGCCCAGAATAAAACGGCTGGTATTGCGGATGCGGCGGTACGCTTCCGTGAGTCGTTTGAGAATTTCATCGGAGATGCGGATATCGTCGGTGTAGTCTTCCGCCGCCACCCAAAGCCGCAGAATCTCCGCGCCGTACTGGGAGATCGCCTCCTCCGCTCCGATGACGTTGCCCACCGACTTGGACATTTTTTTGCCCTCGCCGTCCACGACAAAGCCGTGCGTCAGAACACTCTTATACGGGGCGCGCCCCCTTGTGCCCACCGATTCCAGAAGCGAGGAATGGAACCATCCGCGGTGCTGGTCGGAACCTTCCAGATACATATCGCAGGGCCAGCTCAAATCCGGCCTCTTTTCCAGGACCGCCGCGTGGCTCACTCCCGAGTCAAACCACACATCCAGGATATTCAGCTCCTTGGTAAATTCCGTCGAGCGGCAGTGCGGACAGGTCGTATGTTTGGGCAACAGGTCTTTCGATTCCTTTTCGAACCAGACATCCGCGCCTCCCTTTTCAACCAGGTCGACGACATGATCGAGGATTTCCTGGGTCAGCACCTCGTTTTTGCATTTGGCGCAGTAAAACACCGTGATGGGAACGCCCCAGAGCCGCTGGCGGGAAATGCACCAGTCGGGACGGTTTTCCACCATGCCGTAAATGCGATCGCGTCCCCACGAGGGGATCCACGTCACCTCGTTGATGCAGGCCAGCGCCTTTTTGCGCAGATCGTTTTTCTCCATCGAGATGAACCACTGCTCTGTGGAACGGAAAATAATCGGCTGCTTGCAGCGCCAGCAGTGCGGATAGGAATGCTGCATCGGCACGTGCCCCAGAAGCGCCCCCACTTCATCGAGTTTCTTGATGACGTTGTCATTGGCGTCGAAAACAAACTGTCCGGCGAAATGTTCGACATCTTCGGTAAATTTTCCCGCCTCGTCCACCGGCGCGTAATTATCCAGGCCGTATTCCAGGCCGATTTCATAGTCCTCCTGCCCGTGACCCGGCGCGATATGCACGGCGCCGGTTCCCGCGTCCAGCGTCACAAACGGCGCCAGAATCAAAACGCTGTGCCGGTTGACCAGCGGATGCAGGCATTTCTGACCTTCCAGCACTTCGCCCTTGAATTCATCGAGAATCTCATAGGGCTTGCCGCGATGGCCGAACGCCTCCAGGCAATAATCCAGCATCTCTTTGGCGACAATCAGCACTTCGTCACTGATTTTTACAGCAACATAAATGAAATCATCCTTGACCGCGATGGCCAGGTTGGCGGGAATCGTCCAGGGGGTCGTTGTCCAGATCACCATCGAAACGCTTTGTCCCGCCAGTTTCGGCAGAATCTGCGCGATATCGGACACAAATTTGAACTTCACGTAAATGGACGGGGTGGAATGATCCGCGTACTCCACCTCGGCCTCCGCCAGCGCTGTTTTGCAGGACGCGCACCAGTAAACGGGTTTTTTCCCCTTGTAGACGCTTCCCTTCAGATAAAGCTTGCCGAATTCGGCGACGGTGGCCGCCTCATACTCATAGGACATGGTCAGGTAGGGATTTTCCCATTCGCCGAATACGCCCAGCCGTTTGAACTGATCGCGCTGGATCCCGACATATTTCTCGGCGTAAAGCCGGCAGGCGCGTCGTTTTTCCACCTGCGTCATTTTCGCCTTTTTGGCGCCGAGCTCCTTGTCCACCTGCAATTCGATCGGCAAGCCGTGGCAGTCCCATCCCGGAACATAAACGCCGTCACAACCGGTCATATTTTTGGACTTGATCACGATGTCCTTGATGATTTTATTGAGCGCCGTTCCCAGGTGGATGTTGCCGTTGGCGTAGGGGGGACCGTCATGGAGAATATACGGCTTCCTGCCCTTGGCGGCTTGTCTGATCTTCTTATAAATACCCATTTCTTCCCATCTTTTGAGCATTTCCGGCTCTCTTTGGGCGAGATTCGCCTTCATCGGAAAATCCGTCCTGGGAAGATTCAACGTGTTTTTGTAATCCATTTTATTGTTCCTCTCATCCCAAATAAAAATAGCGGCTTAACCGCAATAAAATCAATTCCGTATGTGTTTTATGCTTAATACCAAATTCGGGCAAAGTCAACTACCACATAAATGGAAGGCTTTCAAGCACAACTAACAAAATCCCGCCAACAGGAACATCTTGACATGAATGGTCATCCTCCCTATATTAATAAGCGCAATACGTTTATACACAGGAGGGCCGTGTGAAAAAATTTTTGATGACAGGATTTGTTGTTGCTTTATTGCTGGTTTCGGCAACCGCACTTTACGCCGGAAAATGCGAGGACTTGGGCGCCTGCACGCTCTCCAGCGGAGAGTGCGGAGCGGAGTGCAACGGCCAGTGCATGTCTTTCAGCGAAGCCCGATGCTGCCAGATGGGCATGTGTTACCTCAACGGCAGCTGGTGCGGCGGCGTGGAGTGCGACGGCCAGTGCATGCCTCCGGAGCAGGCCAAGTGTTGTCTGTACGGGTGCCAGTGGATCAACGGCAGCTGCCAGTGCGGCTCGAAATAGCTGATGACGGAATTGTAGCCAAAGGAGTTCATGCTTTGGAAGTTCTCCGGAAAACATTTTCCCCGGAAATCTTGACATCGCACAAAGAACTCCTATTATGAAAAAGAGAATCCTGCATCGGGCAAAGATCATGATTTGGGAGGTTTTGAAATGAAAAGGGTTTTCCTCTTAATTGCAACCAACATCGCCGTTTTGGTGGTTTTGAGCATCGTTGCCAGCCTTCTGGGCGTTGATCGTTTTCTCACCCCAAATGGCTTGAACATGACCCAATTGCTGATTTTCGCCTTCATCTTCGGCTTCGGCGGCTCTTTCATTTCGCTGGCGATGTCCAAATGGAGCGCCAAGAGAATGATGGGCGCCCAGGTCATCACAAACCCCTCAAGCCCCGCCGAAGTCTGGCTGGTGGAAACGGTGAAAAAACAGGCACAGATGGCCGGACTCGGCATGCCCGAAGTGGCCGTTTTCGATTCCCCTTCGCCCAATGCGTTCGCGACCGGCATGAACAAAAACAACGCTCTGGTGGCCGTGAGCACCGGATTGCTCCAATCCATGAACAAAGATGAAGTGGAGGCGGTGCTCGGTCACGAAATCAGCCATGTCGCCAACGGCGACATGGTCACCCTGACGTTGATTCAGGGCATCGTCAATACTTTCGTCATCTTCTTTTCCCGGGTGGTCGGCTACTTCGTGGACCGAGTGATCCTGAAAAATGAAGAGGAAGGCCATGGCATCGGATATGTCGTCACCTCGCTGATCGCGCAAATCTGCTTCGGCATCCTCGCCAGTATTATCGTCATGTGGTTCAGCCGGAAGAGAGAGTATCGCGCGGATGCCGGCGGCGCAAAACTTGCGGGCGTTCAAAACATGATCGCGGCTCTGGAAAAGCTCAAGAAAGCCGTCTCCGAACCCCTGCCCGACCAAATGGCCGCCTTCGGCATCAACGGAAAGCCCGGCCGGGGATTGAAGCTTTTGTTTATGACGCACCCGCCGCTGGACGACCGGATTGAAGCGCTGAAGAAAATGGCCCATTTCTAAAAAGACATTTCAGATCAGAATACAAGAAAAGCGGTGCAGCGACATTTTTGCACCGCTTTTCTTATGGATAAACCGGCGAGACAGTCAGCGGTCAGCCGGGTTTTTTACCAGCTTCCCGACGCTCCGCCTCCGCCGGAGGTCCCTCCCCCGCCGGAAAAGCCCGATCCAGACGAGCTTCCCGAGCTCCATGAATTATCCGAACGGCCCGTAACGAAGGGAAATCCCCCGATGCCGGATTGTCCTTTCTGCATTTTTTTCACCGCGCTGTCATACCATTTGCTGTTTCTGAATAAGACTTTCGCCAAAGGAAAGCCGATCAGATAAACGACAAAAAGATAAAACGCGCCCATGGCGCCGAGCACGACGATCGGAAACATCGCCCAAAAGGGAATCAGGAAAAAATACAGAAACCACCCTCCACCGCCCGGCGTCACGATACCCAGAACCGTAAATAATCCGATAATGCCGAAAATAAAAGCGCCCAGCAATATTCTCTCAAAAATCGTCATGTCGGGCATTTCCAGGAACACCCCTTGCGCCGCTTTGTTCCCCGCGGAAAATTTTTGCACCGGCGGTGCGGCACCGCCTTCCAGCACGCTGATGATCGCCTGCACGCCCGCTTCAAGACCTCCGTTATAATCTCCCGTCTTGAACCTCGGCGTCATAACATCGCGGATGATGCCTCCCGCAACACCGTCAGGAATCGTTCCTTCCAGACCGTAACCGACTTCGATGCGCATTTTCCGCTCCGCAGGAACGACGACGATCAAAATTCCATTGTCTTTTCCCTTTTGCCCCAGCTTCCACACCTTAAAAACGGAAACGGCGTATTCCTCGATGCTTTCCCCGTCAAGCGTCGGCACGGTCAGCACGGCGATCTGATTTCCGGTGCGCTCCTCATGGGATTTGAGTTGTTCGGCGATGATCCTTCGCGAATCAGGAGAAAGTATGTCGGCGTAATCGTTAACCCAACCGGTCAGATAGGGAATGTCCGCCGCGAAACCAGTCCCCACCGAAAGGACAAACACAAAGACTAGCACACCAACAACGACTTTCTTCATACTCCCTTTTCCTCAATGACAGCGTCGGGCAATGCATGGGCCCGCGGACAGGCATTCGGGGGCGGGGACACACAATCCGCCAGGGTTTCTAAGCCGGCCTCCAAAGCTTTGGCCGTCTGCCCGCTTCTCAAAAGAGGCCGCATGGCTAGCGTGATCTTTTTCACGGCTTCATCCGTTATTTCCCCGGCAAGACCCGCATCGGGCAAAACAACGATCTGCCGCTCAAACAGGCCGACCAAAATC
>DAOSZO010000040.1:0-23931 GCA_035382085.1 Smithella sp.
CGCTGATTAATCCCCGCGCAGCGCCTCAATCATCGGCTGATGCAGCCGGCCGTTGGAAGCCAGCAGGTGCGGGGATTCCATGTTCCAGGGATCGCCGGAAAGATCGGAAATCCTGCCGCCGGCCTCCTGAACCATCAGACAGCCCGCCGCCGTGTCCCATGGTTTCAATTTAAGTTCCCAGAAACCGTCAAACCGTCCCGCGGCCAGGTAGGCCAAATCCAGAGCCGCCGACCCGGCCCGTCTTATCGCCTGCGCTTTTTGGGCCATTTTGGTAAAGTAGTCGAGATTGTTTTCCCGGCTCTCTCTTATGTCGTAGGGAAAGCCCGTCGCCAGAAGCGCGTGGGATAAACGGGACAGACGAGAAACGGAAATCTTCTCTCCGTTCAAAAAAGCGCCACGGCCCCGCTGAGCGGTGAACAGATCGTTTCTGGTCGGGTCATAAATGACGCCCAAAATCACCTGCCCGTCTTGTTCGAGTGCGATGGAGACGCAAAAAACGGGATAACCGTGGGCGTAATTGGTGGTTCCGTCCAGCGGGTCAATAATCCAGCGCAACGCAACAGATCCGGCAACGGCATCGGATTCCTCCGACAAGATGCCGTGTTCCGGAAATTTTCGTTTGATTTCATCCATAATCAATTTTTCAGACATTTTGTCGGCTTCCGTGACGATGTTGATGTCGCCCTTGTAAAGAATCTCGTGCGTCTGATTGAACTTTTCTTTCAAGAGTTTTCCCGCCTTGAACGCCAAATCAACCGCAAAAGACTTCCACGCTTCCATAGCAATCATCTCCTAAGTCTGATCATGGAAAAATACTAACCACATTTTTTTAAAAATCAAAGAAATAATCTTTTTACCCTTGTTCTATAAGGTTGTTAAATTGCCAATTTAGTGCTAAATGTCAAAAAAATGAACGTTTTTATCTGCGACTGTTTATGTTTGTGGAAAAAACACCCGGCGAGTACGTCCGGGATTTAAAAAGCAAAAGAGAATCATTGGGATTGTCTCTGGATGATGTCTTCCAGAAGACACGCATCCGATCGGCCTATCTTGAGGCTATTGAAAACGGCGATTTTGATGTGCTGCCCGATCCGGTTTACACAAGAAATTTCATCAAGACCTATGCCAGGTTTTTAGGCGTCAGCGAAGATGCGTTGCTGAAACATTATGAGGACCATATTCAATCACGGGAGGCGGAAAATCGGATTTTGCGCAAACAGCATTCCGAAAAGGCATCGTCGGTTAACACCGCCTTTAAAAATAAAATTTATGGATGGCTTCTTGCTGCCGTGATCGCGGCCTTCGCCGTATGGCTGTTATTGAGACAAACCCATCCTGTCGGCGATAGCGCATTATCATCAAACCAACCGCTTGAACCGCAAACACAGCAGTCTGTCGCATCAGGATCGCCAAACACAAATCAGATCCCCCCTCAAACGCAGGCGGAGATTAAAACGAACGAGGACGTTTCCGGTCGCCCGGAATCAAATCTTCCCATGCAGGATAAAGAAAAAAGCGATTCCGGCGAGGGGAAAAAGCAACTAACCGTTGACAATGCGGCAAAAGACCTTGTAATAGTAGCGCTTGAGGAAACTTGGCTCAAGGTACAGACCGAGGGAGAAGAAAACCCGACGGAAATTTTGCTCAAACCCGGAGAGCAATTGAGGAAAAATGGAAATGCGTTTAGGCTGGATATCGGCAACGCAGGGGGTGTTTCCATAACATTCAAGGGGAAAAACATTGACAATATCGGGAAAAAGGGTGAGGTAGTCCACATGAGACTGCCCCAATAAGAAAAAAATTTTTCTTTCAAGAGGTAAATAATATGTTTGGAATGGGCTGGCAGGAATTGATTATCGTACTGATCATTGTGGTCATTATTTTCGGGGTGGGCAGACTTCCGGAAATAGGATCCGCGCTCGGGAAAGGCATCAAAAACTTCAAAAAATCCATGAATGAGACCAACGAAATTACGGATCAGTCATCCAAAGAAGATAAAAAATAAACTTCCCCGACGCAGCACTTGCGGATGAGCTTGAGCGCCAATTTTTCAGATCTGACAGAAAGATTGATATCTTTTTAACTTGATTTTTGAATTTTCCTTTAAAAAGGAACATCATCGATCGGCGGGTTGACATCCTCCGCGCTGGCCGGTTCCGGCCCTGAAGCCGCCTCGCCTGCTTTGCTTGGGCCCTTTGTATCCAGCATTTGCATATTATTGGCGATAATCTCCGTCGTAAAACGCTTGACACCTTCCTTATCTTCCCAGGAACGGGTCTGGATTCGGCCTTCCACGAAAACAAGCTTTCCCTTGACAAGGTAATTGCCGCAAATTTCGGCGAGTTTTCCCCAGGCGACAACTCTGTGCCATTCCGTTCTCTGTACTTTTTCTCCGTTCTTATCCTTCCACTGTTCATCGGTCGCCAACGTAAATTTCGTGACCATGGTGCCATCAGGCGTGTAGGCAACCTCCGGATCCCGGCCCAGCCTTCCGATCAATATCACCTTATTCACCATTTGCGCACCTCCTGCGAGAAATTGGCGTTCATCATACATAACATTGCCGTTGGTAGCAAACGAATTTTACACATGAATTAAATATATCATCCTGCTTGACTATTCGGCGAAAAAAATATAGTCATACAAACTTCTGAAAGTGGAGATTTTATGGAAGATAGTGAACTTCTGAACATTCGCAAAGAAAAAATAGCCGCGCTCAAAGCCGCGGGCATTGATTTATATCCCAATCATATCAAGCCCCAAAACACGAGCAAGCAAATATTCGACGATTTCGGACATTTAGACAACGACGCCCTGTCGAAGCTGGAGACAACCTTTTCGGTGGCCGGCCGACTGATGGCCGTACGCAATTTCGGAAAAGCCGCTTTCATCAAGATTCAGGATTACAAAGGAAGCATCCAGGGTTATGTAGCCAAAAATATTCTGTCTCCCGAGGACTATTTTGTCTTCAAAAAGCTGGATCTCGGCGATATTGTATACATATCGGGAATTTTATTCCGTACCAAGACCAATGAATTAACCATCGAAGCCAAGAGATTGGCTCTGCTTTCCAAATCCATCCGCCCCCTACCAGAGAAATGGCATGGGCTTACCGATATCGAAACCAGATACCGGCAAAGATACCTGGATTTAATCGTCAACCCAAAAGTCAAAGAAATCTTTTACCGCAGAAGCAGAATTATTAAGCTTATTCGCCACTTCATGGATGACCATGATTTTCTAGAAGTGGAAACCCCCATGATGCAGCCCCGCGCAGGCGGAGCGGCTGCCCGTCCTTTCAAAACGCATCACAACGCCCTGAATCAGGATTTTTACTTAAGAATCGCGCCGGAGCTTTACTTAAAACGACTGGTCACCGGCGGATTGGAAAGAGTTTACGAAATCAACCGTAATTTCCGCAATGAGGGTATTTCCACCTTTCACAATCCCGAATTCACCATGATGGAATTCTATCAATCATATGCCACATATGAGGACCTGATGTCCTTTACAGAAGAGCTATTTGTCTTTCTCGCGAAAGACCTTTTCGGAGGATTGAAATTCACCTACCAGAACACGGAGATTGACCTCACTCCCCCCTGGAGGCGCATTTCCGTTAAGGATGCTCTTGTGCAAATCGCCCATATGGAACCCTCTGCTCTGGAAAACCACGCACAGGCCCTGGCCTTTGCCAAAAAAATCGGCTGTAAAGTTCAGGAGACAGACAATTTGGATAAAATCCTCATGGCGATTTTTGACGAGGCCGTGGAGAAAAAACTCGTTCAACCGACGTTTGTCACCCATTACCCCGTTGTCATATCGCCTCTATCCAGAAGATCGAAGGAAGCCCCAGACCTCACCGACCGCTTCGAATTGTATATACACGGGAGGGAGATCGCCAACGCGTTTTCCGAACTCAACGATCCCGTTGATCAGCGCGACAGGTTTCTGCAGCAACTTCAGGAAAGAGAAGCCGGCGACGAAGAAGCCCATGAGATGGATGAGGATTACATCCACGCGCTGGAATATGCCATGCCTCCCACTGCCGGAGAAGGCATCGGCATTGACCGCCTGGTCATGCTTTTTACGGATTCACCGTCCATCAGAGATGTGATTTTATTCCCCCTGTTGCGGACGAAACAGGAATAAAGCCTTATATCGGACACCCCTTTTTACGGAAAATACATGTCCTACGAATTTTTCATAAGCCGACGCTATTTGAGTGCGAAACGCAAACAGGTTTTTGTTTCCGTCATCACATTTATATCGATCCTCGGCATTTTTCTGGGGGTGGCCGCACTCATCATCGTCTTGGCCGTCATGAACGGTTTTGAAGAAGATCTGCGCACAAAGATTCTGGGCATCCGCTCCCACATTGAAATTACCTCCGCCACCAACAATCCCTTGTCGGATTACCAGGCCATTCGCGAAAAAATCAAGTCGGTAAAGGGCGTTGTGGCTTCCACCCCCTTCATTTACAGCCAGGCCATGATTCGGAATGAAAACGGCGTATCGGGGGTCGTGCTTCGCGGCTTGGACACGCAAAGCGCCTTTGACGTCATTAACATGGGAAAAATGAAGGAGGGAAGCATCGAATATTTAAACAAGATGCCCCAGGAGCTCTCATCAAATTATTCATTTGGCGACAAATCTCCGGAAGGCATTGTGATCGGCAGGGAAATGGCCAAAAATATGGGCATTTTTCTTCACGACACCATCACCATCATCTCACCTGTGGGCGTCACCACGCCGATGGGCATGGTCCCGCGCATGAAAAAGTTCGTCGTCGTCGGCATCTTCGAGTCGGGTTTCTATGAGTATGACTCCACCCTGGCTTACCTATCCCTCGAAAGCTGTCAGGATTTTCTCCAAATGGGGGACGCCGTGACCGGTATCGACATCAAGGTGGACGATATTTTCAAAGCGGACGCCATTAGCCGAGATATTCAGAAAAAACTGGGCTTTTCTTACTGGGTTCAAAACTGGATGCAGATGAACAGGAATCTTTTCTCGGCCCTCAAGCTGGAAAAAAGGGTCATGTTCATCATTCTCAGTCTCATTGTGCTGGTGGCCGCCTTCAATATCATCAGCGCACTGATAATGATTGTTATGGAAAAAAACAAGGATATCGCCATTTTGAAATCCATGGGCGCAACGTCAACCGGCATCATGAAGATTTTCATCTACCAGGGGTTGATTGTCGGCGTCATCGGCACTTTCTTGGGAACTGCCACGGGAATCGGCATATCCCTGAACCTGAACAAAATGTCCGTCTGGCTGGAAAAAATGTTTCACTTCAAATTCCTGCCCGGCGATGTATATTATTTGAGCGAACTGCCCTCAAAAGTGAATTACGCTGATGTGGTCATCATCGTCATCGGAACTTTGCTGATTTGTTTTTTGTCAACCATTTACCCTTCCCTCCGGGCGGCGAAAACCGATCCGGCGGAAGCGCTCCGCTACGAATAAACGATGATTAGATTAAAGAATCTGACGAAAACTTTCTATAAGGACGGAATAAAAATAGAAGTCCTGCGCGGTCTGGACCTGGAAATCAAGAAGGGGGAGTCGCTGGCCGTCCTGGGGGTTTCGGGAGCGGGAAAAAGCACGCTGATTCACATCATGGGACTGCTGGACCATCCCACCGGGGGCGTCTTGACAATCAACGGCCTGAATGTTTTTGACTGGGATGAAAGGAAAAAAGCGAATTTCAGAAATTCGACCATTGGTTTTGTTTTTCAGTTCAACAATTTGCTTCCCGAATTCAACGCTATGGAAAACATCATGATCCCCGCGCTTATCGGCGGGATGCCCAAAAGGGAGGCCCGAGAAAAAGCTTGCAAATTGCTGCAAGAAGTTGGATTAGAACAACGATTAAAGCACAAGCCAGGCGAACTATCCGGCGGGGAACAGCAACGGGTCGCGATTGCCCGAGCTTTGATGATGGAACCGCAAATTTTGCTGGCGGATGAACCGACAGGAAACCTTGACACGGAAACAGGAAAAAAGATAGAAGATATCCTGTTGAATTTAAACGCAAGGCAAAGCATTACCCTGATTGTCGTGACACACAACAAAACACTGGCAGAAAGGATGTCCAGCAGAATCATTCTGCACGATGGAAAAATTTATGACTATCAATAAAAACCTTTACCGCAAGGCCTTGATCCTGGTTTTTGTTTTCATGCTTTTGCCCGCCGCGGCAAAAGCTCAAGAAATCAAAAAGATTTGCGTGATGCCCTTTACCATTTTCAGCAGCGGCGACAAGGACACGCTCCAAGAAACCCTCTATAGAAGCCTGTCTGACGAATTGAAAAAAGAAAAACTCTTTGAAGTGATTCCTGCTGACGGTTATCTCAGAAGCGCCGCAAGAATTGATGAAAAACAGGCCATAAAGAATGCAAAGGCCCTGGGAAGCGATCTGGTTGTCATAGGCAGCCTGACGCAAATGGGCGAAGCGATCAGCTTGGACGCCAAAATCATAGATATTGAGAAAGGTTCCGCCATTTCGGCCGCCTCCAGCCAGGGAAAAGGCACCGACAACCTTGTTGCTATCGTCGCCAATCTCAAAAACGATCTGCTGGTCAGAATAGGCATCATTGAAAAGATCGCCAGAATCGAAATCAAGGGAAACCGCAAGATCAGTTCCGCGGCCATTACCAGCAAAATTAAAAGCAAGGAAGGAAATAATTTCTCGGACGCAGATGTCGCCGCCGACATCAAAACCATTTTTAAAATGGGTTATTTCCTGGATGTCACCGCCGAAACTACCGATACTCCCGACGGCAAGATCCTCACGTTCTTCGTCCAGGAAAAAGGTCTCGTTTCCGAAGTCGTCATCAAAGGCAATAAGGCCTTAAGCAAGGATGAAATCGTGGAGGTCATGGCGACAAAAACGCGCCAGAATCTCAATCAGGAACAAATCAAGGCCGATATCGAAAAAATCAAGGCGCTCTACGACAGCAAGGGATACTACAACGCCGAAATCAAGGACACGATCGAAAGCGACGCGGGAAAAGACCTCCGTGTCATTCTGGAGATTAAGGAACACGAAAAGCTTTACATTAAATCCATTACCTTCGAAGGGAACGAAGCCTTCACCGCCAAAGAGCTGAAAAACATGATGAGCACTTCCGAGGCCGGCCTGTTCCGCTTCATCACCGATTCGGGCGTGCTCAAGCGCGACCAGCTCAAACAGGACATCGGCAAGCTGACCGCGTATTATTTCAATAACGGCTTCATCAATTGTCAAATCGGCGAGCCGCAAATCACATTCGACAAAAAGGGCATTTATATTAAAATCACCGTTAAGGAAGGAAAAAGATTCAAAATCGACAAGGTGGACATCTCCGGAGATGCGCCGGAAAAACCCAAAGCCGAACTTCTGAAATCCCTCAAGACGGTCAAGGGGGACAATTACAACCGGGAAGCCATCATCAAAGACATCGATTTTCTGACGCAAACCTGCAATGATGAAGGATACGCCAATGCCAACGTCAATCCGCAGATCAACACCCGCGAGAATGAACAGCTCGTGGATGTGGATTTTCAAATCACCAAGGGGGATCCGATCTATATCAACAAGATCAACATCTATGGCAATACCATCACCCGCGACAAGGTTATCCGCCGCGAGCTGGATATCGCCGAAGGGGATCTGTATTCCAGCAGCAAGCTGAAATCGAGCTACGCGAAGCTGAACCGCCTGCGCTATTTTGAAGAAGTCGATTTTCAGACGGAAAAAGTCCCCAACAAAAGCAAGACAGATGTCAACATCCGCGTCAAGGAAAAAAGCACGGGCATGTTTATGATCGGCGCGGGTTACAGCGCCGCGGACAAGGCGACAATTATGGCGCAAATTACCCAGCAAAATTTCTTGGGCTACGGCCAGACTCTAAGCCTGAAGGCGTCATTGAGCTCGTCCACCAACAATTATGATATCTCATTTACAGAACCTTGGCTGTTCGACATTCCGCTGTGGTTCAAAGCCGATATCTGGAAGTACAAAAAACAGTACGATTCTTACAACCTGGACACGCAGGGCGTCGGGTTCACGCTGGGTTATCCGCTTTTCGAAAAGGTTTTCGGCTATATCGGGTATAAGCTTACCTCCGATGACATCAGCGAGGTTTTGTCCACGGCTCCGTGGCAAATCAAACTGCAGGAGGGACAGACCATCACCAGCGCGCTGACCTTGTCCATGATGCGCGACACGACCAATGACTATATTTTCCCCTCCAAAGGAACCAAGGCAAGCATTTCCGTAACGCAGGCGGGCGGTCCCCTGCAGGGCGACACGAATTACACAAAATACGGGGCCAGTTTGTTTGCGTATTTTCCACTGCTTTTCGACGTTGTTTTTGCGGCCAAGGGTCGAATCGGCTATATTCAGGAACATGAGGGCGTGGAAATTCCTATTTTTGAAAGATATGTTCTGGGCGGCATCAATTCCCTGCGCGGCTTCCGTTACGTGGGACCCGTCAACGGCGGCACCAGCGATGTTATCGGCGGCAACACGATGTTGATTTTCAATCTGGAGCTGGTCGTTCCCTTCATCAGGGAATCCGGCATGAAATTTGTCGCATTCTATGATGCGGGAAATTCTTGGAACAACAGATACTACATTGACGACTTAAGACAGTCCATCGGGGCTGGAATCCGCTGGTACTCCCCGATCGGCCCCTTGAGGTTGGAATATGGACACATCATCGACAGCCGCGGGCTGCAGGATGACTCGCGCGGTCGCTGGGAATTCACCATCGGCATGCCGATGTAACGAAAAAAAGTTAACAGCTTGGTAGCAACTTTAAAATAAAAAAAGGAGAATCGTTATGAAAAAAAGTTTGTATTTCGTTGCTTGTGTTGGCCTGCTGGGTCTCTTGTGGAGCAGTGCTTCTTGGGCTGCCGACAAAATCGGTTTTATCAATCTGCAGGAAATCATTCAGACGTCCAACGCCGGGAAAAAGGCGGCCGACGATTTTAAAAAGTACTATGACAAAGAATCGCAAAAAATACAGTCCCTGGAAAAAGAATTGAAAAAAATGAAGGAAGATCTGGACAAACAAGGCTCCCTCATGACGGCAAGCGCCCGCAGCGAAAAGGAAACCGCTTATCAGAAGAAACTGCGCGACTATCAGCTGCTCGTTAACGATACCAATGAAGAATTGAAAAAACGAGATCAGGAAATGACACAAAAGCTGATGCCGGAAATCATCAAGATTGTGCGTTCCATCGCCGAAAAGGAAAAATACACGCTGGTCATCGATGTGGCCACCATGCCCATCCCCTACTACGACAAACAAAGCGACTTCAGCAAGAAAGTGATCGAGGAATTCAACAAGACCAGCAAATAACAGGCAGTTTGGCTCCATGGAAATGACTCTTGCTCAAATCGCCGCTTTTTTGGGCGGCAAAGTCATGGGGGATGACCGGGTTGTCATCAAGGCCATCCGCCCGCTGGAAGACGCCGCGCAGGGAGATCTGACTTTTATCGCCAACCGAAAGTATCTGGGCAAACTCCGCGGCACGAAAGCCTCGGCGGTTCTTGCTTCTCCCCAAATCCGTTTGGAGGACAAAAATCTTGTCGTCGTGGACGACCCATACGCCGCCCTGGGCAAATTGATGCAGGTTTATTATCCGATGGACCATGGCCGGCAAGGTATCAGCCATGCGGCATACATCGAGGAGAACGCCGTGGTTTCTCCCCAGGCGACCATCTTCCCGCGCGCATACATCGGACATGGGGCAAACATTGAACGGGGCGTGGTCATTTATCCGGGCGTTTATGTCGGCAATCATGTCCGCATCGGCGAGGATTCCGTGCTCTATGCCAACGTCACGGTTTACCATTCCTGCACAATCGGCAAACGGGTCATTTTGCATTCCGGTGTCGTCATCGGCTCCGACGGCTTCGGCTTTGCGTCCCCCGGCAGAGAAAACATCAAAATCCCCCAGGTGGGCACGGTGCAGATCGACGACGATGTGGAAATCGGCGCCAACACCACCGTGGACCGCGCCGCCATGGGAAAGACCTGGATCGGGCGCAACGTGAAAATTGATAATCTGGTCCAGATCGCCCATAATGTCACGATCGGAGAAAACTGCGTCATCACCGCGCAGGTCGGCATTTCCGGCAGCACGAAGCTCGGCAAAAGTGTGCTGGTCGGGGGACAGACGGGCATGGTCGGACACATTACGATCGGAGATAACGTGATGATTGCGGCGGACACGAAAATTCACAAAGACGTCCCCTCCGGCTCCATTATCGGCGGCAAACCGCAAATGCCCTACAAGGAATGGTTGAAAGTCGAAGCCTGCCGCGTCAAGCTTCCGGAAATGCGGGCGAAAATCAATGAACTGGAAAAGCACGTCAAGGAACTGCAAGCCAAAAAATCTCGACAGAAGGTTAAGTAAATGATTCACCCAACAGCTATCGTTTCCCCCGACGCGAAACTGGCGGAAGGCGTGGAAATCGGCCCTTACGCCATCATCGGTTCGGATGTTCAAATCGGCAAGAACACCATCATCGGACCGCACACGGTCATTGATGATTTCACGCGTATCGGAGAGGAGTGCCACATTTTTCAGTTTTGTTCCATCGGCGCCCCCCCTCAGGATTTGAAATTCGGCGGCGAGAAAACCCGCGTCATCATCGGAAATTACAACACCATTAGAGAATTTGTCACCATTCATCGCTCCACGGCCGCCGACATCGGCGTCACCATCATCGGTGATCACAATCTGATCATGGCGTACTGTCACGTAGCGCATAATTGCAAACTGGGCGATCGAATTATCATGTCCAACGCGGCGACGCTGGCCGGTCATGTTCATATTGAAGATTACGCCATCATCAGCGGCCTGTCGGGTATTCATCAGTTCTGCCGCATCGGAGCTCATTCGATGGTGGGAGGAGCGTCTGCGGTCGTCAAGGACGTGCCGCCTTACACCATCGCGCAGGGCAACCACGCCAAGCTCTTCGGCTTAAACCTGGTCGGACTGAAAAGGCGAGGCTTCTCGGAACAAACCATCCGGGCGATAAAAGACGCCTACAAAATCGTTTTCCGCTCCCAGCTTTTGCTGGAAGACGCCCTCAAGAAAGTTCAGGAAGAGGTGGAAGCGATTCCGGAAGTGGTCCATTTTATCAAATTCATCAAGGAATCAGAAAGAGGCGTCTGCCGCTGACAGGTCTGTCCATGAAAAAAAAGAAAATAAAAATTGGTGTTGCCGGCATCGGTCACTTGGGCAATTACCATTTGCAAAAATACCAGAAATTGGAAAACTGCGAAATTACAGCCGTTGCCGACATCGCGCTGGAGCGGGCGGAAGAAGCGGCAAAACATTACCATTGCGCCGCCTTTTCGGATCACAGAGCCATGCTGGATAAGATCGACGCCGCCAGCATTGCCGTCCCCACCAGCGAACACTTCCCGGTGGCCCGCGATTTTTTGGCCGCGGGAATTGACGTCCTTATCGAAAAACCCATCTGCTCCACCTTGGAGGAAGCGGACGAACTGATTCATCTGGCGCGGCGGAACAATCTCATCCTTCAGGTGGGCTTTGTCGAACGATTCAATCCAGCCATCATGGCCCTGGATCAAGTCATCAAGCGGCCCCTGTTCATCGAATCGCACCGGCTGCACCCTTTTTTCGAGCGCGGCACCGACGTGGATGTCATTCTGGATTTAATGATTCATGATCTGGACATTATCTCGAAATTCGTCAACGCTCCGGTGAAAAGCGTCGAAGCTGTCGGGGTGCCGATTCTTTCCGAAAAAATTGATATCGCCAACGCGCGCATCACTTTCGCTTCCGGCTGCATCGCCAACATCACCGCCAGCCGCATCAGCGCAAAGACCATGCAGAAAATCCGCTTTTTTGGCGTCGAGGGCTATCATTCCGTGGACTGTCAGAAAAGAGAAATCCTGTCTTTGGCGGCGGTCAAAAACGAAAAGGGGCAGACGCAGATTCTGCAAAACAACGTGGATGTCGGCAGCCATGATCCCCTTGAGGAAGAAATCCGCTCTTTCATCGATGCCGTGACAAGGCGTTCCGCACCGGCCGTATCGGGCGAAGACGCCCGCCTGTCATTGCAACTGGCCGTCGAAATCATCAACAAAATGAAACCCGCCGAGGACATGCTGAAATGATCCCCATGGTTGATTTAAAAAGGCAATATCTGTCGCTCAAGGAAGAAATTGACGGCGCCATCCAGGATGTGCTGCAAGAGACGAAATTCATTCTCGGTCCCAACGTCAGCGCCCTGGAAGAAGAAGTCGCCTCCTACCATGGCCTGAAACATGCCGTGGGCGTGGCCAACGGCACGGACGCGCTGCTGCTGGCGCTGCGCGCCTGCGGCATCCGGGCGGGAGACGAAGTCATCACCACGCCGTTCACCTTTATCGCCACGGCGGAAGTCATCGCCCTTTTAAACGCCGTCCCGGTTTTTGTGGATATTTCGCCTCAGACCTTTAACCTGGACGCCGATCAAATCGAGGATAAGATGACCTCCAGAACCAAAGCCATCATGCCGGTTCATCTGTTCGGCCAGCCCGCCGACATGCGGCCGATCCTGGAGATAGCGCACAAACACGGTCTGAAGGTGATCGAGGACTGCGCGCAGGCTTTCGGCGCCAAATACCGCGGGCAAAAAGTGGGAACCTTCGGCGACGTCGGCTGTTTCAGTTTTTTCCCCAGCAAGAATCTGGCCGGCTACGGCGACGGCGGCATGATTATCACAAAGGACGAAAACATCGCTCAACAAGTCCGGATGTTGCGCAACCACGGCAGTTCCCAACGCTACCATCACCACGCCATCGGTCACAACAGCCGTCTGGATGAAATTCAGGCCGCCATCATCCGCGTCAAGCTGAAAAAAATAGACCAGTTCAACACTATGCGGCAGACCAACGCCGAAGCTTACCGCCGGGCCATCAACAATCCGCAGGTCATCCTGCCTTTCGTCGCCGAGGGCTGTGAACATGTGTACCATCAGTTCACCATCAAAACGAAAAATCGCGACGAAGTGGCACAGGCGCTGCAAAAGAACGAAATCGCCTGCGCCATTTATTATCCCGTGCCGCTTCATCGGCAGGAAGTTTTCCGAGCCAGTCACGCGTCTTTGCGATTGCCCCAAAGCGAAAGCTGCGCGGCGGAAGTGCTTTCCCTGCCGATGTTCCCGGAATTGACCCGGAACGAAATTCAGACCGTTGCGGAAATCATCAACCGCGTTGCACGATGAAAAATAACATCCCCCGCAAAAAAACCATCATGATCATCGCCGGCGAGGCTTCCGGAGACATGCACGGAGCGAATCTCGTATGGGAAATGTTGCAGATGAATCCTTCCCTGAGTTTTTACGGCATCGGCGGGAAGCGCTTGCGGGAAGCGGGCGTTGAGCTTTTTGCGGATGTCGCGCAAATGGCCGTCGTCGGTGTCAGCGAGGTTTTTGCCAAATTGGGCGACATCCTGAAAACCATGCGCATGATGAAAAAGTCCCTCGATACCCGCAGGCCGGATCTTGTGATTCTGATTGATTATCCGGATTTCAATCTTCCGCTGGCCCGGGCAGCGCATCAAAAGGGCATTCGGGTTTTTTACTACATCAGCCCTCAAGTCTGGGCGTGGCGCAAGGGCCGAATAGCACAGATCAAAAAAAACGTCGATAAAATGGCCGTGATCCTGCCCTTCGAAGTCGACACCTACAGAGAAAATGGATTTGATGTGCATTATGTCGGTCATCCGCTGCTGGATATGATCAAAGACCACTATGCGCAGGAAGAAACCAAAAAGCAAATCGGCATCGACGCGCGCAGACCGACAATCGCCCTCATGCCCGGCAGCCGTCTTGCCGAAGTCAAAACGCTCCTGCCGGAGCTGATGAAGGCCGCGGCCGTTTTGAAGAGCCAAATCGCGGACATTCAGTTTGTGCTGCCGCTGGCCGAAACGCTGGACGAAAAAACGGTTCGGGAATACCTTCTCCCATCTCATCTTCCCGTCAAGGTCGTCTCCGGCAACACCTACGAGGTCATCGCATCGGCCGATTTGGCCTTGGTCGCCTCGGGGACGGCAACGCTGGAAACGGCTCTTTTGAATGTGCCGATGGTCATTGTGTACAAAGTTTCTTTGCTTTCCTATCTGATAGGAAGGACTTTCATTCATGTCAAAAACATCGGCCTGGTGAATATCGTGGCGGGGAAAACCATTGTGCCCGAACTGATCCAGGCGGATGCCAACGGACAACGGATCGCGCAGGAAGCCCTGTCCATTTTAACCAACCGGGAAAAATATCATCAGATGAAACAAGATCTTGCCGCGGTGCGCGCCCGGCTGGGCGAACCGGGTGCCGCAAGAAGAGCTGCGCAAATCGCATTAAATATGATATAGGCGAATGCATGGAATATTTTAAAAGATTAATCTACATGTCCAAGCAATATTACATGCGGTTTCTCCTGGCTGCATTGTGCATGATTATTGCGGGGGGACTTCAGGCGGCATTGCCGCTCATTTCCAAGCCGGCCATTGACGATATCTTCATCAGTAAGAATACCGCCGCTTTAAGTTGGATTCCTGTTCTGGTCGTGCTTATTTTTTTCTTGAAAGGGCTGTGTCACTACGGACAGTCCGTTCTGATGAGTTCCATCGGATTGAGAATCGTCACTGATCTGCGCAATAAACTCTACGAGCACATTCAAAGACAGTCCCTCGCTTTTTTTACAGAACATCCGACGGGCGTGCTCATGTCGCGGATTACCAATGATGTTCAATCCGTGCAAACGGCCTCCGCTGAAGCCATCACATCGCTTGTGAAGGACACTTTCACGCTGATATCCCTGATCGGGGTTATTTTCTACACGGACTGGAAACTGGCTCTCATTTCCATCGTTGTGTTTCCGCTGACGATTTATCCCATCTCCTTTTTCGGGAAAAAAATGAGAAATGTCACCAAAGCCTCCCAGATCACGATGGGAAACTTGAGCTCGCTTCTGCAGGAAACCATCTCCGGCACGCGCATCGTCAAGGCTTTCAGCATGGAGCACTACGAAAGCGATCGATTCGCCGTGGAAAACGAAAAGCTTTTCAAGTACAACATGAAGGCGGTTTCCGTCAACGCGATCTCGGGTCCGTTGATGGATTTTCTGGGCGGATTGGGGATTGCGGCAGTGATTTTTTACGGCGGCTACAACGTAATCAAAGGCTATTCGACGCCCGGAACTTTCTTTTCTTTCATCGCCGCCTTGCTGATGCTGTATGAACCCATCAAAAGGCTCACCAATGTCAACAACACGATTAATCAGGGAATTGCCGGTGCGGAACGCATCTTCAACATTATTGACCGCATCCCCGATATTCAGGACAAGCCCAATGCCATCGATTTGCCGCCCGTCACCCAGGGCATCGATATTCAAAACGTGACCTTCTGCTATGAAAAAACCCCGGTGTTGAAAAACATCAATTTATCCATCAAAGCGGGTGAAGTGGTGGCTTTTGTGGGAATGAGCGGCGGCGGAAAAACGTCTCTGGTGAATCTGATTCCGAGATTTTACGATGTCACAGAAGGACGCATTTTAATTGACGGACACGATATCAGAGAGGTCACGTTGAAATCCCTGCGCAGTCAAGTCGCCATCGTCACCCAGCAGACCATTTTGTTTAACGACACGGTTAAAAACAATATCGCTTACGGGGACATCCAAAGAACGGATCAAGAGATTATGGAAGCCGCCAAAGCCGCCAACGCCCACCATTTCATCATGCGGTTGCCTCAAGGATATGACAGCAATATCGGCGAGCTGGGAACAAAACTCTCCGGCGGCGAAAAACAGCGCATTTCCATTGCCAGAGCATTATTGAAAAACGCGCCTATCCTGATTCTCGATGAAGCCACATCATCCCTGGATACCGAAGCGGAAATCGAAGTTCAGGAAGCGTTGGACAACCTCATGAAGGGCCGGACGACCCTGGTGATTGCGCACAGACTTTCCACCATTCGAAACGCCGACCGAATCGTCGTCTTGTCTCACGGCGAGATTGTCGAGGAAGGCACCCACGAGCAGCTGTTGAATCAGAAAGGGGAATATTTCCGTCTCTATAATCTGCAATTTAAAGATGAAGGAAGTGATGAAAAGAATGGTCCGCTGGCAAAGGATGTGGAATGATGATGACGGCAATTCATGGCTCGACAGACCTGTTCAAATCATCGCGTCTGTTTTGTCCTTTTTTTATGGCCTCGCCGTCAGTCTGCGCAATTGGCTCTATGACGGAAAGATCCTCAAAGAATTTATTTTTTCATGTCCGGTCGTCAGTATCGGCAACATCACCGTCGGCGGAACCGGAAAAACGCCTTGCGCGATCCTGCTGACCCGTTTGTTGAAAGACTGCGGCTATCGGCCGGCTGTCATCAGCCGCGGCTATGGCGGGAGAAGCAAAAAAGCCGTCAACATCGTCTGTGACGGCCGAAACATTTTGATGAGCTCCGACATGGCAGGCGACGAACCCGTTCTCATCGCCCGGTCTCTCAAAGACGTTCCTGTCATTACCGGAGCCCGCCGAAAACTGACGGGACAGGCCGCCATCCGCCTCTTCGGAGCCGATCTTCTGATATGCGATGATGCCATGCAGCACAGGCAAATTCACCGGGACGTCAATCTCGTTTTAATGGATGCCGGAGATTTAAACAAGAAGCCTCATCTTCTGCCGAGAGGAAAATTCAGAGAACCCGTCGCGCACTTAAGGCGAGCCGACGCCATCATTCTGACCCGAACCAACGAGATCCCCCCCGGCGACGGTGAGTCGGCCCCGTTGATCGCTCTCGGCAATCTTCCCGTTTTCAGAAGCATCCATCAGCCCAAGGTTCTGGTAAGGGCCGACAACGGCGGTGAAAAGCCGCTTTCTGAATTGCAACACAAAAAAGTGCACGCTTTTTGCGGCATCGCCAATCCCCGCTCCTTTGAAAAAGCGCTTCAAGCCTCAGGAGCGCAGAGCGTCACTTGCGATATTTTCCCCGACCATCACCGCTACACAGCCGGAGAAATGGAGAAGATCATCAGCCGTTTCCGCCGCAGCGGCGCCGATTTGCTCATTACCACGGAAAAAGACGGCGTCCGGCTAAACGGTCTGGATGAATTTTTGGACACCATCTATGTTTTGAAGATGGAAATGGAAATCATTCCGGACGCGGAGCCCTTGAAAAATTTCATTTTGCGCAGGGTAACAAACCGCCAAAAACACAAGCAAGAGGGATAAAAACTTTGGATAAGATCATCATCGGCATCATCAGGTTGATTCCTTCAAAAGTGAGAAGGTTTTTTGCTTGTTTCGTGGCGAGCATGGCCTATCATATTTCACTCAAGCACCGGCTGATAACCCTTCACAATCTGACACGCTCTTTTCCTGAAAAATCCGCAAAGGAAATCAAAAAACTGGCCAAAAAATCATTTGAAAGCTTCTTTAGGCTGGTCGCCGATTATTTTGATATCCCCGGCTTGACCAAAAAAAATCTGCATCGATGGGTCAAAATCGAAGGGATGGAACATTATCTAAACGCCTGCAAGGAAGGTAAGGGCGTCTTGATGTTTGGCGGCCATCTGGGAAATTGGGAAATCGGCAATGCCGCTCTGGCGATATCGACCAAACCGTTCATCTTCATCTACCGGGTTTTTGACTCCGCGTTTGTGGAAAAAGGCATCAACAGGATTCGCGCCTCCTGCGGCAATGTGTCTCTTTCGAAAGAAAGGGCCATGCGTCCGATGATTCGTCTTTTGAAAAAAGGGTTCAGCATCTACCTGTTGATTGATCAAAACGTTGATTGGCGCGAAGGCGTCTTCGTCGATTTTTTCGGCCGCGACGCCTGCACGACATCCGGTCTGGCCCTGCTGGCATCCCATACCAAGGCCCCTGTGTTGCCGGCATTCACCCGACTGCTACCGGACGGAACCTACTTAATGGAAATCGGGCCGAAGGTCGATATCGTTAACACGGGAAACCGCGACAAAGATGTGTTAACCAATACCCAGATTTTTACCAAAATCATCGAAGATTACATTCGCCGATATCCCGAACAGTGGTTCTGGATGCATCAGCGCTGGAAAACCAAGCGCTGCCAGGTGCGGCAAAAAGGACAGGGAAGTTGAACACGAAGAAAAGAACACAACTGCCCCGAAACGGGATCCATAAAATTTTAATCCGCGGCACAAACTGGATCGGCGATGCCGTCATGACGCTGCCCGCCGTTGCTTCCATCCGCGCCACTTACCCAGAATCACACCTCGCCGTTTTGGCAAAGCCCTGGGTGGCAGACATCTATCGCCTGTTTTCCGGCGTCGACGAAATCATCATTTTTGAAAGCCGATTCGATACGCCATCCGGAATTTTCCGACTGGCCGGCCAGCTCAAAAAAAGAAAATTCGACGCGGCCATTCTCCTGCAAAACGCCATCGAGGCGGCGATTATCGCTCTGGCCGCGGGGATTCCCCTTCGTGCCGGATATGACACGGACGCCCGCGGCCTGCTTCTGACGCACAGCGTGAAACGGACCGCATCCGTCAAGAAAGTTCACCAAACGCTTTATTATCTGGAAATGGTGAAGGCCCTGGGATGCCCCTCCGCGGACGGCGATCTTCATCTGAAAGACAGACTTAACCCGGCGGAAGCTCAAAAAACCATCGAGAAATTTGTTCGAAACAAAAAAAATCTCCTCATCGGCATTGCGCCGGGAGCCACCTACGGAGCGGCAAAAAGATGGTTTCCGGACAGGTTCGCAAAGGTAGCCGATAAGTTATTTGGCCATTTCCCCGCGCAGATCATCCTTCTGGGCGGCAAGGACGATGGGGGAACCGCGCACGAAATCGCGAAAACCTCCTCCGTCCCCCTGCTCAATCTGGCCGGAAAAACAACCTTGAGGGAAGCCATCTATCTCATCGCCCAGTGCGATCTGTTCATCAGCAACGACTCCGGGCTCATGCATATCGCCGGTGCTTTAAACATTCCGACCCTCGCGATCTTCGGTTCGACAAACCCCGTCACCACCGGCCCGTTGGGCAACAACTCCGTCATCATACGCAAAGAAGTTTCCTGCAGCCCCTGCTTGAAGGAAACCTGCCCCAAGGATTTCCGCTGCATGAAACTGATTTCCGTGGACGACGTCTTTGACGAAGCGCAAAAGCTCTTGCGCAAGACGAGAGGATCCCAACCATGAGCAAAACGGCCGCCGTTTTTTTGGACAGAGATGGAGTCATCAATGAGGAAGTCGGCTATTTGGATTCTCTGGACAAGCTCAAAGTGATCCCCAACGCCTATAAGGCGATTCAATTAATTAACGAGAGCGGATTGAAAGCCATTGTAATTTCGAATCAAGCCGGCGTCGCCAAGGGATTCTTCACGGAATCCTTTGTCAGAGAAACTCATCAATATTTGGAAGCGCTGCTCAAGCGAAAAGGAGCGGTGATCGATAAGTTCTATTTTTGCCCGCATCATCCTTCGGAAGGACGTGAACCATACCGTCAAGTTTGCGGGTGCCGGAAACCGCAACCGGGCATGTTTCTGACGGCTGCCCGCGAATTAAACATTGACCTGACGTCATCTTACATGATCGGAGACCGGTTTTGGGACATCGAAGCGGCCAAGAAAGTAGGCGCGAAGGGCATTCTCGTCAAAACCGGTTACGGCAAGGACCTGCTCCAGGATGACGGTCCGAACGCCCCCTCTTCGGAGGCGACGCCGGATTTCATCGCGGCCGATATCCTGGACGCCGTCAAATGGATTTTGAGGGACAGAAAATGAACATCCTGATCGTCAAATTGAGCGCTGTCGGCGATGTCATTCACACCCTGCCGTCGCTGGCCGCGCTGCGCCGGCTGTATCCCGAGGCCCACATCACCTGGGTGGTGGAGGAAGCGGCGGCCGACCTTGTCCGGAATCATCCATACCTCAACGAAGTTTTGGTTTCCCGCCGCAAAGCCTGGATCGAGCAACTTAAGCAGGGCATCATCAGGCAAGCCCTGTCCGAAGCCACGGCTTTCGTCAAGGCGCTGCGCAGACGCCATTATGATCTGGTGATCGATTTTCACGGCCTTTTCAAAAGCTCCGTCGTGGTTTGGCTGAGCCGCGGCAAAAGAAAACTGGGATATGCCTCCCTGCAGGAACTCAGCGGTCTCTTCGTCAACGAAAGAATTCCCGAAGACCTGAATAAGCACGCCGTTGACCGTTACCTGGATTTCCCCCGCCACCTCGGCGCGCTAATCAAAGAGGCTGAATTCGTTTTACCGAAAAATCCGCCCGCCGAAGAAAAGATCGAAACCCTCATGCGGATGCACGACCTTCAGGAAAAAAATTTTATCGCCGTCAGTCCCGTCGCCTACTGGGAAACAAAACTCTGGGAAAATGAAAACTTTGCCCATCTGGCCGACATGATCCGGAAAAAACTTGGGATGAAAGTGGTTTTCACCGGGGCGGAAAAAAATGTCCTGGAAAAAATCACAAATCTCATGGAATCCGACGCCGTCAATCTGGGCGGTCAAACCACCCTGCCGGAACTGGCCTGTCTCTATGCCCGGGCGAAAATGCTCATTACGACGGACTCCGGTCCCATGCACCTCGCCGCGGCCGTGCAAACGCCGGTTGTCGCGCTCTTCGGGCCGACCGACCCGCGAAGAACGGGGCCTTACGGCAGGGGCCATACCGTGATCAGGACAGACATCCCCTGCAGCCCCTGTTTTTTAAAAAAATGCTCGACAAAAACATGCATGAAGGATATTGACCCCCTGCAGGTTTTCGCTGCCGTGGCAAAGAAATTACAAGGAGAGTGATCATGCCTTTCAATAAGGAGCTGCTGGAAATTCTCGCCTGTCCCCAATGCAAGGGGAAAATCCGCTATGATGAAAAATCGAACGGACTCATTTGCGATCAATGCAAGCTTTTGTACGAGATAAAAGATGACGTTCCGGTGCTGTTGATTGAGGAAGCAAAAAAAGTGTCATGACCGCCCAAACCGGTTTTGGAATAAAAATATCCCGTATTTTAAAGAAAACCACAAAAATAAAATCGCTTGACAGGCTTTTTATATTCAGATAGGGTGTCCTCGAACAAAAGGCTATAGAGCCCTACCTTTTGGAGCGTTTCAAGTATTCAAACAACAAGCCAAACTTAATCCGTAACGATTAAAACCTTTGTATCCAATTGTTTTTTCAAAAAAAATAATGGAATTTCACAAATGGTTTAAAGCTATATGAAAATGACTCTCGTCATTGAGACAACTTAAACAAGGATTGCTTTATGAACATTGAAGACATTAAAAGGCTGCCCATCAGCGAACTAACCGAACTGGGCAAAAAACTAAACGTCCAAGACGCCAGCGGAATGCGCCGTCAGGAGCTGATTTTCGCCATTTTGCAATCGCAGGCGGAACAAAACGGCGTCATTTCCGGTTCTGGGGTCTTGGAGATCTTGCCCGACGGCTTCGGCTTCCTGAGGGCAGCGGACTACAACTATTTGCCCAGTCCCGACGACATCTATATTTCTCCATCGCAAATCAGAAGATTCAATCTTAAAACGGGAGATACGATTTCCGGAGAAGTCCGCCCCCCTAAAGAGGGGGAAAAATATTTTGCTTTATTGAAAGTCGACACCGTCAATTTTGAAAGTCCGGAACAGGCCCGCGACAAAATCCTTTTTGATAATTTGATTCCCCTTTATCCCCAAGAAAAATTAAATCTCGAATTCGATCCCAAAAACTACTCCACCCGGGTCATGGATTTATTCACGCCCATCGGCAAAGGACAAAGAGCCCTGATCGTCTCGCCGCCACGCGCGGGCAAAACCGTTCTTCTGCAGGACATCGCCCACAGCATTGCCGCCAATCACAAAGAGGTCGTTTTAATGGTTCTTTTGATTGATGAAAGGCCGGAAGAAGTGACCGACATGCAACGCAGCGTCGCCGGCGAGGTCATCGCCTCGACCTTTGACGAACCGGCTTCCTGTCATGTCCAGGTGGCGGAAATGGTGATTGAAAAAGCCAAACGACTTGTCGAACACAAAAAGGATGTTGTGATTCTTCTGGACAGCATCACCCGGCTTGCCCGTGCTTACAATACGGTCGTCCCCCCCAGCGGCAAGGTCCTTTCCGGCGGCGTTGATTCCAACGCCCTGCACAAGCCGAAGAGATTTTTCGGCGCCGCTCGAAACATCGAAAACGGAGGAAGCCTGACCATCATTTCCACCGCCCTGATTGACACGGGCAGCCGGATGGATGAAGTGATCTTTGAAGAATTCAAGGGCACGGGCAATATGGAACTTCACCTGGACCGCCGGATAGCCGACCGCAGGGTCTTCCCGGCTTTTGATCTCATCCGTTCAGGAACAAGAAAAGAAGAGCTGCTGATTCCCAAAAACAATCTCAATCGCGTCTGGATCCTGCGCCGGCTGCTGCAGGAAATGAACCCGGTTGACGCCATGGAATTCATTGTGGACAAAATCAGAAAAACTGAAACAAATCAAGAGTTTTTGGATTCCATGAACTCCTAGGAAACTTTCTTCTCAATGCTCAGGATCCACTTTCGTTTTTGTTTAGAAAAAATTTGATTAAATTCCCTTGAATTTTGGCTTTGAATATTATAAGGCAACAGGGCTTAAAAAAATAAATAAATTTAGCAAATTAACAGGGAGGACAATTCAACCATATGAAAGAAGGAATTCATCCGGAATATAAGGAAACAACCATCACATGCGTTTGCGGCAATGTCATTACCACGAGGTCGACAAAAAAGGATATCAAAACGGAAATTTGCTCCAACTGCCATCCGTTCATGACCGGCAAGCAAAGAGTGGTCAGCACCGCCGGACGCGTGGAAAAATTCAAGAAAAAATATGAAGCGGCGGCGCAAAACACTCAAGGGGAAAAAAGCGCATCAAAAAAAACGAAGTAAGCTTTTGACCTGTTGATTGAAACTGGGGAAATTTTTTTATGACTTGCCTTCAAGGAATAAACACCGGCTCTTCACCCACAGCAATAAGCCACTCCGATGCCGGTACTGGAGTCTTCGGCGGCAGGGTTTCGCGCACAACACATCGTTTTTTCGATAGAAAATTTGCCTTCATCAATCTGCGCTATCATCTATAGATAGCTGTTTCCGCAAAATATTCTCAATTTTTCATCTTTAAAAGATACTTTCATCAGCCATTATGGATATTATTCTGGACAAACTAAACGATATTGAGTTGCGTCATAGAGAATTGGAAGGCTTGCTTAGTGATCCGAAAGTCGTTTCCAAGCCCGGAGTCTATCAAAAATACGCCAAAGAACACGCCGAGCTCAGGGACTTGGTTGAAACCATTCGGGAATACAACCACGTCTGCGGACAAATGAAGGAGCATCAGGAAATCCTCAATGACGGCGATGACGAACTCAAAGCCATCGTCAAAGAGGAGCTGCCGGTTCTTAAGCAGAAGAAAGAGGGACTGGAAGAAAAATTAAAGATTTTACTTCTGCCGAAAGACCCCAACGACGACAAAAACGTTTTTTTGGAAATCCGCGCCGGAACCGGCGGAGACGAGGCGGGACTGTTCGCAGCGGATTTGTTCCGCATGTACGCCCGTTATGCCGAATCCCAGGGATGGAAAGTGGAAGTGGTCAGCTCCTCTCCCGCAGGAGGCGTGGGCGGCTTCAAGGAAATTATCGCTCAGATTGAAGGCCGCGGCGCTTACAGCCGCCTGAAATACGAAAGCGGCGTGCATCGCGTGCAGAGAGTGCCCGTCACGGAAGCCCAGGGACGCATTCATACCTCAGCCGTAACGGTGGCCATCATGCCGGAAGCAGAAGAGGTGGAAGTCAATATTGATCAAAACGATCTGCGCATTGACGTTTATCGGTCCACCGGTCACGGCGGGCAAAGCGTGAACACGACCGACTCCGCCGTGCGCATCACCCACATCCCGACG
>DAOSZO010000041.1:0-5007 GCA_035382085.1 Smithella sp.
CTTAACTTTGTTTAAATGCTCTGTTAATGGTTTTTTGACCGATTCAGGAAACATTGTTATACGATCTTTATCGCCTTTGCCACTCCTGACGATTATTTGGTTTTTGTTGAAATCCAGGTCTTGAATCCTCAAACGTAAACACTCCATCAATCTGAGGCCTGCACCATACATAAGGTAGGCAATAATCCATTTATCTCCTGTAAGGTTGCTCAGAACAGCTTTAACTTCATCCTTGGTCATAACAACAGGCAATCTTACGGGTTTTCTTGCGCGGATAACTTCTCCGATATCGCCGATCTTGCGGTTAATAACATACTTGTAGAGAAAGATAATAGCACACAGAGCTTGATTTTGCGTTGAGGCACTGACATGTTCTTTGACGGCCAGATGGGTTAAGAATGCATTGATTTCCGGCTCGGCCATGTCTTTAGGATGTCGGACATGATGAAAAAAAATAAACCGTTTAATCCAGTGAACATAGGTGGATTCGGTCCTCCGGCTGTAGTGCCTCGAACGCATTGCCTGGCTAAGTTGATCAAGGAGTTTCGGCTTTTGGTCTGTTGCCGGAATCTGCATAACGACTCTTATTGCCGGAGAGGTTGCCGCCGCAGGTTTCTCTTTAAAAGACGTTGAATGATTAATTCCAGGCTGAATCATTTTCAATCACCTCCAGTTCTGCCAGGTCTTGTTGGCTTGGCTATTAATCACTGTGCCTATTAACAGGCTATCCTGGATTCACCCTAAAGGGTACTATAGCCGGGTCGCGCTTCACTTGCCCGGAATGACGTTTTTTTACTTGTGATATTTTCTCACCACCGCTGTAATCACGCCGGCGATGCGCAACTCTTCCTGCGGCGTAATCGGCGGATATTTCGGGTTGGCCGCCTCCAGCGTTATCTTTTTCCCCTTCTTGCGGAAATATTTCATCGTCCATTGGCCGTCCACTTCCGCCAGAATGATGTCCCCGTTTTTCGGCTCACGCCCCCGCTCGACAATCACCAGATCCTTTTCCTTGATACCCTCGCCGATCATGGAATCGCCGGTCACGGAAAGGACGAAAGACGCCGACCGGTTGTTGACGAGATATTCATCAAAGGAAATCGTGTCGCGCAGTTCCTCCTCCGCCGGCGAAGGAAATCCGGCGGCGATGTTGCCCACCCAAGGAAGACTCAAAGACACGCGCGCCGGCCGCAGAAATCCCCGGGCGTCCTTCTCCAGCGCGCCCGCATTCAGGAGTTTTTTCACCCAGTACTCGGCGGCGCTTTTGGCGCGCACGCCCAAGAGCGGCAGCATCTCCGAATAGGTCGGCATCCGCCTTTGCTCCCGGAAAAACCGGGAAAATTTTTGTTCCACGGTCCGGATGTCTCTTCTTTTCTTCATGGCGGTATTATATAGGACGAACGTCCTATTTTGTCAAGATTTTTTTCTCCGTGGCCGGCACGACACGATGAAACGGAAAGAAAAGACTGGAAAATCAGTGATTTTCAGTGGCCGAAAAGAACTTCCCCGGTATCGGTGATGAGTTTTCCCGGCAACTGGAAAATCCGCCGGAAAATGTCCAGGGTTCCCTTGCCGATGGATTTCAACGGCACGGGACTCACATTTGGATTGTCCCATTTTCCGTCCACCTTGAAGTGAACCGTGATGAGCTTGCCGTTTTCGTCGGTGATAATCCATCCGGCGATGGGAATTTTCGCCGCGATGACATCAATGGTCTGCAAGGGATGCACGCCCGTGATGAAATCCAATTCCTTGTTGATGAAATCAACGTTGCCATGTCCCGAAAATTCTATGGCGTCGCTGTTGATGAAGAAATTGTCGGAAGAAAGAACGCCTTCCTTGAGGGAAATGTCCGCGGTAATGGTGTTGTACGGCATTCCGTCTCTGGCCATGTCGGGCAGCTGAAATTTCAGCAGCTGATAGACATTGAGCAGAGAAAATATTTTGGAAAGAACGGCGAATTTTTTAAGCACGCCCTTTTCCGCGCGGATCTTGAACTGGCCCGTCGCGGATTTCTTGAGGTCCTCCGCGTTGCGTCCGGCGGCGGACACCTTCCCCTTCAACGACAAGGCGCCGGTAACCGTCCGGCCGCCGACATCCAGGTAGTTCTGGATTTTTTCCAGCGATACCTTCTCCAGCGCCACATTGGCGTCATAATGATTGAACCCATCCGGCTTCACATCCGCCTTGCCCTTTAACTGGAAAGAGCCGTCAAAAACATTGGCTTTCAGCGTATTGACGTCCACCGTGCCGCCGGCATACTGAACTCCGGCGTTGAGTTTCTTGAAATCAATGTCCTTGAATCGGCCCGCGTCGGCCTGCAAAACGGCGCTGAGCTTGATCGGCGGCCGTTTGTCCTTTTTCTGCGCCGGATACCTCAAGGCCATCACGCGGGAGAAATCTTCAAAATCAATGTAAGGCGACGTCAGCTTCACGTTTATTTCGGGAGCGTTGAAGTTTCGTATATCTCCCGACAAATTAAAAACCGATTTGCCGCAATGAAGAGCGAGATCATCCACCTGCAGTACTTTGCCGTCAAAGGTCGCCTGTCCTTTTACATTTTGCAGGTACACCTCCCCGCCCGGACTCTGGAAACCCAGATCCGCGGGGCGAAGCAACTCCGAGCTGAACTGGCATTGGATTTTCGGCTGCTGAAAATCGCCGATCCGGAAAATCCCTCTCACGTCGCTTTCGCCGATGCGTCCCTTCAACAAGGAGGTCTCCATCGAACCGCCCTTGAATTTAGCGCTCCCCGTCAAGCCGTTTATCGGCTTCATAGAGGCAAAAGGCTTGAGCGAAATATTGCTGACGGAAAGATTTCCCTCCCATTTCAGGGAGCTGGCATCGCTTAAATCGCCCCTGCCGGAAACATTTAAAGCACAGGATCCCGCAACCGGATTGAGTTTGCGCAGTGCCGGGAAAATGCCGGCGGCGTCTCGCAAATCGAAGGACGGCGACGTGACGTGAAAGTCGGCGGGAATTTTCCCGTCAAAGCGCGCCATCAGCGAGCCGGTAATCATAACAGGCGGCAGGCGGTAATCAAAGGAAGACAGATTGACGGCGTTTTCATTGATGATCACCTCGGCCGCGAACGTGTTCTTCCGGCCAGCAGGTTTTTCCATCACATTCGGATAAGCGTAGGCGGCGGGGGTCAAATCCCATCGGGCGTTGATATGATAATCCGAATCGGTTCCCTTGCCGGACAGCACAAGCGTTGAAGGCCCGCTGAAATTCAGGGCGCGGAATTTGTCTTCTCCCAGAAGCCACACCACCTCGCCGCGGGCCGGCTGAATTTTCATCTCCGCGGTGTAGATGGTCGGATACGGAAGACCGAAATCGGAAATATTGCCCTCGATCGTCAACGGCGAAAGCCCAAACCGCGCCCGGACGTTCTTCAGCGAAAACTGCCGCTTCTTCAACTCCAGGGTGCCGTTGATATCGTGAAACAGGGGGGCCGAAGGATGCGCTTCAAAAATCCCCTTGTCCACGGTCGCCTCAATGGAGAGCACGTCCGTGCTTTCCCTGCTGTTGAAATCCGCGATGCGGCTGAGTCTTCCTTCGAGGGAACCGCGGATGAGCCGGAAATTGCCGTCCTTGATGTGCGTGTCGATGAAACTTCCCACCGGCTCGGGAATAATTCCCCAGGGAACGTAGGACCGGACTTCCCTCAAAACAAATTCTTTCGTCACGGCGGAGGCCTTCAACAAAGGATCTTTTGTGTCGAGATCCTCCATTCCGAAACGGCCTTCCGCTTCAAACCGGTCAACCGTCACGCGCTTCACATCCACCTCAATGCTTTTCTCGTCCCGCTTCATGTTGTAGTCCAGATGAATTTTTTTCGGCTGAAGAGCGCCGCGGAAAACGCCGGGGTAAATCAGAAGACCGTTTTTCACATCGAGAGTTCCCCGGGATGAGAAATCGGAGAATCTTCCTGATATCCGGACATCGGCGTCCAGATATCCGCCCATCTGCTGAAGCGGCGTGTACTTGTTCAGATAAGGGCTGTAATGGGCCAGATTGACATTTTTCAGGGAAATGGAAGCCCGGATATCGCTTTCATAAAACGGTTCTTTTGGAGGAGCCGGATGGTAAAATCCTTTCAGCAGGATCTGCGCCCTATTTTTGTCCTCGACAGAAGATGCCGTAATCTGGAAACGATACCGATTGGACGCAAAAAGCGCATTGAGGCGGGCGTCAAAATTCTCGAGCCGGATGACGACATCCCGCTCGCCCGCGGACTGATCCAGAAAAGTCAAAAGACCTTTTTCTATCAAGACCTTGCGGATTTTCCTGGTTCTCTGATCCTTTTCCACCAGCAGATCCGCGATGTTCAATTCGCCCGCGCTGTTTCGCTTCACCCACAGTTGGGGCTTCTTGAGAACAACTTCCGCAAGAACAATGCGGTTGAACAACAGTGGCAAGATACCGACCCTCACAAACGCGTCCGGAACATTCAGGAAATCGGCAGAACCGTCTTTTTCTTTAATGACGACATTGGTGAATCGGAAAGCCAGCCCCTCGCGCAACGACAGGACTCCCCGCCCTGTCCCGTAGGAAACCTGCCGGCTCAATTCCTCGCTGACGGTCATGGTAATGGATTCTTTATAGTCGTCCAGGTGCGACACCTTGTCTGAAAAATAAAGCCAGACCGACACCGCCGCGCCGATAACAAGAAGAACCGCTGCCAGAGTCGCGGCCAGGATGATCTTTTTTCTTCGCGCCAAATCAAAACCCCTGTGCTGCCGTTTGAATTTTTCTACTACACCCCCTCACCGCTTGTCAATTTCAATAAAAAAAGGCGTTCCGGTGATGACCGAAACGCCTTTTCTATCTGGTGAGCCCTGTCGGAATCGAACCGACAACCTAATGATTAAGAGTCATTTGCTCTGCCAGTTGAGCTAAGGGCCCGTTGAGTTTTATATGCAAAGAACCTTCTCTTCTTTTATTCTGGCACGCCCGGTAGGATTCGAACCTACGACCAACAGATTCGAAGTCTGCGACTCTATC
>DAOSZO010000041.1:5132-23851 GCA_035382085.1 Smithella sp.
GCCTGGAGGGATTCGAACTCTCGACCCACGGATTAGAAGTCCGTTGCTCTATCCTGCTGAGCTACAGGCGCATTTTTTAACCCGTGCCTCAAAGAGCGTGCTTAATTATCGTCTCTTGATTCTTTTGTCAAGACGAAAGTGGAATCCCTCCGCCCGCTCGTAAAATCCTTTGTTCATCTGGCCTACGGCCGGACGTAACCGGCAATGCCGTCAAAGCGGTAGGCCTTTTTGTTTACCTTCCCTCCCTGAATTTCCGTCGTGTAAAAATAATGTCCTGTTTTGGCGTTGTACCAGCGGTAGAGCTCCCGCGTGTTGGTAAGCCTCGAGGTCGCGATATTGCCGACGGGACCTTCAAAAATATACCCGCGCAGGTCTTTCCCGCCTCCGTCGGCCTGGTAATGATAAAAGTGGCTCTTTCTTCCGGGATGATACCAGCGGTAAAAAGCGGTGGTTCCGGGCGTCCCGGGGGCAAAGAGCCGGAAAGCAATGCCTTCCTTCACATATTGATTTATCGCCAGCCGTCTGGCTTCCGCCTCTGGATTGGCGGTAAACATATAGTCGGTTCCGTTAAAATAACGGTAGATGTCGATGACCTGGGTGATGGTCTCCGGCAGGATTTCCGCAAAAATCTCCACCGTCGCCTCGCCGCTGTTGGTGTTGAAAACGATGTCGCCGGCGTAGTATCCAGGAGCCAGACGCGCCGGATTCAGGGTGACGCCCAGATAATTGGACTGACGGGATGTTGCGCCGGAATTGGGCACGATTTTGATGCTCTCCGCCGGAAAATAATTCACGGGTTCGCCCAGGATTTTCAGCCCTTCCAGAACGATGCGACTGTCCCGACTGGTGATGGTGAGAACATGAGGGCCGTTTTCCAGTTCGTCGGCGATAATGATTTCCCCTTTTTTCTCCTTGAGATTCTTGAACAAATCAGGATTTTTGATGAGACGCTTGTCAAGCGAAATCACCAGATTCACCTCTTCCGGATAGGCGAAAAGATAAAGATAAACACCCCGGCCCTGAAAATTGATCTTGATGATATTTTCGCCTTCCGCGCCGGAAGGGTAACCATCGGTTTCCAGCCAGCTTCCGGTCAGCTCGGTCATGTCCTTCAAGTGTGCGGGCAAAACATACATTCCTTTCCCGCGAATCTCTTCATTATAGAAAGACAGGTATCTGCCCCGGGAAAAATCGGTCTGGGCGCCTATTTCGTCATGCTCGCGCAAAGCAACGGACCAGTTCAATGTTTCCCTGCCGGAGTTGGTCAGCGTGATGCGCCTGGAAACCGCTTTGTCCGGCGCAACCTTGCCCATATCCAGCCGGGAAGGCTTCAAATTAATCCGGGCGTTTTTTTGCGCATAAACAATGGTAAAAACAACAAAGACCGTCTTTTCCCCGCCGTTGGAAGTTATCTTGATGGCTTCCTTGTGCGCGCCCACCGTCATCTGCTTTTTGCAGGCAATGCCGCCCGAAGCAGATACGAGCCGCATTTCCACAATGTATGAGCTGCCCTGTTCGTCTCCGGCGGAACTTTCTCCGGAAACCATGTTGACTTCCACGCGCAGTGAATCGGTTTTTTCCGCGGAAACGGTTTTCAGGGGTTGATCTTTCATGGTTTCCCAATCCTGGGGACAACCCACGGACCACTCCAGCGTCCCGCCACCGACATTGTTCAGGACAAATGTTCCCTCCGCGGCCTTGTCCGCTACAATCGTACCCAGATTGATTTCGCGGGGCGTCGCGGAAAGCAGCGGTTTGGCTGCGGCTGTGCCGACGGCGGGTTTAACCGATTCCTGTTTGACGGTTGGTTTTTCCTGAACCGGGCCGCCGACCAATTGAGCCATGACGGTCAGGGGACAAAGGAAGACGGCAACAAAAACGCCCAGAAGTGTGCTTTTCGGATAACGCATAAACTGTCCTTAAAAACGCTGGGGGTTTCCTAGCTCAAATATCCAAATTTGGCAACTTTTTATATCGGACATCAAAAGACTTGACACAAAACACAAACAGGATGTAGCTTGCATGCCATTCGGAAAGCATCGTGTCAAATTCCAAAATGATTCATGAAGATTTGAAATACTGGATAGCCCTGAAATCCGTTGCCGGCGTCGGCAATGTGGTTTTTCCCGCCCTTCTGGAAAAATTCGGTTCACCTCAAGCCGTCTTCGGCGCTTCAGCCGCCGGACTGGCCGAAGTGCGGGGGATAGCAAAGGAAACCGTCAAGGAAATCACCCACTTCAACCAGTGGGATAAAGTTAAAGCAGAACTTGAACTCATTTTAAAAAACAAAATAGATATAATTACTTATCAAGACAAGCTTTATCCGGAAAAATTGCTGAACATCTATGACCGTCCTCCTTATATATATGTCCGCGGAGCGCTCCATGAGGATGATATAAACATTGCTGTTGTCGGATCCCGGCAGGCCAGTTCCTATGGAAAATACACCACGGAAAAAATCGGTCGTGAGCTCGCCCAGAAGGGCATAACCGTGGTCAGCGGCATGGCGCGGGGAATTGACTCGGCGGCGCACCGCGGAGCCATTTCGGGCCGCGGCCGGACCATTGCCGTCCTGGGCAGCGGACTGGATGTGATTTACCCGCCGGAAAACAAAAAACTGTATCTCGAAATTATTGAAACCGGCGCCGTCATTTCGGAATATCCGATGGGCACGCCGCCGCGTTCTTCCAATTTTCCGGCGCGCAACCGGATCATCAGCGGCATGTCATACGGGGTCGTGATTGTGGAAGCCGGCGAGAAAAGTGGATCATTAATTACGGCAAGGCTCGCGCTGGATCAGGGCCGCGAGGTTTTCGCCGTTCCGGGCAGCATTGATTCCCCCGGTTCCCGCGGCACCAACAAATTAATCAAGCAGGGCGCGAAACTCATCGAAAACACCGAGGATATTCTGGAAGAAATCGTCCCGCAGCTCGAAACAAAAAGGTTGCGCGCCACCGAATCCGCGCCGTCTCCGCAGGAAACAGAAATACATCCTCCCGAGCTGAACGCCGGCGAGCGGAAAATCATTGCTCTGCTTTCTTTGAAGAAATTGCACATTGATGATTTGATTTCGATGACCGGATTGACTTCATCGGAAATTCTAAGCGCGCTGACCAGGCTGGAGCTGAAGGGAATCGTTCAGCAGCATCCGGGCAAGTTGTTTTCTCTGAAACGCCAATAAAGGAAACCGCCGGTCGCAACTCCGTTGAAATATATCTTTACATTTTTTTTTCTTGCGTTTATAGGGGGCGGCGGAAATGAATCGCGTTTCGGACATTGACGGATCGAAAGGATGGGTATGGCGAATTCTCTGATTATCGTGGAATCTCCCACAAAAGTTAAAACCATCAAGAAATTTCTCGGCGGCGATTTCAACGCGGTCGCCTCGATGGGACACATCAAAGACCTGCCCAAAAGCAAGCTGGGCATCGACATCGAAAAAGATTTCGAACCCACATACCATCTCATCGAATCCAAAAAGAAAACCGTTGATGAACTGAAGAAAGCGGCTCAAAAAGTTCAGAACATCTACCTGGCGCCCGACCCGGACCGGGAGGGGGAAGCCATCGCCTGGCATATCGCCGAGGTTATCGGCACCGAGGACAAAAATATTTATCGCGTCCTGTTCAACGATCTGACGAAAAACACCGTCCTGGAATCCATCAAGAAGCCGCTTTCGCTTGATTTTAATAAATATGAAGCTCAACAGACCCGCCGCATTCTGGACCGCCTTGTCGGTTACCAGATCAGCCCGCTTTTGTGGGAAAAGGTCAGAAGGGGCCTCAGCGCTGGACGCGTTCAGTCCGTCGCCGTGCGGATGATTTGCGAGCGCGAGGAGGAAATCAAAAATTTCAAACCTGAAGAGTACTGGAATCTGATCGCTCAGTTCGAAGGAAGCCATCCGCCGCCCTTCGAGGCAAAACTGATCAAAGTTGACGGCAAAAAAGCCAAAGTGACCACGGGCGAACAGGCCGCCTCGCTGGCCTCCGAACTGAAGCAGGCGGAGTTCTTCGTCGAAAAAATCGAAAAGAAGGCCGTGAAACGTTCGGCACCGCCGCCGTTCACCACCAGCAAGCTGCAGCAGGAGGCTTCCCGCAAGCTGGGATTCTCCGCAAAGAAAACCATGAATGTCGCGCAGAAGCTCTATGAAGGCATCGAGTTGGGTCAGGAAGGTTCCGTCGGCCTCATCACCTACATGAGAACGGACTCCTACCGCATCGCGGAGGAAGCGCTCAAGGAAGTCCGCGACTACATCAGAGAAAATTATCCGGCCGATTATCTGCCGCCCAGACCTCATCTCTACAAGAACACCCAAAAGGCGCAGGATGCCCACGAGGCGATTCGTCCTTCCAGGATGGCCTACCGGCCGCAGGACATCAAATCCTATCTGTCGCCGGACCAGTTCAAACTTTATCAGCTGATCTGGAACCGTTTCGTCGCCTCCCAGATGAACCCGGCTCTGATTGATCAGACAACCATAGACATTTCCGGCGCCCGCTGCCTCTTCCGCGCGCAGGGACAGGTGATGACATTCCCCGGCTTTACAATTGTCTACACGGAAGGCAAGGACGAAAAGGAAGAAAACGGAAACGGCGGCGACCGGATCCTGCCGGGATTGAGCGAGAAGGAAAAGCTCACGCTGCTGAACCTGAACACCGAACAGAAATTCACGCAGCCTCCGCCGCGTTTTACGGAGGCGTCTTTGGTCCGAGAGTTGGAAGAAAAAGGCATCGGACGTCCCAGCACCTACGCCACCATCCTTTCCACCATTCAGGAACGGGATTACGTGCGCCTGGAAAAAGGCAAGTTCTTCCCCACTGAACTGGGCGTCCTGGTTACGGAGCTTCTGATGAAAAGCTTCCCGACCGTCCTGGATCTGGCTTTCACAGCGGACATGGAAAACAAACTGGACGCCATCGAAAACGGCGAGCGCCAAAGGGTGCAGACTCTCAAGGAGTTCTATGAAATTTTTTCGCAGGAATTGCAGAAGGCCAAACAGGAGATGAAAAACATCAAGCGCGAGGAAAAGGCCACGGACATCGTCTGCGAAAAATGCGGGGCGACGATGGTCATCAAATGGGGCAAAAACGGCCGCTTCCTGGCCTGTTCCAATTATCCCGAATGTAAGAACACGATGAATTTTTCGCGCGACGAAGAAGGCAAAATCCGTCACGCGGGCAACTCTGTCACGGATATCCGCTGCGATAAGTGCGGCCAGCCGATGATTTTAAAGGAAGGACGCTTCGGTCAATTTCTGGCCTGTTCCGGCTACCCCCGGTGCAAAAACACTGTCACGGCGGCCAAAAACGCGAACGGCGACATTGTCGCGCAAGAAGCGCCCGCCACGGAGGAAGTCTGTGAACTCTGCGGCAAACCCATGGCCATCAAACGAGGCCGCTGGGGCAACTTCCTGGGATGCACCGGCTACCCCCAGTGCAAGAACATCAAAAAAATCGGCAAGGACGGCAAAGTGAATAAACAGGAAGTTGTTCTTTCCGATGAAGTCTGCGAACTCTGCGGCAAACCCATGGCCGTCAAACGCGGACGCTGGGGCAACTTCCTGGGATGCACCGGCTATCCCCAGTGCAAGAACATCAAAAAAATCCCGAAACAAAAAACCGAATCCTGATGAAAAAAACGGTCACCATTATCGGCGGCGGTCTCGCGGGTTGCGAAGCGGCCTGGCAGCTTCTGCGGCGCGGCCACCGCGTCCGCCTCTACGAGATGAAACCAATGAAATTTTCGCCCGCCCACAAAACGGAGCGGCTGGCGGAGCTGGTCTGCAGCAATTCCCTCAAATCAAACGCACCGGATACGGCCTCGGGCCTGCTCAAGGAAGAAATGCGCCTTCTGAATTCCCTGATCATCCAGGCCGCGGACAGCACTGCCGTCGCCGCCGGTTCCGCGCTGGCGGTCGACCGCGCCAAGTTTGCAGCGGAAGTGGAATCCCGGCTTCTCCGGCAGGAAGATTTTTCTCTTCTCCGGGAGGAAATCGCGGAGATTCCCTCCGACGATTGGACAATCATCGCCACGGGTCCGCTGACCTCCGACGCACTGGCCCGGGCGCTGGCGGCCGTGACGGAGCGTTCCTCCCTGTACTTTTACGACGCCATCGCGCCGATTATCGAAGCGGATTCCATCAACATGGAAAAGGTTTTCTGGGCTTCGCGTTACAACAAGGGAACCCCCGATTATCTGAACTGTCCCCTCGACGAAGAGGACTATGATCGTCTGCGCCGTGAAATTCTGGCCGGTGAAAAAGTGCCCCTCAAACCCTTTGAAGAAGCCAAACATTTCGAAGGATGTCTTCCGGTAGAGGTCCTGGCCGAACGCGGCGAAAAAAGTCTCGCTTTCGGACCGATGAAGCCGGTGGGGCTCATCGATCCCCGAACCGGCGCCCGGCCCTATGCCGTCGTTCAATTGCGGCGCGAAAACGCCGCCGGAACCCTCTTGAACATGGTCGGGTTCCAGACGAAACTGACCTGGCCGGAACAGCGGCGGATTTTCCGGCTGATCCCCGGTCTTGAAAACGCCGAATTCGCCCGCTACGGAAGTATTCACCGCAACACCTTTATTCACTCGCCTTCCCTGCTGACGCCTTCTTTGCAGCTCAAAAAAAACCCGCGTCTCTTTTTCGCCGGACAAATCACCGGCGTGGAAGGCTATGTTGAATCGGCGGCCATGGGGCTTCTGGCCGGATTGAACGCGGCTTTCCTCTTGGAAAACAGAACGCTTGAGCCGCCGCCGCCCTCAACCGCCATCGGCGCCCTGTTGCGCTATATCGTCGCCCCGGAATCCGCCGATCATTTTCAGCCGATGAATATCAACTTCGGGATCATCGAGACGGTCTTTCCGCCTTCGATGGGGAAGAAGGAAAAAAAACTGCACATCGCCAAACGCGCGATGGAGCGCCTGGATCAATGGATGAAAAACCAGAACCCCAATTCGTTTTAGAATATCTTGATAAAACATTAAAAGAAGGATTGACAGCGCACAATCCTTAACCTATACTGCCCGCGCTCTAAAGCGCTAAAAATAATCGCATACTTCTTAAAAAGGAGCATTGTTCATGACAAAACAGAAACTGGAAAGTTCGCTGGTGCTGATCAAACCCGACGCCCTGAAGAATTCCCTCACCGGATACATCCTGTCGCAATTTTCCGAATTCCACACCGGCCTGCGTTTCGCGGCGCTGAAAGTCGTTGCCGTGAACCTCGCGCTGGCGGAGGAACATTACGCGGAACACAAGGGCAAATTTTTCTATCCGTCGCTTCTGGAATACATTCGCGGCTATCTGCATTACCCGGACAACCCGTCCAAGCGCAGGGTTATCGCCATCATTTATCAGGGCGTCAACGCCATCAAGAGCATCAGGGAAATATGCGGGAACACCAATCCGCACAAAGCAAGGCTGGAAAAGCCGGGATGCATCCGGGCGCTGGGAACGGTCGTGCCGCTCTATGACGAGAACGGAAAATTCATCGGGGAAAGAACGGATAATCTCATCCACGCTTCCGCCAATCCCGAGGACGCGGAGCGGGAAATCAAGCTCTGGTTTCTGCCCACCGATATACCGCCGATCATGCGCAGCTTTTCCACGGAAACAAGCCGGGAATATTTTTATTACAAGAACAATAGGATCTTTTCACGCTACACGCCGGGAAGTTATTGTTTCATCGCGCCGGGAGACATCGTCTGGAAATCGGACATGAAAGTTTTAAAACAACTGATCAAAGGCAAAAAACCCGACTATTCGGCCAATGCGGTTATTGCAAAGTATTTGATTAATAAAGAGACAGACCCGGCCTAGCCGTTCAGTCGCTGATGCGTTTATAGGTCTTCCAGCCTTCGGTCAGGCCCAATCCCTTGAATCTTTCGCGCGCCAAAGCGTTGGGGTATTCAAAGTAATACTGATAGCTGTTTTCCTTGATTTTACGTATTTTGACGGAGGCGCTCGCTTGCCGCTTCCACTCCCCATCGGGGATGATCAGGCGCTGATAATTTTCGTAGGAAACCAGTTCGCCGTTATCCACCTTGTATTTTCCCTTGAGCTCCTCGTAAGCAACATCGTTTTGAAAATTGGTCGCCAGAAATGTCCCGTCCGCATTATAGCGGACCCTTTGCTTGAGGATCAATAATTGACCGGCATACTTAAGGTTTAAGTGAATTTCGTAAAGGCCGGGATTGATGGAAGACAATTCCTTTTCCTCCCTGCTGCATGAAAAAAGCACGAAACACGATAAAATCAGCACCGGCACCAAGACAATCTGTCTTCTCTTCATTCGAGCGCACTCCTTTACCGAAAAATCAATATTTTTAAGATTTCACAGTGAAATTGCAGCTCTTCAAAAAACAGACAAGAACTTTTTTGTCAAGAATAAATTAAAAACAAACGCCGGAAGGTCGTACATCCATCACTCTTTTGATTCATTTTTTTATCCTGTCATCGTTTGGCGGTGAGGAAACCATTTGCTTTTTGACGCTTATTATAATAAATTTTTCTTCCGCAAAAAGTGAACGCCCACGGACGTTTTTCGCCGTTTGCGATTATTAACAACTGTTCATAAAAAAGGATTTTTTCTTGAACAAGACAATATTCATCATCAGCGGCGGCGCTCTGGCTGACCCGCCGACCCTGCACAACAAACTCAAGGCTTTGCCCCGGCCCCTGATCATTTGCTGCGACGGCGCAACGCGGCATCTTTTGCATTCGGGAATCCAGCCGGATGTCATCATCGGCGACATGGATTCCATTGCCGGATCCCAGTTGGAGAGCTACCGCGCGCAGGGCGTTCAAATCATACAATACACGGCCGAGAAGGATTTCACCGATACCGAACTGGCCCTGGATTACGCCATGGACCTCAAGCCGGATATCATTTTTATCTGGGGAGCCTGGGGAGGCCGCATCGATCATACTCTGGCGAATGTCTTTCTGCTTTCCAAGGCGCAGGCGCGGGGAATCAAAACGTATCTGACGGACAAGTACTGCGAAGTGTTTCTGCTGGACGACGAGGCGGTCTTCAAAAACGATCAGGAAAAGACGGTGTCGCTGCTGGCCCTGACGCCGGAAGTCACGGGAGTCACGCTCACGGGCTTTCTGTATCCCCTGCGGGACGGCACCCTGCGTCTGGGCGAATCCCGCGGAATGAGCAACATTATCACCGCCCCAACCGCAACCATCAGCAGGAAAAGCGGAAAGCTGCTCGTCATCACATACCTCACCCGCAATGGTTTCCCGGAGGCCGACGGATGACACCGTTCACCGTGTTGTGCATAGGCGGTTCCGATTCAAGTTCCGGCGCCGGCATTCAGGCCGATTTGAAAGCGGTCAGCGCCTGCGGCGCTTACGGCCTGAGCGTGGTCACGGCCGTCACCGCCCAGAACAGCCGCGGCGTCCAGAGCGTTTATCCCGTGGCGGCGCGTTTCGTGGGGAAACAGTGCGACGCTCTGCTTCAAGACATCCCCGTGGACGCCGTCAAAACCGGCATGCTCTGGTCGGAAGAAATCATCGGCGAAGTCGCGGCTCGAATCAGGAAATACCGTCTTCAGAAAATCGTTGTTGATCCGGTCATGACCGCCAAGGGCGGGAAAACGCTTCTGCAGAAAAAAGCCTTTGCGGCGCTGGTCAAAAATCTCTTGCCGCTGGCCTGCGTCCTGACACCCAACATTCCGGAAGCGGAAGCCCTGACGGGAATGAAAATTACTTCCATCCCGGCAATGAAAGAAGCCGCGCGGAAGCTTCGCGAGATGGGCGCCCGAAACGTGGTGATCAAGGGAGGCCATCTCCCTTCAGAAGCACCGGCGAAAAGCACGGACATCCTTTTTGACGGAAGCCGATTCCATGAATTGGCCGCCGAATGGATTCCCACCCCGAACACGCACGGAACGGGCTGCACGTTCGCTTCGTCAATCGCCGCCTGTCTTGCACGGGGGCACAGCGTCGCGGAGGCCGTCAAGAAGGCCAAAAAGCTGGTCACTCACGCCATTGAAAATTCCTTTCCTCTAGGTGAAGGTCACGGACCGGTCGACATCGCCGTCCGCCGTCCGGCACAAAATCCGTGTCTCAGAGCTCTGCAAACGGCGGTGAACATTTTATCCGCAAGCCGCTGCGGGCTGCTGATTCCGGAGGTTCAGTCCAACCTGGTCTACGCCGCCGCGGGCGCCCAAAGCGAAGTTCAGGTGGCGGGATTTCCAGGAAGAATCATCCGTTTCCGCGACACGGCACGCGCCGTTGCGACCCCTGAATTCGGCGCCTCCCGGCACATCGCGCGCATCGTCCTGACCGTCATGCAATACGATTCTTCCTATCGCAGCGCGATGAACATCAAGTATTCGGAAGACATCATCAACGCTTGCCGGAACATCGGTTTTCAGGTAAAAGACTTCGACCGCTCCGACGAACCACCGGAAAAAAAGGATCAGGAAGGATGCTCGCTGGAGTGGGGCGTCAACGAAGTTCTGAAACAATCGCCGGCCGTTCCCGACATCATTTACGATCCGGGCGGCTGGGGAAAGGAACCGATGGTGCGCGTGCTGGGCAAACATCCCGTTGAGGTTGTCCATAAAGTGCTTTCAATTTTAAAAACAATGAAGGAGTAAAACATGGCTTTAGATGAAATCATTATTTCCCGGGCGATTATCGAAAGATTCACCGAAAAACTGCTGCGCTGCACCCAGGTGGACACCGCCATTGTCGGCGGCGGTCCCGCCGGTCTGGTAGCCGCCTATTACCTGGCATCCGCCGGAAAAAAGGTGGCTCTCTTTGAACGCAAACTGAGCCTCGGCGGCGGCATGTGGGGAGGCGGCATGATGTTCAATGAAATCGTCATTCAGGAAGAAGCCAGAGAAATTCTTGACCATTTCGGCGTGCGCACCAGCGAATATCAAAAAGGCTATTACACCGCCGACGCGATTGAAGCCGTCACGACCATTTGCTCGCAGGCGGTTCGCGCAGGCGCCGACATCTTCAATTGCATCACGGTGGAAGATGTCATGATCCGGGAAGGCGTCGTCACAGGACTGGTCATCAACTGGTCTCCCGTGGAAATGGCGGGTCTGCACGTCGATCCGATGACTATCGCGGCCAAACACGTCATCGACGCCACCGGCCATGCCACGGAAGTTCTGAAAACGATCGAGAGAAAAGCAGACGTGCAACTGGCCACGCCAACTGGAAAATTAATGGGAGAGCGTTCCATGTGGGCGGAGAAAGCGGAGCAACAGACACTCGAGCACACCCGCCAGATCTGTCCGGGCGTTTACGTCGCCGGCATGTCGGCCAACGCCGCTTTCGGCGGACCGAGAATGGGTCCCATCTTCGGCGGAATGCTCCTATCCGGCAAGAAGGTCGCGGAATTGATTCTGGCGTCCTCCTAACCGACAGACGTTGCTAGAATATTCAGGGGAGAAAAAATGACACAGCTTGACAAAGCCCGCAGGGGGTTGATCACAAATGAAATGAAGATTGCGGCCAAGACAGAGGGCGTTTCCGCTGAAACCCTCCGCGAGGGCATCGCAAAAGGAACCATCGTCATCTGCCGCAATGTCAAACACGTCTCCATCAAGCCGCTGGCCATCGGCGCCGGCCTGCGCACCAAGGTCAACGCCAACATCGGCACATCCAAAGACCACGTGGATGTGCGAAAGGAATTAAGAAAACTGCGCGTGGCCGTCGAGGCGGGCGCGGACGCCGTCATGGATCTTTCAACGGGCGGCAACCTGTCGGCCATCAGGAAAGCCGTGATGCGGCAATCCACCGTGGCGGTGGGAACCGTGCCGATTTACCAAGCGGCCGTCAAAATGATCAACCGGAAAAAAGCCATCTCGGAAATGACGGCCGATGATATCTTCGATACCATCGAGGAAAACGGGCAAGACGGTGTGGACTTCATTACGGTTCACTGCGGCGTGACGCGCCAGAGCCTGGCCGCGCTGGATTCGCAGAAAAGAATTCTGGGAATCGTCAGCCGCGGCGGCGCCATGCTGGCCAACTGGATGCACTGCAACAAAAAAGAAAATCCCCTTTATGAACAATTCGACCGGCTGCTGGAGATCGCCCGGCGCTATGACATGGTTTTGAGTCTCGGCGACGGATTGCGCCCCGGCGCGATCGATGACGCCACGGATCAGGCGCAGATGCAGGAATTGATTATCCTGGGTCAGCTGGCTGAGCGGGCAAGAACGGCGGGCGTCCAAGTGATGATTGAAGGCCCCGGACACGTGCCGCTTGCCGACATTGAAGCCAACATGAAACTGGAAAAGAAAATCTGCCGGGGGGCGCCCTTTTACGTCTTGGGTCCCCTGCCGACGGATATCGCGCCGGGCTACGACCACATTACTTCGGCCATCGGCGGGGCGATCGCAGGTGCGGCCGGCGCGGATTTCCTCTGCTATGTGACACCCGCGGAACATCTCCGTCTGCCGTCACTGAGCGATGTCCGCGACGGTGTGATCGCCGCGCGCATCGCGGCGCACATCGCCGACATTGCCAAAGGACTGCCGGGCGCCCGCGTGCGGGACCGGAAGATGTCGCAATGCCGGAAAGATTTCGACTGGCAGGGACAGGTAGACTTATCCATTGACCCGGAAAAAACCATCGCTCTGCTGGAGAGGAGCCAAAGCGCCAAAGAGGAAGGATGCACCATGTGCGGTGAATTCTGCGCAATCAAACTGGGCAGAAAATGAGCCATTTTCTCGAAGGGAAATCACCGTTGCCTGAAAATCATGATTCCAAGCGGCTGAACGCCGAGGCCATCGTCCAAAGGCTCAAGGCGTCAGGCCATGAAGCGTATTTCGTCGGCGGCTGCGTCCGCGATTTCCTGCGCGGCGTCACGCCCGGCGACTACGACATCGTCACCTCAGCGCCTCCCGAAGAGATTTGCCAGATCTTCCCGCGCGCCATGACCATCGGCGCGAAATTCGGGGTGGTTGCCGTGATCATGGACGGCCATCCCTACGAAGTGGCGACTTTCCGCAGCGACGAACTTTATGAAGACGGAAGGCACCCTTCCCGCGTCCGTTTCACCTCCGCAAGAGAAGACGTGCAAAGACGCGACTTCACGGTCAACGGTCTCTTGATGAATCCGGAAACCCGCGAGATTATCGATTACGTCAACGGACAGGCGGACATCAAACAAAAAATCATCCGCACCATCGGCGATCCGGACAGGCGATTTCAGGAAGATTTTCTCCGAATGCTCCGCGCCGTCCGCTTTGCCGCAAACTTGGATTTTTCCCTCGACAAGGAAACGCAAAATGCGATTCAGAGAAACGCTTCCCGCATCCGGCAGGTCAGTGCGGAGCGCATTCAGGAGGAACTCAATAAAATCCTCACGCGCGGCGGCGCCCGCAGGGGATTCGAACTGCTCGAGACAACGGGCGTTTTACAAGTAATCCTGCCGGAGGTCGCCGCGACGGTCGGCGTCGAACAGCCGCCGCGTTTTCACCCCGAAGGCGATGTCTGGCAACATATTCTCCGCATGCTGGAACTGTTGCCGACGGACGGCGAAACATCATCCAACATTTGTCTCGCCTGGGGAGCGCTTCTGCACGATATCGGCAAAGCCGTCACCCGAAGCGAAGACGAAAGGGGCATCCACTTTTACGGACACGTGCAAAAGGGAGAGGCGCTGGCCGATGCCATTTTGCAGCGGTTGCGGTTTTCGCGCGCCCACCGCGAGACCGTACTGAGTCTCATCCGCCAGCACATGGTTTTCATGAACGTGCAGGACATGCGCCCGGGAAGATTGAAACGTTTTTTGCGCATGCCGGATTTTCATCTGCATCTGGAATTGCACCGCCTGGATTGCCTGGCCAGCCACGGCATGCTGGATCATTACGAGTTTTGCCGCCGCCAGCTTGAGCAACTCGGCGAGGAGGATCTCCACCCCGTCCGCCTGCTTTCGGGCCATGACTTGAAGGCCATGGGTTTCGCCCCCGGAAAACTGTTGGGAGAAATTCTGCAGGAACTGGAGACCCAGCAGCTGGAAGGAAAAATTAAAACGGCGCGGGAAGCGAAAGATTTTGTGTTGTCCCGCTGGAAACCGGCAAGCTGAGGTGCGCTTCCCGATAGGATGAAATACGATGAATAAAATCTTGTTTCGCCTTGTTTTGATTTCGGTCATCCTCCTGCTTGTCGCGGGATGCGCAAGCCGCAAACATCGCTTCAGACCGCCGCCTCCCGTCCGGGTCAAGCCCGTCTTGAACCTGATGCAATACACCATCCAGGCGGGCGCTTTTAAAAACGTGGAAAATGCTGCACGGCTGACCGAAAGATTGAGGACGGCCCATGGACTGGATGCCACATACTTCCGCGCTTCCGATAAACTTTTCAAGGTCCGATTCGGCAACTTTCCTTCGAAAGAGCAGGCCCGTGCGAGGGCTACGGCGCTTGTGGAAGCCAGGGTCATCGAGGAATTTTACATTGTTCAGCCTGAAGAATATGCCGCGGCCAGGGAAAAACAATACGGCTCGAACTATTTAAGGGAATCGTTGGTGAAAACCGCCAAAGATTTCCTCGGCGTCCCTTACCTCTGGGGAGGGACGTCGCCTGACGACGGATTCGATTGCAGCGGCCTGACCATGACGGTTTATCAGCTCAACGGCTTGAACCTGCCGCGCCATTCGAGAACGCAATTTGACGTCGGCATTCCCGTGAACCGGGAAAATCTGCAAAAAGGAGATCTCGTGTTTTTTTCTGAAAAGGACGGAAACCGAATCTCGCATGTCGGGATTTTCATCGGCAACAATCAATTCATCCACGCGTCTTCGCAGGGAAAGAAAATCCGCATTGACTCGCTCTCTTCCGCTTACTTCACCCAACATTTTGTCGGCGGCAAAACGTATTTATAATGAAACGGCATCTCTGTAGTTCATGGTAAATGATCTCCAAGCTGTCTGATTTAATTCCTCCGGATAAAAATATTTTTTCAATGCCTTCACGACCGTTTTGCTTTTTCGGGGGATCGACGATCATGAAAAAGCGTCACGGTCTCTCAACCGATTACGATGCAGCCCAGCATTGGCGAGGGTTGGCGCATGCTCACGAATGCATCATGAAAAAATTTTTATCATCGACGGAATCAGCGCAAAATCATCATGCAAAAAAATTCATCTTTTTGCATTTTTTGTTGACGGAAAAGAAAAAATGAAGTAAAAATTAACCACAAATCGGTTGTGTGAAGTTTTTAAAAATTTTTTAAAGGAGGCTTCAACGAATGGCTACAGCAAAGAAAGCAGTAAAAAAGGCAGTAAAAAAAGCGGCTCCGAAGAAAAAAGCGGTGAAGAAAGCCGCGCCCAAGAAAAAAGCTGCGAAAAAAGTCGTTAAGAAAGCCGCACCCAAGAAAAAGGCCGCAGCGAAAAAAAAGTAAGATTGTTTTTGTAGTCGACTGATTGCAAGATCGGTCAAGAGCGAAGGGGACACGGTTGAGGCGCCTTAAAGAATGGTTTTCTTCAGGAGCGGCTCGAGTTCTTAAGGCCGAACTGATTCTGTATCCGTGAGCTTTTCCGTACAGTGTAGAGTGTCTCTAGAGGTAATAAAACATAAGAAGGCAACTGCAGGTTTTCTCAGTTGCCTTCGTTTTTTTTCGTTTAAAACTTGTTTTCATCATTTGGACGAGTTGCCACTTTGCTCTTTTGTCATTGGCAATTGATTTTTAAATGATTTTATGTCTATATGCACAAAAGCAGGACATGGATTTTCATTTTTTGAAATATTTACTGATGCATAAAGGCGGATAACGATGCTGGAACTAAAAAATGTCTATTTCAAGGCGCGAGCGGACGAAGAGGAAAGCGCCGTTTTACGCAACATCATTGACGGAATAAGCTTTACTTTTCAAGACGGAAAATTCTACGTCATTACCGGACCGAACGGCAGCGGAAAAACAACCCTGGCCAAACTGATTATGGGAATCAACCCCCTGTCGGGCGGTTCCATCGTTTTCAACGGCCGCGATATTTCCACGCTCTCCATTACTGAAAGAGCTAAAATGGGCATCGCCTACAGTTTTCAGCAGCCGGCGCGTTTCAAGGGAATCACTTTCCGTGATTTGCTCTCCATCGCCACCGGCGTCGAAGACGAAAAAAATTTTCCGGAGATGATCGGACGGGTGGGCATCTGTCCTTTGTCGTTTCTGGACAAAGAAATCGACGCGAGGCTCTCCGGAGGAGAAATCAAGAAAATTGAACTGGCCATCACCATCGCCTCCAATCCCAAGCTGGCCATCTATGACGAACCGGATACGGGGATCGATTTGTGGACGATTGGACCGATGGTAAGCCTGTTGAAAAAGGAGCTTCGGCCGGACACGACAACGATTGTCGTCAGTCACAACAAAGCCTTTCTGGAAGTGGCCGACGTGGTGCTCATCATCGACAAGGGGAAAATCGTTTACGAGGGCGACCTGGAAAAAGCGCTGCCGCTTCTGACCGATTTGAGTATTTGCGCCTATCATCACAAATGCGAGGGAGACAAAGATGCTGGATGCCTTAGATAAGAAATTGCTCAAGACCGTCGCCGATCTGGAAGGCTTGCCCAAAGGCGCCTACAACATCAGAAAAAACGGCAAACTTCTGAGCCGCCAAGTCTCCGCCAACATTGACATCGATTCCAACGCCGACGGCACAGGCATCGTCGTCACCATCAAGCCGGGAACGAAAAATGAATCCGTGCACATTCCGGTCATTCTCAGCCAAGCGGGACTTTTTGACGTCGTCTACAATACCTTCATCATCGGAGAGGACGCGGACGTGACGATTGTCGCCGGCTGCGGCATCCACTGCGGCTCGCAGGAAACCGAAGGCCACGCCGGCATTCACGATTTTCACGTAGGGAAGAAAGCAAAGGTCACGTACGTGGAAAAACATTTCGCCATGGGCGAAGGCCGGGGGCGCCGCATCTTGAATCCGACGACGAAAATTTATCTGGCGGAGGGAGCAAGCGCGGAGATGGAACTGACCCAAATCGGCGGCGTGGATGAAGCCAACCGCCTCAACGAAGCTCTCCTCGGTCCCGAAAGCATCCTGCTGATCACCGAACGCGTGATGACGGAAGGCCAGCAGACGGCGGTGTCCACCAACAACATCGTTCTGGAAGGCTACAACAGCCGGTCAAACATGATTTCGCGCTCGGTCATGAAAGGAAACTCCAAACAAATCTTTCACGCCAACATGGAAGCCCGAAACAAATGCTTCGGGCACGTCGAGTGCGACGCCATCATTATGGACAACGGCACCAACGAAACGATGCCCGCGTTGAAGGCGCTGCACCCGGACGCCGAATTGACCCACGAAGCCTCCATCGGGAAAATCGCCAACGATCAGCTCACCAAGCTGATGAGCCTGGGTCTGACCTACGATCAGGCGGTCAACCGCATCATCCAGGGCTTCCTCAAATAAACGGGATCACCGTGAGAAAGAGTGACCATCAAGTGAAGACAAGCAACAAACGCGACACCGAATTCAAAAATCTTCTGGTCACCGGAGGATGCGGTTTCATCGGCAGCAACTTCATCCGCCATGTGATGACCCGCACGCCTTTTGCCGGCAGAATCATCAACGTGGATTGTCTGACGTATGCGGGCAATCCGGAAAATCTGACCGATATCGCCGCCGACTTCCCGTCCCGATATGTTTTTAAAAAAATAAACATCTGCGATGCCGACCATGTCGAAGCCGTCTTTTCTCAGTTTGACATTGACGCCGTTTGTCACTTCGCCGCCGAGTCGCATGTGGACCGTTCCATCAAAACCCCCGGCCATTTCATTCAGACCAACATCGTCGGAACGTTCAATCTGCTGGAAGCGGCAAAGTTCCGCGGCAACCGGTTCAAGCTGTTTCACCATGTCAGCACGGATGAGGTTTACGGCAGTCTCGGACCGAGGGGAAAATTCCGGGAGAAGACGCCCTACCGCCCCAACAGCCCCTACTCCGCGTCCAAGGCCGCATCGGACCATCTGGTGCGCGCCTACCATAAAACATTTTGTCTGCCGGTGACCATTTCCAATTGTTCCAACAATTACGGGCCTTATCAGTTTCCCGAAAAACTGATTCCGCTCGTCACCCTCAACGCCTTGGAAGGCAAACCCCTGCCCGTTTACGGCGATGGAAAAAACGTCCGCGACTGGCTGTATGTCGAAGACCACTGCGAGGCGATCTGGACGATCATGGAAAAAGGCCGCCTCGGACAAACATACAACATCGGGGGCGGCGCCGAAATGGAAAATATCGTCATCGTCCAGATGATTTGCGACATCCTGGATGAAATCGCGCCGGCGCGGGACGGCCAATCCCGCCGCCGATTGATCACCTTCGTGAAGGATCGCCCCGGCCATGACCGTCGTTACGCGATTGATTTCACCAAACTGAACAGGGAGTTGGGCTGGTCACCCAAGGAATCCTTCAGATCCGGGCTGCGCAAAACAATCCAGTGGTACCTCTACCGGCAGGCATGGGTGCAAAACATCAAAAGCGGCGCCTATCAGGACTGGATCAGGGAACAATACGATTTATAGCATCCTTTTTGGGAAAGACGGACATGTTCTGGGCGATGGCAACCAACAACAAAAGCTCTCCTCATGAGTCAGAATTGCCTGCGGCGATTTGCCGGTGCCTGCACGAAATGGGCCACCGGGCTGCGGTGGTGCAGGACGGCGAACCGGCGGGGCTGGAAGCCGATGTGCTTGTGCTGATGGTGACGCTCGGCGATTTTCCGTTCT
>DAOSZO010000042.1:0-22419 GCA_035382085.1 Smithella sp.
GGAATACAAAAAACTGAAGCAGACGCGCATTGGCACCGTTGTTTTGTTTCAGGAAACTTATCATCACGAAACCTATAAAATTATGCATCCGTCTGGCCCAAAGGCAGACTATGTCCGGCGGCTCACCGCCATGCACCGAGCCCAGGAAGCGGGCATTGACGATGTCGGTATCGGCGCATTATTCGGTCTCTACGATTACAAATTTGAAGTATTAGGTTTGCTTTTGCATGCGCTGCAGCTGGAAAAAGACTGCGGCGTGGGCCCTCACACCATTTCAATTCCCCGACTGGAACCGGCCCTCAATGCTCCGGCTGCCATAAAACCGCCCCGTCCGGTCAGCGACCGTGATTTTAAAAAGCTCGTGGCTATTATTCGCATGGCGGTTCCCTACACGGGAATGATTCTCTCAACACGGGAAGCCCCCGCCCTGCGGGACGAAGTTTTCGCTCTGGGCATTTCCCAAATTAGCGCCGGATCAAGAACCAACCCCGGCGGCTATCAGGATAACTCCAGTGACGCTTTCCGCGCCGCACAGTTCAACCTGGGAGACACGCGCACCCTTGACGAGGTGATTCTGGACATCACTCAACGCGGTCATATCCCCAGTTTCTGCACGGCTTGTTACCGATTAGGGCGCACCGGCAAGGATTTCATGGATCTGGCAAAACCGGGATTAATCCAAAAATTCTGTCAAACAAACGCGCTTCTAACGTTCAAAGAATACCTCTTGGATTACGCCAGTCTGGAAACTCGCAGGCAGGGAGAGAAGTTAATCCAGAAAATGCTCGCGGAATCATACAAAACCAGAAGAAAAAAACTGGTGGAGGAAAAACTGCAGAAAATTGAAGCGGGTTCAAGAGATGTCTATATCTGACAAAGTCGAAAAATTGCTGCTTCGGGCAGAAATCGGCAAGGCGCTTACCCGAGAAGAAATTGCCGATCTTCTAAGGATGCCTCCTGCTTGGGCTTTTGAACTTTTCGCCGCGGCGGACCGCGTCAGGAAAAATGAAGTCGGTGACGCCGTCTTTCTACGCGGTATTGTAGAATTTTCCAATTACTGCACGCGCGACTGTTTGTATTGCGGCCTGCGTAAAAGCAATCATGCCATCACCCGTTATCGTATGTCAAATGATGAAATACTGCATCGTGCCGAATATATTCGAAAAACAGGAATTTCTACTGTGGTTCTTCAATCCGGTGAAGATCCTTTTTATTCATCGGATAAAGTTTGCCGACTCATCGAAAAAATCAGGAAAGAAACAAAATTGGTTGTCACGTTATCCATTGGTGAGCGGCCTCTTGAAGATTTTAAAGCTTTTTATCAGGCCGGCGCGGAACGGTACCTTCTGAAACACGAAACAGCGTCGCGCGCTTTATATGAATATCTGCGACCCGGTTGTCTTCTGAAATCCCGCGTTTCGTGTCTGCAATTTATAAAACAACTGGGGTTCGAAACCGGAACGGGGAACATGGTCGGACTTCCCGGTCAAACATTTGAAACTCTCGCCGATGACCTGTTGCTGATGAAATCACTCAATGCTGACATGCTGGGCATCGGACCTTTCATTCCCCATCCCAATACACCGCTTGCCGGCATGGAAAATGACGGTATAGACTTAACAATCCGTGTTCTGGCTATGGCCCGGCTGCTGACACGCAACACAAACATACCGGCCACCACCGCTTTGGCAACCCTTCATCCTCAAGGAAGGATTTTCGCCCTTCAGGCAGGCGCCAATGTCGTTATGCCGGATTTTACCCCTGAACCCTATCGGTATTATTATAATATTTACCCGGGCAAAGAAAAAATTCAAAGCCCGGAAATCATGGTAAGGGAAATGACGGAAGAGCTATACAAAATTGGAAGATACATTGATTTTTCGGCCGGAACGAACCTTAATCTGGATCATCGAAAAATCCTGCATTAGTTTATATAATTTTTTCGAGTTTTTAAAACCTTCCCAAAGGGGAAAAATTTTTTTATCAAGAGAAACAAAAAATTTCCTGCAACTATTTGAAATAAAATGTTTTTGAAAAATCAAAAAATCCTTCAAAAACACAGAATATATTTGACAATTCCTGTCATAAAAGATATAAGCCCATCCGAATCATTGACCGATAGTTTCAATCGTCGGTTAGAATTAGATAAATTATGTTTTGTCTGTTCTTTAGCACGCTGGTAATAGACTATTATTAGAATTCAAGGAGAAAAATCATGTCTACTCTGTCCGTTACTATTGATAACCGAAAAATTGAAGCCAAACCGGGGCAGACTATTTTGGAAGTCGCGCGGGAAAACGGTATTTTCATCCCGACGCTGTGCCATTATCAGAAAACCACCAATGTGGGTGCCTGTCGCGTCTGCGTCGTGGAACAGGAAGGTGCCCGGTCGCTGGTCGCGGCCTGCTGTATGCCGGTGTCTCCCAACATGGTCATTCGAACCGACACCCCGGCGGTGCGCGCCGCGCAGAAAATGATTGTCGAGCTGCTGTGGTCGTCCGGCGACCATAACTGCCTGACCTGCGCCCAAAACGGCCAGTGCGAATTGCAGGATCTTGTTTACTGGCTGCAGATCGAAAAACCGCGCTTCGAGATCGAGCCTCCGGCTTATGAATTGGACAACTCCAACACCATGATTTTGCGCGACCTCAACAAATGCGTTTTGTGCGGCCGTTGCGTCCGCGCCTGCAACGAAATCCAGGTCAACGAAGTGCTGGACTTTTCCATGCGCGGCTCGAAAGCCAAAGTCGGCCCGGCTTTCGATGAGGACTACATCAATTCCTCCTGCGTGTTCTGCGGCGAATGCGTTCAGGCCTGCCCCACGGGAGCGCTCACTTTCAAACAGGCCAAGTATGCCGGCCGTCCCTGGGAGCTCGCCAAAGTGCGCACGACCTGCGCCTACTGCGGCGTCGGCTGCCAGATGGACCTCTACGTCAAGGACAACAAAATCGTCAAGGTCATGGGCGCCTCGGACCGGGTGACCCCCAATCAGGGCAGCCTCTGCGTCAAGGGACGATTCGGGATGGATTTTGTTTCCCACCCCAGCCGCCTGACCAAGCCCCTGATCCGCAAAAACGGCGAGCTGGAAGAGGCCTCTTGGGATGAAGCCTTTGATTTCATAGCCAAAAAACTCTCCGCCATCAAGGAGAAAAGCGGCCCGGACAGCATCGCGGGACTGTCTTCCGCCCGGGTGACCAACGAGGAGAATTATCTGTTCCAGAAATTCATGCGCGCGGTCATCGGCACCAACAATGTCGATCACTGCGCCAGGCTTTGACACTCCGTCACGGTGGCCGGTCTGGCCGCCACGTTCGGCAGCGGAGCGATGACCAATTCCATTGACGAAATCGAATTCACGGATTTGATCCTGGCGACGGGAACCAACACGACTGAAAATCACCCCGTCATCGGAACGAAAGTCAAGCGGGCGGTAAGACAAAACGGCGCAAAACTCATTGTGATAGATCCGCGGGAGATTGACCTGGTCAAATACGCGGATATCTGGCTGCGGCAGAATCCAGGCACCGATGTCGCCGTTTTCAACGGCATGATGAACGTGATCATTGCCGAAAATCTCTATGATCAAGCCTACGTTGCGGAAAGAACGGAAGGGTTCGAGGCTCTCAAGTCGGTTGTTGCCAAATACACGCCGGCTTACGTCGAAAAGATTTCCGGCGTTCCCGCCGATGACCTCATTAAAGCGGCACGGATGTATGCGGGAGCCAAACGCGCGAGTATTCTTTACGCGATGGGCATCACGCAACACATTACCGGAACGGATAACGTTAAAAGTATTGCCAACCTTTCCATGCTTTGCGGTAATGTGGGCATTGAAGGCGGCGGTGTCAATCCGTTAAGAGGACAAAACAACGTTCAGGGTGCCTGCGACATGGGCGGCCTGCCCAATGTCTTCCCCGCTTATCAGCAGGTTGCCAATGATGAGAGCCGCAAAAAATTCGAGGACTCCTGGGGCATCAAGCTCTCTCCCAAGCCCGGCCTGACTCTAATGGAAATGATGGCCGCGGCCGGAAAAGGAACGGTCAAGGCGCTCTACATCATGGGGGAAAATCCGCTGCTTTCCGATCCCGATCTGAAGCATGTGGAAAAGGAATTGAAAAAACTGGAATTGCTCGTGGTTCAGGACATTTTCCTCACCGAAACGGCGCAACTGGCTCATGTCGTTTTGCCTGGAGCCAGCTTTGCCGAAAAAGACGGAACTTTCACCAACACGGAGCGGCGCGTCCAGCGCGTGCGCAAAGCGCTCAATCCCCCGGGAGAAGCGAAAGCCGATTGGGAAATCATCGCCGGCCTCTCAGAAAAAATGGGTTATCCGATGAATTATGCGTCGCCGGAAGAGATTTTCAAGGAAATCAGCAAGGTGACCCCCAGTTACGCGGGAATCAGTTACAAGCGGCTGGAAAAACATGGTCTGCAGTGGCCCTGCCCCACGGCCGATCATCCCGGCACGAAGTACCTGCACAAAGACAGGTTCTCACGGGGCTTGGGGCTTTTCACCGCCATCGAATACATTCCGCCCGATGAATTGCCGGACAAGGAATACCCCTTCCTGCTCACAACCGGCCGCGTTCTCTATCATTATCACACGGGAACCATGACTACGCTTTCCCAGGGACTCACCGAACGGTATCCAGAAAGTCTGGTGGAAATCAATCCCGCCGACGCGAAGAAATTGGGCATCAAGAATAGTCAGATGGTCAAATTAACCTCGAGACGCGGAACGGTCAGCGCCAAAGCCGTTTTGACCGAAAAGAGCGCGCCGGGAACGGTTTTCATGAACTTTCATTTCCGGGACGCCGCGGTCAATTGCTTGACCAATCCGGCTCTTGATCCGGTAGGCAAAATTCCTGAATTTAAGGTCTGCGCCGTCAAAGTGGAGGCAGCTTAAATTATATTAAGAAGATCAGATTACAGAATAAAAGGAGAGAGGGTAACTTATGGCAAACGAAAATTTGGAAAGCAAACGTTGGTGGATTGCCTTGGCCGCTGTGATTATTCAGCTGTGTCTCGGCACGGTGTACGCATGGTCCGTGTTCAAGATTCCTTTGATGAAGATGCACGGATGGGACGGCAAAACCGTCCAGTTGACCTTCATGATTCTGATGGGAATCATCGGGTGCGCCGCCGCTTTCGGCGGAACGCTTGTGGATAAAAAAGGTCCCCGCATTGTGGCGACAATCGGCGGCATTCTTTTCGGCATCGGCACGCTGATCGCGGGATACGCGGACCAGGTCGGCAACATTTATCTGCTCTACCTGGGCTTCGGCGTCATCGCCGCTCTGGGCAACGGCTTTGGTTATGTGACTCCCATTGCCACGCTGATTCGCTGGTTCCCGGACAAACGCGGTCTGGTGACGGGGTTGGCCGTCATGGGGTTCGGCGCGGGTGCTTTCTTCATGGGCAAAATCGCTCCGGCCATGATCAAGTCCTTCCAGCAGATTGATCCCGCCGGCACGATGCTCGCGTCCGGCGTCTCCACGACCTGGTACATCTGGGGCGTTATTTTCCTGGTGCTCGTCACCGGTTCCGCCCAGCTGTTCAAAAATCCTCCCGCGGGATGGCTGCCCAAAGGATTCACCCCTCCCGCAACGACGGTTTCGGCGGCAAATTCCTTTACCTTCGGCGAAGCGGTGAAAACACCCCAGTGGTGGATGCTGTGGTCGATGCTGTGCCTGAACGTTTCCGCGGGCTTGGGCCTGATTTCCCAGCATTCCCCCCTGGCGCAGGATATTTATAAAAAGACATACGGACTGACCGGTGAGCTGACCCCCGAACAGGTGGCTGTGGTTGCCGCAGCCGGCGGCGCGGTGGTCGCCTACGCGGCCATTTTCAACGGTCTGGGAAGACTTTTCTGGGCGAAAATCTCCGACAATATCGGACGCAAAATGGTTTTCATCATCATGTTTGCGACGCAGGCCGTTTTGTATGTTCTGGTTGCAAAAGGATACGTTGCAAGCTATTACCTTTTCATGATAGCCTCATGTTATCTGCTGGCCTGTTACGGCGGCGGATTCGCGACGATGCCCGCTTTTGCCGCGGACGCCTTCGGTCCCGCTTACATCGGCAAGGTCTACGGCTTCATGCTGACCGCGTGGAGCACGGCCGGCATTATCGGCCCCTATGTGTTTGAAGCCTTCAAGCCGCAGGCGCTGATGATCGCCGCCGGTTTGTTGACGGTCGGATTTGTCATCGCGCTAATCTACAAACCGCCCAAGGGCAAAAAAGCGTAAAAATACTTTTTTCATTTTTTATATAAAAAGCCCCTTCGGTTTGCCCCCCGAGGGGGCTTTTTGCATTTTTAGTATCCAATCCCTCTTAAATTGACAAACAATATCTTTTCATATATATGTATATAAAGTCGATTTTCTGTTTGTTCAACCGCAACTTTTTGGTGCGCGCATGATGAAAAGAAAGAGACTTGCACAAAAAACACTCGCTTTTCTGATATTCTTTTCTCTATATCCCTCCAGTTCCCTTGCCGATCATGACACGGCGCTGCGTACCGATCTGAACTTTCAATACAAAATCAGCGATCAGTTCAAAATCGTATCCTACATATTTCTGCAGGCTGACCGGGATATGTCCAATTATGACTATCTGGAATGGGGCGCGGGACTTCAATACCAGACGATATGGTCCTGGCTTTCCTTTTTGCTCTATTACCAGCAGGGATATTCCAAAATCGAACAGGACGACTGGCGGCTGGAACAAAAACCCAGCATCAATATCAACACCTCCGCTACGTTTCACCCGATCAGGATATCCAACCAGATTCGTTATGAATACAGATTCACACCCGACTGGAATGACTACAGAATCAAAAATTATCTGGAGATTTCCTGCCTTCATGATTTCTTTCAGCCGTTGGTCGGATGGGAACTTTTCTACGAAAACCGCGACAAAGCGGTCATGCTCCACCGAATCAAGTTTGGTTTTTCCAAAAATATCGATAAGCATCTATCGTGGGGGGCCTACTATCGCATCGACTATGCTAACGTCGATCATGGGTGGGATTTCAGGAGGCAGTTGATCGGGCTTCAATTGACGGCAAGGCACTGACATGGGTCAAATATTTTTCAACCCGCTGAAATATTCAAAACCGTTGTTTCGCCCTCTCCTTTTTGGCCTTCTGACCGTTTGCTTGTTGTATTTTGGCTGCCTGGTTTCGCCTTCTCAAGCCGAAGACAAAGTCATCCGGGTCGGCATTTACAACAATGCGCCGAAAATTTTCATGACCGAGAAAGGCCGACCGGACGGCATCTTCATTGACATTCTGGAATACATCGCCGAAAAGGAAGGATGGAAACTGGAATACGTATTCGGCACCTGGGCGGAAGGGCTGGACCGCCTGCAGATGGGAAGCATTGATCTGATGCCTGATGTGGCCTTTACCGAACAGCGGAACAAAGTATTTTCCTTCCATAAAATACCCGTCCTGTCGTCATGGTACCAAGTGTATGCGCCCCGAAACAGCGACATCAGCTCCATCTTTGATTTGAACGGCAAAAAAATCCTGGTTCTTGACGGTTCGGTACAGCAGGAATCGTTTGCCACGCTCTGCAAGGGATTCGGGTTGAAAGTGGATCTGAAAGCCGTTCCCGACTACGACACCATGTTCAAAGAAGTTTCCTCGGGCAGAGCGGATGCCGCCGTAACCAACCGATTTTACGGCATCCTGCATGGCAAGCGATACGGACTTAAGGACACGGCTGTGGTTTTTGAACCGTCGGATTTGTTTTTCGCGACGGCCAAAAACAAAAACCTGGACAAACTCGACATCATTGACCGATACCTTGCGGAAATGAAGGGCAATCAGCAGTCCGTTTACTTCACTTCCCTGAAAAAATGGACAACCGAAGAAATCAGACTGAAGGTGCCTTTCTGGCTCAAAGCCGCCATCGGGTTTCTCTGTCTGGTTCTGCTGATGGTTCTCGTCGGAAACTTTATTCTCAAGAGGCAGGTCGACGCCAGAACATCCGAATTAAGAAAACTCAATCAGGACATGGAGCAAATCATCAAGGAACGAACCGCCGCGCTGGTCGAGGCGATGGAAAAAGCCCAAGCCGCCGACCGGCTCAAATCCGCATTTCTGGCCACCATGTCCCATGAACTCCGCACACCGCTAAACTCCATCATCGGATTCACGAGAATGCTCCTGCAGGGGCTGGCCGGCCCCATCAACCGGGAGCAGGAAAAACAGCTGGGAATGGTTCGCAGCAGCGCCAGGCATCTTCTGGAGCTCATCAATGATATTCTGGATATTTCCAAAATCGAAGCCCAGCAGCTTTCGCTGATGTCGGAGAAGTTCAACCTGCGCGAATCCATCGAAAAAACCGTCCAGACCGTTTTGCCGATGGCCGATAAAAAAAATCTGCGTCTCACCTGCCGCATCGAAGACGACATCAACGAATTTCTGGGCGATCGGCGACGGGTGGAGCAAATCATGCTCAATCTGCTCACCAATGCCGTCAAGTTTTCCGAAAAAGGATCCATTCATCTCCATTGCCGAAAAGAACAAGGCCACCTTGTCCTCTCGGTCGCAGACACGGGCATCGGCATCCCTCCGGATCAAATCGGCGTTATTTTTGAAGCCTTCCGTCAGATTGATACGGGCATCACCGGAACACAAGAGGGGACGGGCCTGGGACTGAATATTACCAAAAAACTGGTGGAAATGATGGGCGGCTCCATCGACGTCCAAAGCACAATCGGCGCGGGAAGCACCTTTACCGTCAAACTTCCGCTAAAAACAGGAGAAGCAGCATGAACCCCTTGGTGTTGTTGATTGAAGACAACGAACAAAATATCTATTTGATGCGCTTTTTACTGGAAAAAAACGGCTTTGCCGTGGTCGAGGCCAGAGACGGCTTCGAAGGCATAGAGCTTGCCAAAAAGATGAAGCCTCGGTTGATTCTTCTGGATATTCAACTGCCTCGGATGGACGGCTACGCCGTGGCCAGAGCGCTGAAAAAATCCGAAGACGTCCGCAACATTCCCATTGTGGCCGTTACATCCTACGCCATGGTTGGCGACCGAGAAAAGGTTCTGGAGGCCGGCGCCGACGGCTACCTGGAAAAGCCGATTGACCCGGACAATTTTGTTGAAACCATAAAAAAGTTTTTGTAAATTTAAGCAAAGTAACAATATTTTAGCAAAGGGGCGAAATTCATGCCAAAAATCATTGTTGCTGATGACGACCAACAAAGCAGGATTTATCTGGAGGATCTTTTCAAATCCCAGAACTTCGATGTAACGGGCGTTGTCAACGGCGCTTTGGCGCTGGAGGCCGCCAGAAAAAACCCTCCCGATATCATCATTTCCGATATTCTCATGCCGGTCATGGACGGCTTCATGCTGTGCCGCGAATGGAAAAAAGACGAAACGCTCAAAAACATTCCTTTCGTTTTCTACACGGCGACTTATACGGATTCTCAGGATGAGAAGCTGGCCATGGATATCGGCGCCGATTTATTCCTCATCAAGCCCTGCGAACCGGATGTCATCTTGAAAAAAATCCGGGATCTTCTCGCACAGCGCGAAGCGGAGAAAAACCGACTAGCCGCCGAGAATAAGGCGTCTGAAGAAAAATTCATTCTAGAGAGGTACAACATCTCTCTTTTCCGCAAGTTGGAGAGCAAGGTACACGATCTCGAAGCGGCCAACCTGCGTATTCAGGAAAGCGAGGCAAAATACCGCTCCATCTTTCTGAACTCCCTCTCCGGCATCTTCCACATATCCAAAGACGGCAAGATCATCAACGCCAACCCCTCTCTTTATCTGATGCTGGGCTATAACTCGTTTGAAGATTTCATTTATTCCATAGAGGACATCGGCAAACAGCTCTACGTCAATCCCGAAGAACACAAGCAACTCGTGAATATTCTAAGACAGCATGATTACGTGAAAAATTATCTGACGCGGCTGTACAAAAAAAACAAAGAGATCATCTGGATCAAAGCCAATGTATGGACCATCCGGGATTCAAACCGTCAGGTCCTGTATTACGAAGGCACCGTGGAAAACATCACCGACACCGTGCTGAAGGAACAGTCGTTAAAGGAAAACGCGGAAAAATTGAAAAATGCCATGCTGGGCGCCATCAGCGTCGTGGCTTCCATGGTTGAACAACGGGATCCCTATACCGCCGGCCATCAATACCGAGTGGCCGATTTGTCCAGCCATATCGCCAGAGCCCTGGATTTTTCGGAACAACAGATCGAAGGCTTGCGGATTGCCGGCATGGTGCACGATGTGGGAAAGGTCTGCATCCCCTCAGAAATTCTCAGCAAACCCACCCGATTATCGCCTCTGGAGAAAAAGCTCGTTGAGGCGCACTGTCAGGTCGGTTACAATATTCTCAAGAAAATTGACTTCCCCTGGCCGGTATTGGACGCGGTGCTTCAGCATCACGAAAGAATCGACGGCTCCGGATACCCCTCGAAACTGAAGGATTCAGAGATTCGTCTGGAGGCGCGCATTATCGCCGTAGCAGATGTTATGGAAGCCATGTCATCGCACAGACCTTACCGCCCGTCGCTGGGCGTGGACAAAGCCCTGGAAGAAATCGAAAACCACAAGGGAATTCTCTTTGACAAAGAGGTCGTGGAGACCTGCGTCAAGCTGTTTCGCAACCAAAACTACGCGTTCATTCCAACCGAAAAGTTTTTCTGATTTACGGACTCTTTTGGGTCAAATGCTTACGGACGGAAAATCGCGTGGAGTTCCGTCAGAAGATCCGGCGAAATCCGCTCAAAATAAATTCCATTTTCTTCAGGAGCATCGGTGCCGATTCCGCGCAGAAAAATATAATAAACGCCGCCGAAATGCCTTTCATAATCATAATGCCTCACCCTCGTCCGAAGATATTGGTCAAGCGCCACGGTGTAAATCAGATACTGAAGAACGTAAGAAGACCGCCTCATGTAATCCCGAATGATTTTCGGGGAATAGTCTTCATACTGACCGCCAAGATAATTGGATTTCCAGTCCAGCAGATAAAAACGGTTTTCATATTCGAAAACCAGGTCAATGAACCCTTTAAAATATCCGCGTAATTCCTTGATACTCAAATGATACAGCTCGCTGTCTCTTTTTTCGACATCAATGATTCGATGGCTTTGAAGCACATCGATGATTTTACGCAACGACATTTCGGCGACGGGAAAAGTAAACGCCAGTTCCTTCAGACACTGATGCGGCCCTATGAAAGCCAGACGAAAGTCTCGACCGCTGCCTGAAAATGGGTTCTTCAATTTCGCTCCCGCCACATCTGCGATCATCTTAAAGACAACGGGAGCCCATTTCTCGTCAAAATTGTACTTGCGTAATTTTTCGAGAATGACGGCTGTTGTGTCTGGATGGGGCAAAGAAGAGAAGTCCACGGATTCCAGAACTTCATGCAAAAGACTTCCGGCAATGGTTCCGCGCGGAAATGAAAACATGTTTTCCGAACCTTTTTCCTCAGGAACGGGTATTTCCGGAAGAAACACATTCTCTTCTTCGATCAACGGCATCTCCTCCACGACTTGTTTTTTCATGCCTGTCAGATAGGAATAACTCGCGATTTTCCAAGACTCGTCAATGAATCCGCCGAATGTTCTTGGCCTGGCCTCTTCCTTATCGGCCCGCGTCGGCGAGAGATAATCCAACGCGGATTGTCCCAGCACTGACACATCAATATCCTCCGGCGCAAGTGCGGCCAGTTCCCTCAACCGATTCAGTAAAAGCTGGTCATTGAGTTCCTCTTGCTCCAACTCATCGCTTGGGCCGAAAAGCACGTGCCACAGCGCGGAATGCCGGATGTTTTTGATGTTGCCCCAGACAAATACACACCGGTTTTTCGCCCGCGTCAGAGCAACATAGAGCAGCCGCACCTCTTCCGCAAGATTTTCCTTGCGCCACTGCGCCATGAAATTTTCAGAGGGGGCCGGATTCAAATCGCATGTCAGCGCGTGGTCATTTTCTTCATCATGAAAACAAAACAGGCCGTTTTGCGCTTTGTCTTTGGCGCCCTCCCAGACAAATGGACAAAAGACAATCCCGTATTCCAGCCCCTTGCTTTTATGAATGGTCACCAAGTGGACGGCGTTTTTATCGTCTTCCAGACGCAGCTGTTCCCTTTCGCCCGCCAATTCGCTGTCGCGCTCCAGCATAAGATCAAACCAGCGCAGGACGGCGCCGATGTTCAGATTCTCTTCGCGCTGGGCCAGATGAATTTCTTCCGCAAGATGCAGATAATTGGTGATTTTTCTCAGACCGTCGGGATAGGTCAGAATCCGCGGCCGGATGTGCTGCTTCTCCAGAAAATCATAGAACATCGTCAGAAAACCATTGCGGACAAAGCCGTCATGACATTGCCGGAATATTTCGCGCCACTGTTCCATCATCAAGTCCTCATCGAGACAGCGGCCCAACGCTTCGGCTCCCAGCCCGATCAGCGGCGTCGCCAGTGCGGCCAGCAGGATGCCGTCATCATCCGGATGGGCAACGCCCAAAAGAAATCTCTTCATTTCCCGCGCTTCATCGGTTTGAAAAACACTCTGCGAGCTTTGCAGCGTCGTGGCGACTCCCGCCCTGTTGAGGGCTTTTTGAAAATCTGCGGCCTGTCTATTGGTGCGCACCAAAACGGCGATGTCGCTTTCCCGGACAGGATGGTCCCCGATGAGCAATCTGTTTTCACGGCCGGACTTTAAAAGACGGACGATTTCATTCACCACCGAAGCCATGATGATTTCCGCGGCATCGGTTTTATTCCACGATGATTTATCGCCGCCTTTGTTTTCCGACGCCAGAAATAAAATCCTCATGGCCGGGGTCGCCCGTCCGTCTTCGAGCAGTTTTCGGGTTTTTGTTCTTTCGGCGCCGCTTACCCGAATATATTGGATTTCTCTGTAGATAAACGGATTGCCCGACAAACTGAAAATCGCATTGATGGCGTTGATTAATCCCTCTTCCGACCGCCAATTTTTCATCATCGTATAGCGGCGAGTCGCGGCGCGCGCCGCCCTCAGATAGGCGAAAACATCGGCACCCCGGAAACCGTAAATCGCCTGTTTGGGATCGCCGACATAAAAGACGGCGGATGCTTTTTCATCCTGGCTGGAGACAAAAATGGTATCCACAATGGCGTACTGAATGGGATCGGTGTCCTGAAATTCATCCACAAGGACCGCTCTGTATCTTTCGCGCAGGGCTTCCCTCAGTCTTTTTCCCCGATGCGCATCCAGGGCCTTTCTGGCGCCGAACAGCAGATCATTGAAGTACAGAACATTTTTCCGTCGCTTCATCGAAGGGAATTCATTCAGCACAGCGTCAATGAATTTCTTCTGCAGAAAAAGCAGTTGGCCGTTGAGCTTTTCTTCCAGATCCCGGCATTGGTTGGAAAGCTCTTCCGCGACGTCGAATAATCGATGACGCGGAAGAGCGCATCGGGCCTTGGTCGCCTTCTGAATGCTTGCGGGGGTGAGCTTGACAAAGCGCTCCGGCAGCGGAATCACCGGCTCGGAGAGCCGCGCCAATGCATCCGTCTGTGCCGCAATTTTTTCCACTTGATTTCCATAAACGTTTTTCCTCAACGCCTCGCTTTTGAGCAGAGCCAGGATTTCTTCTTTTTTCCCGCTCCATATTTTTCTGAATTCCTCAAAGGTCCTTCGCAACAAAGCGTATTCCTTTTCCAAGGATTCCCGGTTCAGATCGCACAAATCCGGCAAGACGCGCATATCCGGTTTGGACGAAACACTGTTGAGCAAATTCATCAGGGTGTCCCTGCTGAATTTGCGGGCAAGCGCGTATTTGACGATCAACGGATGATTTTCATAGATGTGCTTCCTCCAAAAATCGGAAACGAATTCGCCCACAATGCCCTGTTGATTGGCGACGATTTCCGCATCGAAGATCGTGCCGCTCTCGAAAGCATTTTCCCTCAAAACACGGTCACAGAAACCGTGAATCGTGCAGATGGCCGTTTCATCGTAATCCGCCAAGGCCAGGCTGATCTGCTTGAGGATCGTCTTTTTCTGCGACTCGGAAGCATATCTTTCGAGCAAGAACCGGATCAGCTCGTCATCGCCCTTGTCTTTGCCCTGAAACGCTTTCTGGGCGCTGATTAATTTCTCCCGGATGCGGCTTTTCAATTCCGCCGTCGCTGCGTTGGTGAAGGTGATCACCAGAATCTGCGGCGGTGTCAAGTTGTTTTCAATAATCAAGCGCAGAAATAGTCCTGTCAGCGCGTGGGTTTTTCCAGTGCCAGCGCTGGCTTCAATCAGATTGACGCCGCTTAATTCACAGCGGGAGAGATCAAACGGCTGCAATTACGAAACCTCCGGCAAGACCAGCTTTTCAATATTTTCTAAGATCGTTCCAAATGTCCTTTGAGCACAATCCCGAAACTCGTCATCAAGCGGCAATGCGCCGCCGAAGCAGATAATGTTTTCAATGGCATCGGCTTCCGCTTTCGTGTAGTACCCGTCTCCGAGCCATTCTTTTTTGGCGTCGGTTAAAGCTTCTTCGGGCTCTTTTTGCTTATACAGGCCTTCGGCATAAACAAACGACGTCCGGGCAAATAATTTGAGGGGACGGAAATTCCCCCGGGCGAACAGCTCGATTAAATCATTCAAACGTTTTTCAGCATCTTCAATGGCGCCGAAAGCGAATGCCTTGTCTTCGCCGATCAGTACTGATCGGCGCGGATAACCGAGCGGTCGCAGATGATTCAGGATCAAATGATCAATCCAGATCGCAAGATAATCGCCGCCCTTCAGCGCGGCCGGCCGGAAACGGAGATGATATTCCTCCGCTATATCATCAATAGTTCCGTCGAGACGATAGCCGCCGATTTCAACATCCACTTCCAGCGGGTCTATTTTTTTACCCCGGAGACAGGGGGCATACGTCCGGAGAAGTTCATCCGTTTTTTCCCTTTGTTTCTGAAAATAAAATTCGCCGGCCGCGCCAAAAGGAAGGGAGCCTTCCGCTCTCCGGATCCGATAAATTTTTTGCGCAACATCTTCTTCATGGCTGTCGATCAGTTCCTGTTTGATCCGGTACGCATCCAGCCCGTCAATCGTGAAGGGTTCCTGATCATCGACGGATGGCGCCTCCGGCAGCTTCATGAGCAGTTTTTTTTCCAGATAATATCTAACCGGATTTTTGAAGAAACGGCGCAGATCATGGATCGCAACGATTTTCTCCACGGGGTCGGCGACGCCGGATAGGCCGGAATAAAACGGGGCCGCGCCAGCGGTGTCTCTTTCAACCACTGCGGCGGCGTAATGCTCTTTCGAATAGGTGAACAACCTGTTATCGGGCTTGAAATAATCCGGATGAAACGGGTGCAGATGATGCCGTCTTGTCAGCGCCGCCGACGGCGGGGTGTTGCCGCTCAAACAAAAACCCCGGTCAACATAATCGGCAAGCTCACTCAACAAAACCGACGGTGGCAGGGGCTCGTTATCTTGGATGTTGCGTCCGATGTAGCTGATCACAAGATGTTTACGGGCGGACAAAAGCGCTTCGAGAAATAGATACCGGTCGTCGTTGCGCGTCGATCGGTCGCCGATTCTCCTTTGGGCCTGAATCAGGTCGAACCCCAGCCTCCTGTCCTGTCGCGGATAACTGTCGTAATTCATTCCGATCAACACGATGACCTCAAACGGAATGCTGCGCATCGGCAACAGCGCGCAGAAAGTCACCGCGCCGGCCAGATAGTCCCCCGATCCGCGTTTTTTGCCAATATCGGCTTCCAAATATTTTCTGATGACGCTGACATCCAGCGACAGATCCTTTCGCAAGTATTGCTGATGGATCTCCATCGCCGCACACAGCCTGTTCAAGGTCAATAAATCCGACAGACACTCTTCCCGTGGTTCGAAGAATTCATTGGCCATCCTTTTGAGAACCGCCGCCCACTCTTGAAGGTTTCTGCGCCCTTTCAAGACATCCTTGAGCCGCACAAGCGATTCGAAAAAATCGAGAAACCGGCCCAGCACCTCCGACGGCTGTCCTTCAATGTCGTCGTATGGAAGAATTCCCTCAAAAAGATTTTCACTCCGGCCGGCCATCGCATAGCCGAGCTTTAGCCTCTGCAGTCCCGCCTTCCACGTATTCTGATCATACTTGGGCAGACCCAGCTCCAGGCGATGCAGGGCATCCACGCCCCATCGGATGTAGGTCTTTTCCATCCAGTTTCTGACCAGCTCAACATCGGGTCCGGTAATGCCAAACCTCCCGCCGATGGCCGGATTTTCCAGCAGTGACAGAACCTCCCCTGCCGTAAACCGGCTGACGCCCATATTCAAAAGGGCGAAAAAATCCTTCCAGATCAGGCTGCCGGAGGATATTCCGCGGTCGGCCACCGTGAACGGAATGACCGGTTCGCGCGAGGCGAATACCGCTTCGATGTAAGGCGCGTATTCTTCGATGGACGGCGCCATGACCAGAATATCCTTGGGCAGGAGTCCCGGGTTTTTTTCAAATAGTTCCAGAAGCACGTCGTGCAGTGTTTCCACCTCACGCAACGGGCTGTGACACGCATGGATCTGCACCGACAGGTCGCCTTCCGTCACCGCCGTTTTTTCGGGTTCGCCGGCTCGGTCGCGCAAATGGTAAATATCCGCCTGAAGCGACGTCAGCAGATTTTTTTCTTCCGGCGCGGAAAAAAGCTCCTCCGTTTGCGCGGAAAGATTGACGATCAGCCGGAAAAAATCCCTGCCGGCCGCACCCCAGGACGCCAAAAGAGGATTGCCCGGATCCAGATGAAAGGCTTCTTCCTCTTTCAGAAGCATTTCCCAAGGCAGCTTTCGCGCCGCCCGTCCCGCCTCTCTCTCCGATTGGATATCCGCCCAATATTCAGGCGACGGATTCAAATAAAAGAAATTCACATCAATGTGTTCCGACAGCGCCTCAAACAGCCTCAGATAATAAATCGGCAGATATGAAATACCGAAAATGGTCAGACGCTTCGGCATCCGTTCCCGCCGCAGTGGCGCATGCCGGACGTTGTTCAAAAAAGTCTGCAGCTTCTTGGCCTTGTGCATACCTTTTTGATTTTCATGAATCGCGAGCCAGATTCTCGCCTGCCAGGTTTCCTGCGCACTGATCCTGCCTTCCTCCCACGCCAAAATCATTTCCGGGCGAAAAACCGTGTACTGGTCAAAACACATAGCAATGCGCCGGGACAACTGATAGAGCTTGAGTGGATCGTCATCCTCTCCCAGATAATCGCGCACCGGAGCAAACTCGTCACCGCGATCCATCAGAGAGGGAAGCAACTCCATGATTTTCCAGGTCAGAACGTCCTCGTCATAAGACCAATCAGGCTGATATTCAGGAATAAAGGCGCTGAATACTTCTTCGGCAAAATGCTGGGGAAAAGGGAAACGGCAATTGGCGCAAATCCCCCAATGCTTCGCCAGTTCCAGGGAAAGCCACTTCTCCATTCCCCGGCTTTGCACCACAATGATCTCCTCAACAAAAGGCGAATCGGGTGGCGTGGCGAGAACCTGGGCCATTCTTTCGGCAAGCAGCTCCAACTTATTGCTGACAAATAGTTTCATTGTTCTTTATAGATTTGATAATCTAAAATATTTTTTTGGGGAAATCCACGCCTATGCATTCGTCATTCGCCGCACTTTCCGTTTTTGTTTTTGACCCCTATCTCCCCGTTTTTCACCTTGTTCATCCCGCTTCCGACCTTTGACTTTTCACGGCAAGCTGTCCTCGAATGGATTAACCGCCAAGGGAAAATTCAGAAATTTCCAATCAGCGTTTCATTGCCCCAAATCCTTCACACGACAAAAGGAGTCGGCCAAATTTTTAATAGCATAATTTTCAAAATATGGTAACAAGAAGAAAAATTTTCCCGTCAACGCTGCTATGCGATATGTTTTGAATTCCACGGCCGACTATCACCGCAACGAACTGACATCGCTGGGCTGGGAGCTCACCGTCTGCAACTGTCTGGATCCCGCCGACAGTCCTTGCCGCAAAGCCCTGCAAAGACCTTTGTCTTTCGGACAACACTTGTATCATTTCCTCGCCGGGATATTGCCTTTAAACGACGTCCAAAGCGTCGTGGAAATCGGCGGCGGCATGGGCTACCTGCTGCGCGATTTTCTCTCGCTCCATCCGCCGATACGTGCCAGAATGATTGATATTTCCCCCTACCTTCTTCAGCGGCAGAAAGAAACGCTGCAATCCTTTCCGGTCGATTTCCTGCTGGCGGATGTCTGCGACATTCCGGGCGAGGCACTTGCCGGTTTCGATCTGGCAATGCTCAATGAAAATCTCGGAGACCTGCCCACGCTGCTTGCAGTGCCCGAAGAAACCGTCGTCCCTGCTGAAGAGGCCATTGAGCACATCGAGCGCCTGCATCACTTTTCCCGAAATTACGGTTTGCCGCTGGAAAAAGACATGCACATCAATATCGGGGCGATGGAAGTGGTCGAGAAACTTTGTCAGGCCCAAATCCGATACATTTACTTGAGCGAACACAGTTGCGAAGCTGCCGTGCCGGAGGCCATGAAACCCTATCTCTCTTTTTCGTCCGCCGGCCATCCGGAAAGTATTCCCCTCAAAGGCCATCGGGAATTCACCATTAAATTTTCCTACTTGCAGAAAATCGCCGAAATGCTAAATTACAAAACCAAGCGCGGCGTTTTCGCCGACTTTCTCACGCTCAAGCTCAACGACAAAATCAAAACCGCGCTTCGTTTGGCATCACCCCTAAACGACGAGCAGGAAATCATCCGGCAGTTTGTGTATGATCTGTACAAATACGAATATTTGATTCTCATGAAAGGAGACGACCGATGAAAAAAGGTTTTGCAACCGTTTTTTTTGCATGCTTTCTGCTTTTAGGCTTTTGCGCCCCGGAAGCGTTCGCTTTTCGTTGCGGAAACGGACTGGTCACCACGGGCGACACGAAATCCAAAGTGCGCATGACCTGCGGCAATCCTACATCCAAAGAAACCCGCTGCAAGAACAAGCTGGTCTCTTCAACCAAATCCAGTAAAAGCAAATGCAGCGACAAGGTGGAGGTGTGGTACTACAACTGCGGCGACAACGATTTCATCTACGCCCTCACCTTCGAGGACAACATCCTGACTTCCGAAGAAACCGAAGGCCGCGGCAGGGGGAAATCGAACTGCGAGGGGAAATAAATAAGATCCTTCCCGCATAATCAATAAAAAATACGCGAACGCAGGGCGAGGCGCAAATCACCCCTGATCTTGTGCCTGGGGCGACGAAAACACTATGGGCACAAGACCACCGGTGACGGATATCTTTCCCCTTGAACTAATCGAAAAATTGTCTGATACTAACAAAAATTTCGCAATAGGGCCTAAAATTATCGTTTCGTCAATCAGGTCTTGCAGGGAGTAGACAATGAAAAGGATTGCCGATTATGTTCTGCGGGAAAAGATCGATGAATCCAGAAGCTCCATCTCCTATCTCGGATACAAAGATGGCGATGAGCGAAGTATCGTTATCCGGGTTCTGAAGACAAAACACCCCTCTCCTTCGGAGATTGCCCGCTTCCGGCAGGAATATGAGCTGATCCAAAGCCTTGATGTGGAAGGTATTGTCAAGACTTTCGACATCGTCGGCCAAGGGGATATATTTGCGCTTATCCTGGAAGACTTTGATGGTGTTTCCGTAAAAAGTCTTTTGGAACGCAAAGAAAAATTCGACCTGAAATCATTTTTGAACATATCGGCCAAGATCGCGGAGACCTTGGGAAACCTTCACAAAAAGTGGATCGTTCACCGGGATATCAAGCCGCATAATATTTTTATCAATCAGAAAACCGTCACCGTCAAGATAACGAATTTCGGCGTATCGGCGCTCCTGACGCATGAGAACGATGAAATCTACAACCCTGATTTCATCACCGGAACGCTGGCATATATGTCTCCCGAACAGACGGGAAGGATGAATCGGGCCGTGGATTACCGGACAGATCTTTATTCCTTGGGGATAACGCTCTACGAAATGCTCACCGGGGAAAAGCCCTTTGTTTCCAACGATCCGATGGAACTTATCCATTCCCACATCGCCGTCGTCCCCAGGCCTCCCGTCCGTCTTGACCCCGGCATTCCCCAAGTGATCTCCGACATCATCATGAAGCTTCTGTCAAAGAATCCCGAGGAGAGATATCAAAACAGCCTCGGCCTTCTGGCCGATATCGAGGAATGTGCAAGACGGTTGGACAGCGCAAATCACATCGAGAAATTTCCTCTGGCATCCAAAGACATTTCGATAAAATTCAATATCCCCCAAATCGTTGTCGGCCGAGAACAAGAATTGCAGAAATTGGTGTCGGCATTTGAACGGGCCGCCGAAGGGGCGGCCGAAATGATGTTCATTCTTGGCTACCCGGGCATCGGTAAATCCGCCCTGATCCACGAAATACAGCGGCAGATTTTGGAAAAGAGGGGGTATTTCATCTTCGGCAAGTATGAACAGTTCAGAAAGGATGTGCCTTACAGTTCAATTATCCAGGCGTTTCAGGGGCTGATTAAACAATTGCTTTCCGAAAGCGATCAGCGGATCCGTGTGTGGAGAGAAAAAATCGCCGCAGCGCTCGGACCCAACGGCAGGGTGATTACAGACGTCATTCCCGATGTGGAATTCATCATCGGCAGACAACCTGATGTGGAACCGCTGGGCCCCGAAGAATCACAGAACCGGTTCAACGTCGTATTTCAGAAATTCATCAATATTTTCGCCGCCGCCGAGCATCCCCTGACGATTTTCCTGGACGATCTCCAGTGGGCGGACTCGGCCAGCCTAAATCTCATCAAGACCATCATGACAGGCTCAGCAACCAAATATCTTTTATTGATTGGAGCCTATCGGGACAATGAAGTCGGTCCGCATCATCCGCTTGCCATCGCACTGGATGAAATACAAAAGAAAGGCGGAATAATAAGTAGCATTTCTCTTGCGCCACTGGATGTTGAAAATGTCAATAAAATGCTCATGAACGTGCTTCGCTGTCGGAAGGAAGATTCCGTCGAGCTCGCGAAACTGATCCATGAAAAAACAGGCGGAAACCCGTTTTTCGTCAACCAGTTCTTGAAAAATCTCTATGACAGCAAAATCATTGATCTCCACCCCAAAATCGGCTGGACATGGGAGATGGAAAAAATTCAGGAAATGCAGTTTACGGACAATGTCGTGGAATTCATGGCCCAAAAGATTTCCAGCCTGCCGGAAAAAACCAGGGATACCTTGAAAGTATGCGCCTGTATCGGAAACAGATTTGACCTGGAAACGCTGTCCATCGTTCTGGAAAAGAAAATCGAAGAAGCGCTTGCAGACCTCTCGACGGCGATCCAGGAGGGTCTGGTGAGTCTCTTCGGCAATATGTATAAATTTCACCATGACCGTATTCAGGAGGCGGCCTATTCCCTGCTGACGGCTAAAGAGCGTGAACGGATTCATTTGAAAATCGGCAACGTCACTCTCGCACACACCCCTGCCGATCAACTTTTCAAGCGCATCTTCTACATTGTGGATCAGTTGAACCAGGGACGCCACCTGATCGAAAACCCTGCCGAACGACAGCATCTGGCCCGACTCAATCTGCAGGCGGGCATCAAGGCCAAGGACTCCACGGCTTATTCGGCAGCGTCAAAATACCTGGGCGCCGGCAGGGAACTTCTGTCGGAAATGGCCTGGAAGACGGAATACGATCTGGCTTACGCTCTTTATAAAGAACTCATGGAGTGCCAGTATCTGGAACGAAATTTTGAAGAAGCCGAACGGCTCTTTCAAATCATCATCGCCCATGCCGGAACACGAATCGACAAGGCCAAGGCTTACAACACCATGTTGGTCCTCTACACCTCCTCCCGTCCGCCCAAGGAAGCCATTGAACTCGGACTCGAGGCGCTGCGGATGTTCGGAATCAACCTTTCCGTCGACACGGGCAAGGAAACCGTAGCCAGGGAGCTGCGCAGGGCAAGAAACCTGCTCAGGAAGATCCCCCTGGAGAAGATTCTGGATTTTCCGCTCATACAGGATCAGGAAACGCTGGCGGCGCATGAAATCATGCTCAACACCGGCGTTCCCGCTTATTATGTCAATCCCAACCTCTTCGCTCTTTTTGCCCTCAAGGGGGTCATTGACAATCTGAAACACAGGCGTCTCATGCCGCACTCGGCCGTGGCCTTTGTAACCCTGGCCAATATCATCCAAACGGCCACGGGCGATTACGAATTCAGCTATCGCGTCGGCGAGATGGCCTTGAAACTCAACGAAAAGCTCGGCAACCGGAAACTCATGGGCCAGGTTCTGCACATTTTCGCCTTCTTCATCCAGCACTGGAAAAAACATATCCGGCACGATTACGACGCTTTTGCCAAGGTCTACGAGTTATCCATCAATGCCGGAGATTTC
>DAOSZO010000043.1:0-21858 GCA_035382085.1 Smithella sp.
TATCCGTGGCCAGCATCGCCCCGATGGGAAAACCGTTGGCAAGTCCTTTGGCCAAAGTTATGATATCCGGCTTCACCCCGGAGTATTCATAAGCAAACAATTTCCCCGTTCTTCCAATGCCTGTCTGAACTTCATCCACAATCAAAAGAATTCCGTGTTGGTCGCAAATTTTTCTCACGCCCTCCAGGTATTTTTCATCGGGGATATTGACCCCGCCTTCACCCTGAATCGGCTCCAGCATGACGCCGCATGTTTTCGGCGAGATGGCCGCCTCCAAAGCGTCCAGATCATTGAAGGGAACATAAGAAAAACCGTCCAACAGCGGCGTGAAACCGAACTGGAATTTTTCCTGGCCCGTCGCAGTAATCGTGGCCATGGTCCGACCGTGAAAAGAGTCTTTCATGGTAATCAGCTCAAATTTATCAGGCCCCATGTTCTCGTGGGCATATTTTCTCGCCAATTTGATGGCCGCTTCATTGGCTTCGGCGCCGCTGTTGCAGAAAAATACTTTATCCGCAAAAGAATGATCAACGAGCAGTTTGGCCAGCTGGGCCTGAGGTTCGGTATAGTAGAGATTGGAAACATGCGTTAATTTTTCCAACTGTTCCCTTATCGCTTCGACGACTCTTTGATGAGTGTGGCCGAGATTGCAAACCGCAATCCCTGCAACAAAGTCAAGATACTCTTTCCCGTTTATGTCCAATACCTTGGCGCCTTTTCCTTCAACCAGTACAACAGGAAATCGCCTATAGGTGTTCATAATGTTTTCATTGGCCAGAGCGATGACATCTTTTTCATTCATTTTCCTTTATCCTTTGTCTATCTCGCCAATTACGGAACAATTTCCGTACCAATTCCCCGGTCGGTAAACATTTCCAGCAGAATCGCGTGTTTTAGGCGACCATCAATCACATGGGTTTTTTGCACACCCGCTTTGAGTGCCTTGAGGCAGCATTTTATCTTGGGAAACATGCCTCCCTCTATCACTCCTTCTTCTATGAGCCGAGTGGCATCGCTGTTTGTCATGGCATTGATCAACTTTTTATTTTTATCCAATACGCCGGGCACGTCCGTCAAGAGCAAAAGTTTTTCCGCCTGCAGCGCCGCTGCAATTTCTCCGGCCACAATATCGGCGTTGATATTGTATGTTTCACCGTTTTCCCCTATCCCCGTCGGCGCGATAATGGGTATAAAATTATCGTGCGCTACGGCTTCAATCAACTGCGTATTAATCTTTTTGACCTTCCCTACCAATCCGATATCAATGATTTCCGGCGGAGTAAATTTTGCTTTTTCTTCATTTAAATAATATTTTTCCGCCAAGATCAGGTTCCCATCCTTCCCGCTCAAGCCAACGGCGTTACCGCCATGCCGGTTGATCAGGGCCACGATTTCCTTGTTCACCATCCCGACGAGAACCATTTCCACAATATTCATGGTCTCCTCGTCCGTCACCCGCATCCCCTGGATGAATTTCGATTCCTTACCCACTCTTTTTAAAAGCTCACCGATCTGGGGTCCTCCCCCATGCACGACAACCGGATTGATGCCAATGTATTTCATCAGAACAATATCCTGAGCAAACTTGTCCTTCAATTCGCTATCCACCATGGCATGTCCGCCATATTTAATAACGATGGTTTTATTGTAAAATCGCTTGATATAAGGCAACGTCTCCAAAAGGATGTCCGCTCTCTCCATAGCGATGGAATTGGAAATGTCTTTCATGGCTTTCTCCGTTTTATAAAATGTATCTACTTAAGTCCTGATCCTCAACGATATCGCTCAATTTTTCATCCACATACTGCGCATCAATGATGATATCTTTCTGATCCATATCGGGGGCATCAAAGGAAATATCCTCCAATAATTTTTCCATGATCGTATAGAGCCTTCTGGCTCCGATATTCTCCGTCCTTTCATTCACCAGCGTCGCCACTTCCGCTATGGATGCGATTGCTTCCTCAGTAAAAGACAACTTCAATCCTTCGGTGGCCATCATTTCCGTATACTGTTTGACCAAGGCATTGTTGGGTTCCGTCAGGATTCTGATAAATTCTTCTTTTCCCAGCGAATCAAGCTCCACCCGGATGGGAAAACGCCCTTGCAATTCCGGAATCAGGTCGGATGGCTTGGCCACATTGAAAGCTCCCGCCGCAATAAATAATATATGATCGGTTTTGACCATTCCGTACCGCGTGTTGACATTGGAGCCTTCCACGATGGGCAACAAATCCCGCTGCACTCCTTCCCTTGAAACATCCGGCCCGTGGGCATTGTCAGTACCCACGATCTTGTCAATCTCATCGAGAAAAATGATTCCCGACTGTTCAACCCTCTCCAGAGCGATTTTTGTCACCTTATCCATGTCGATCAATTTTTGCGCTTCTTCCTCTTCGAGAACACTCAACGCTTCCGGCACCTTGACCTTTTTAATTTTTTTCTTTTGAGGAAAAACGTTTCCCAGAACGTCTTTGATATTCAATCCCATGTCCTCCATCCCCGCTGCTGAAAATATTTCAATCATGGGACCCGTTCTGGCCTCCGTTACTTCGATGTCAACCATCCGCTCGTCAAGCTTCCCCTCCCTGAGAAGACGCCTTAATTTTTCTCGTGTGCTGTCGTTTTGTTTCTCCTGCCATTCGGCATCCTGAACATCTTTCAATTCATCCGCGGAATCGCGAAGCATATCGGTCACCGTTCTCTCTTTGGGTCTTGGCGGAAGCAGCAAATCAAGCAGTTTTTCTTCTGCCAGTTGGACGGCTCGGGTCCTGACATTATCTTGCTCTTCAGCTTTGACCATATTCATCGCCAGTTCGACCAGATCGCGAACCATCGATTCCACATCACGGCCTACATAACCCACCTCCGTGAACTTGGACGCCTCCACCTTTAAAAAAGGGGAGTTGTCAAGCTTGGCCAGCCTTCTCGCTATCTCGGTTTTTCCCACGCCTGTCGGGCCGATCATGATAATATTTTTAGGTAGAATTTCATCAGCCAAATCCGGGGAGACATTTTGCCGGCGCCAGCGGTTGCGCAAAGCAATCGCCACGGCCCTTTTGGCTTCCATTTGACCGATAATGTGCTGATTCAATTTTTCAACAATTTCCCGAGGCTTTAACCCTTGATTGTTCATGATTTGCTTTTTTCCTTCTTCGGCACCTTTGTTTCACTTTTTTCTTTTGTCGCATCAATCTCTTCAATAATAATGTGATCATTCGTATAAATACATATCTCCGACGCTATCTTCATCGCTTCCCGTACAATTTCCGAAGCGGACAAGTTGGAATGACGCATCAGAGCCCTTGCCGCCGTCAACGCAAAAGGCCCGCCCGAACCGATGGCCATAATGTCGTCATCCGATTCAATCACATCGCCATTGCCGGAAATAATCAACGAATAGTCCTTGCTTACGGCGACCATCAATGCCTCCAGATGTCTTAAAACGCGGTCCGTGCGCCAGTCTTTGGTCAATTCCACGGCAGCTCTCAGCAGATTGCCGCTGTATTGCTCAAGTTTCTGATCGAACCTGTCAAATAACGTAAAGGCGTCTGCGGTGGCGCCGGCAAATCCCACAATGACCTCGCCGTTGTAAAGTCGGCGGACCTTCCTCGCGCCGTGCTTCAATACAATGGTATCCAGCGTCACTTGACCGTCACCGGCCACAGCCACTTTTCCGTTACGCTTGACCGCCAAAATCGTTGTTCCTTTTATATTCATGGCTAATCTGTGCCCCCCATGTTGTCATGAATCAGAAATTTTATTTCTTTGTCCGCGGATGGGCTTTATCATAAACTTCCATCATCCGATGAACGTTTACCGCCGTATATTTCTGAGTTGTTGAAAGACTCTCGTGTCCCAGCAATTCCTGAATCGCGCGCAAATCGGCTCCCGCATTCAAAAGGTGCGTGGCAAAGCTATGGCGAAGGGCGTGAGGGCTGACGCGTCTCCCCGCACCGCTTCTGACGCTCAAATCGTTGACGATTCTGGCAATGCTTCTCGCGGTTATTCTCCGGCCCCTGGAATTCAAAAACAAAGGTTTTTTGAAAAATTCAAGCGGCTGGCTATTTCGTTCACCTGCGGTTTTCTCCAGATATTCCTGCACGGCCCGGATGGCCGGTCCACCGACCGGCACGATTCTTTCCTTCTTGCCTTTTCCCCTGACCTTGATAAGCTTCTGATTGAAATCAATATCCATGACGTTCAATCCCGCCAGCTCGCTTAACCGCAAGCCGCATGAATAAAATACTTCTAGCATGGCACGGTTGCGCAGACCCAAAACAGAATCGCCTTGAGAACATCCAAGCAATTCGAACATTTCGTCCACGGAAAGAAAATTAGGCATATGCTTTTCGGTTTTCAGCGTTTGAATCATCTCTGCAGGACTTTGCCTGATTTTCCCCGTTTTCAACAAATAACGGTAAAAAGCCTTTAAAGAAGAAATTTTTCTGTTGACCGACACCTTCTTGATCTTTCTCAGATACAAATAACTTAAAAATCCTCTAATCTGTTCAATGTCCGCCGAAACGATTTCATCTTCCCTTTTTATAATCTTATTTTCCGTCAGATATTGCAAAAACTCCCTCACATCGGCAAGGTAAGCCGTCTTGGTGTGTTCGGAAACATTTTTTTCCACTTCCAGGTAATTTTGAAAATTTTTAATAATCTCATCCATCGCAGGATTTACATTTTATACTTGCCGAAATCCTCGGCAGAAAGATTTTCCAGAAACTCTCTGATTTTTTCTTCTTTTAATTTATCCAAGTCATTCAGTTTGACACCAAAATCAACATTGCGCGACCGCTCGATAACTTTCTCATCGACATATATCGGCGCGTTCGCTCTCAAGGCAATGGCTATGGCATCACTGGGCCGCGCATCCAGTGTATAGGTTACGCCTTCTTTGACAAGATAAATATTGGCATAAAAAGTGTTGTTTCTGATATCAATAATTTCAATCCTGTCCACATACACTTCGAAGGTCTTGAGGAGTTCATTAAATAAATCGTGCGTCATGGGTCGGGGAAAAACAATTTTTTCCAACTCCGTGGCAATCGCGCTCGCTTCAAATAGTCCAATCCAAATGGGCATTGCTCGATTATCCTGCAAATCTTTTAAAATGACGATCGGCGTATTGGTGATCGGATCAATGGTCAATCCTGAAATTTTCATTTCAATCAAGATTCATAACCTCCTTGCTGTTCAATCAATTCACCCCTTAAGGAATGAAGATACGCTTTGGTTATTTTAACATCAACCATTTTCCCCCAAAGCCCTTGGTCACCCCTGAAATTTACAATTTTCCAAGAACTGGTTCTTCCCGAAACGTCCCGATCCGAATTCTTGCTGAAAGCCTCCACCAAAATTTTTTGGGTACTTCCCACCAAACTAGCATTTTTCTCATACGTGTGCCTGTTTTGCAATTCCTGTAGCGCCTGAAGCCGTCTTAATTTTTCCCGCTCATCTACTTTATTTTTCAAAAGGTTTGCCGCCGTGCCCTCCCGATCAGAGTATTTGAAGGAGAATGTCAAATCAAATCTGATTTTTTCCATCATGTCAATTGTTTCTTGATAATCTTTTTGCGTCTCACCCGGAAAACCGACAATGATATCGGAAGAAATACTAATGTTGGGAGAGACCCTTCTTAACTGTTCGACTTTTTCTCGGTATTCCTTGATGGTATATCCCCTGTTCATCAGCGCCAATATGCGGTCGGACCCCGACTGAACGGGAAGATGTATGTGCTGACACAATTTTTCCTCATCGCCGAAACACTGAATCAGGGAGGGGGAAAGATCCCGCGGGTGAGAAGTCGTAAATCGGATTCTTTCAATGCCGGGAATCTTTGAAATTTTTTTTATCAATCCCGGGAAATCAATGCCATCCTTTAATGTTTTGCCGTAGGAATTGACATTCTGGCCCAGAAGCGTGATTTCCCTGATGCCATCATCGGCAAGTTTTTTTACCTCCTCAATGATATCTTGCGGCGGTCTGCTCATTTCCGGCCCTCTGAGATAAGGAACCACACAATAAGCGCAAAAGTTATCACATCCCTGCATAATGGAGACAAAAGCCGTTATTGTTCCCTTTTTCGGCTTTGCGTAAATTCCTAATGAATGTAAATCATTGTAAAATTCAATTTTTGTAATTTTATCTCTTTTCTTTTCAATGGAAGAAACAATGTCCGGCAGAAGATGAATGTTGTGTGTTCCAACGACAAAATCCAAAAAATCGAATTTATGATGAAATTTTTCACCCAACTGTTGAGCAAGACAACCGCACAACCCTACAATCATTTTTTTGTTTTTCGATTTGATTTTACCGATCCGACCCAGTTCACTAAAAACTTTCTGTGCCGCTTTTTCCCTTATTGAACAAGTATTTAAAATGACCAAATCAGATGTTTCCATACCATCCGCAGTTTTATAACCCGCTTCTGATAACAAGGTTTGAATCTGTTCAGAGTCATGAACATTCATTTGGCATCCGAACGTTTGAATGAATAATTTTTTATCTTTCATATTTTTCCTTTAAAATCGCGCATATCCTTATTATCTGGTCAGATAATAGTCAACATTTTTTTGACATTTTATCATAATTTCAAATTAAAAAAGCATTGTTTTCCGGCTAAAAAATTTAATGAATAAAACTTTACATTTATGTTGTTCTGTTATAGGCTATATGTGGATAAGTATAATCAGGGTTGGTGTATAAAAAAAATAGCAAAAATAATAATTTACATTTTGAAAATTTTATGATTAAATATCTAAGGATGTAAGTGTGAATAAAATTTTAATTTACACTGCAATGATAACTTGTTGGTCATAAAAAAAACAAAAGGAGAATGAAAAATGAAAAAAATTTTAAGCGTGGCCGTTTTAGTTCTGTTTTTTATGATTCCCGCAACGTCATTTGCCAAAATCTCCGCAATTGCCGACAGTGATTTGGAAGGCATCTATGGTCAGTCAGGACCTATTGAAATTACCTTCAATGATATCACTGTAAAAGACAGGATTTTGCGTACGACCTCCACCGATGGATTGGATTTTTGGAATCCGGAATACGATCCAGCTCACGGCAATTTCGGCCACGCAGACTATATGCTGGAAGCGCATTCAACTCCAAATAATTCCGATTATGAAAACAATATGCAGGGCGAAGGCCATATCTGGACTCAATATCCGGGCAAAGGGTACTTTGGCATGGCTTCAGTCAGATTCATAGGAGGCAAAGTTTATCGCTCCGGTTCCATAATATTAGAAGTGATTCCCGAAAATGATGCGGACATCAACGGAGATACTGTCCTTTCCCGTTGCAAGCTTGATGTCCAACTAATTAATCAAAGAATAGATGCGAATATCGCCGTTGAGTCTGTTCTCAAATTAAGCCCCAACCAGGATCTTTCCGGCGGAGGGGTTTTGGGACGTACGTATACATCCGGTGTCTCTATGACGAATAATGGACACTTGGTCGTCTATGCCCATAACAACAACAAACTCTTTTAGGATTCGGATTTTTGACAGAATTACTTTATGGTGTTGATTACTCTTTAGCCAAGTATTAGGAGGCAGGCAGAAAACACTTTTCACCCCAATGGACTTAATTACGGTTTGAGCATTTTTCTCAAACAGTTGCTTAGGATTCCATATTCTTCCTTACTGAGAGTTTCTCCACGGCGTTGATTTTCAATTCCGGTAAGTTTCAACGCTTCCTGAATGGATGATTCTGAAACTCCATCTAATAATTTTGATTTTTTCAAGTTGTTCACCAGCATCTTTCTTCTTTGAGCAAAAGAAACCTTAACCAATCGAAAGAAAAAATCTTCATCAATTAGTTCCATGAACGGCTTCTTCAAAAAGATGCCCTTGATAACCGAAGATTCCACTTTCGGTTTCGGATAGAAACACGAGGGCGGAACATCCATCACCCGCTGAACATCGGCAAACATCTGCAAAAGAACGGAGGGTACACCGTAGTCCTTGCCGCCGGGACTGGCCACAAGCCGCTCGGCCACTTCTTTTTGCAGCATCAGCACGAAAGAACCGACAAACTGTTTGAACGACAGCAATCTGAAAATTAAAGCTGAGGATATCTGATAAGGAACGTTTCCCATCACCTTGATTTTACAATCACGCTCTACCGGGACAGCATCAAAGTTAAATTTTAAAATATCTCCGGGATAAATCTCAATATTCTTATATTTACCCAATCTTTCCCGGAGCACATCGATCAGCTTTTTATCCACTTCCACGGCAATGACTTTGCCGGCTTTTTGAGCGATGATTTCCGTAAGCACCCCTGTCCCCGCACCTATTTCAACCACGACGTCGCGTGAGTTTATCTCGGCAATCGCCTCGATGGATTCCATGACTTCTCTGTCCACTAAAAAACATTGCCCCAGCTTTTTTCGGGGTCTGATCCGATAATCAAAAATGATATCTTGGGGTTTGCGCATCTTGAATAAGAATACCTTTAAGCCAAAGGCCAACGCGACACGGCATTGAGATCCAGAGAATCATGTTTTCCCTTCCCCAGCATGATTTCGCCGATCGCGGCAATCATGGCCGCGTTGTCCGTGCACAAGATCGTCGGAGGAATAAACAATTCTATGTTGTTGAGAGCGGTTTCCTGGGAAAATCTCTCCCTCAGCCTGCTGTTGGCCGCCACTCCGCCGCATACCACAATCCGGCGGATGCCGTTTTCCCGCGCCGCCCGTATGGTTTTATCCACCAGCACATCAACCACGGCTTCCTGATAACTCGCTACGACATCGGGAATTTGTTTTTCATTAAAATCGCTGCCCTGTTTTTTGAGCATATTCAGAAGCGATGTTTTCAATCCGCTGAAACTGAAATCCATTGAATCCTTCATCGCACGAGGAAAATGAACCGCCTCGGGGTTGCCGCTTTTGGCCAATTGATCAATGACGACACCGCCAGGATAACCCAAATTCAACAGTTTGGCCGCCTTGTCAAACGCCTCGCCCGCCGCGTCATCCCTGGTCTGTCCAAGCAGAACAAACTCATGGTAATCGTCTGCCCGGTAAATGCTGGTGTGACCTCCGGAAACCACCAGCGCGATGAAAGGCGGCTTGGGCTTCCTTTCCGCCAAAAACGACGCCGCAATATGCCCTTCCAGATGATTGACGCCCACCAGCGGAATTTGCAGCGCACAGGCCAGAGATTTTGCAACAGACAAACCGACCAGAAGCGAACCGATCAGCCCGGGGCCCCGCGTCACCGCGACACCTTCCAGATCCTCCAACGCAATTTGCGCTTCAGCCAGCGCCTGCTTCAATACATAATAAATGGCTTCCATGTGCTTGCGAGAAGCAATTTCCGGCACGACACCGCCGTAGGGCGCATGCACCGCCACCTGGGACGCAATAATATTGGATAGAATTTTTCCGTTTCGGACGACCGCCGCCGCCGTTTCGTCGCAGGATGATTCAATCCCCAAAACCAGCATAAACAATCCTTGAGTTTTCCTTTGCTAAAAAACCAAAATGACTATATAAAACCACAGCGGATTTGTAAACAGGCTTTTGCGAATTTAAAATTTCACAGGAAACCGATGGAACGCAAAACGGACTTTTTAATCATTGGAAGCGGAATTGCCGGCCTCAGTCTGGCGATCAAACTATCAACACTGGGCAGTGTCTCCATCGTCACGAAAAAAGAAAAAAATGAGTCGAACACCAATTACGCCCAGGGAGGCATCGCTGCGGTAACCGACGAAACGGACAGTTTCGAAGAACACATCCAGGACACGCTCAACTGCGGCGCCGGTCTTTGCAATCGAGAAGTGGTTGAATTTATCGTCCGGGAGGCGCCGCCGCGCATCCGGGAACTCGTCGAATGGGGAGTCAACTTTACAAAGTCCGAAACAGACTCAAGCCAATACGATCTCGGTCGCGAGGGCGGCCACAACAGAAGAAGGGTGCTGCACGCAAAAGATTTTACCGGTCAGGAAATTGAAAGGGCGCTTAACGAAAAAGTCGCGCAAATCGGCAACGTTGAAATGTATGAAAATCACATCGCCATCGATTTAATCATGAAAGACGGCCGATGCCTGGGAGCGTATGTTCTTGACATCAATGAAGGTGAAGTTTCCACCTACCGGGCGAAATACACCGTTTTATGCACGGGCGGCGCGGGTAAAGTTTATCTCATCACCACCAATCCCGATATCGCAACGGGAGACGGCCTGGCGATGGCCTATCGGGCCGGCGCCAAAATCGCCAACATGGAATTCATCCAGTTTCATCCCACCTGTCTTTATCATCCGGAAGCCAAGGCGTTTCTCATCAGCGAGGCGGTCAGAGGCGAAGGGGGCATTCTCCGGCTTAAAAACGGACAGACGTTCATGGAAAAATACCATCCGATGAAAAGCCTCGCCCCGCGTGACATCGTGGCCAAAGCGATTGACGCTGAAATCAAAAAATCCGGCGATGAATTCGTGCTGCTGGACGTCACGCACCTCCAGCGTGATTTTATCATAAACCGTTTTCCCAACATCCATCAAAAATGCCTGGACTACGGCATTGACATTACGACGGAACCGATCCCCGTCGTGCCGGCCGCCCATTATATTTGCGGCGGCGTTGCCGTGGACCACTTCGGTCGGACATCCCTTCCCGGCCTTTACGCCTGCGGCGAAGTATCCTGCACCGGCTTGCACGGCGCCAACCGGCTGGCCAGCAATTCCCTGTTGGAGGCCGTGGTGTATGCCCACCGGGTCTACCTCGACATTTCCCGGGATCATCAGGCCGCACCATCCATGGATACGCCGATTGCCCTCTGGGATTCCAGCGGAACGACGGAAAGCGACGACAGCGTCGTGGTCACGAACAACTGGGATGAAATCAGAAGATGCATGTGGAATTACGTCGGGATCGTCCGCTCCAACAAAAGACTCGAAAGAGCCCTCCGAAGAATCAAGCTGATCCAGAAAGAAATCCAGGAATATTACTGGAACTTCAAGGTCACCAAAGACCTGATTGAACTGCGCAACATCACCACCGTGGCTCATCTCATTGTTCGCTGCGCTTTCATGAGAAAGGAAAGCCGCGGCCTGCATTTCAACGCGGATTATCCAATGACCCGCGATGAATTCAAGAACGATACGATCATTTCAAAAGATTCGCTTCAGGAATGATTTTGCTTGAAAACACGGTCAAAAATAAAATTCAAGTTTTTCAGAAAATTATTCACATTGAAAATGTTTGTCAGATCCTTTTTCGTCAAATACTTAGACACAAAAGCATCTTTTTCCAGCAGTGCTTTGAACTCCAGCCCTTCCTGCCATGACCGCATCGCGTTTTTCTGGACAACCGCATAGGCGTCTTCACGGGTGACGCCCTTTTCAATGAGCGCCAGCAGGACCATTTGAGAAAATATTACCCCATGGGTCATGTTCAGGTTTTCCATCATTCTTTCCGGATAAACAACCAGCTTATCCATCAGATTCGCAAACCGGTTCAGCATAAAATCCAGCACGATCGTGGCATCCGGCCCAATCACCCTTTCGACGGACGAGTGACTGATATCCCTTTCATGCCACAGGGCGACATCTTCGAGCGCGGCCACGGCGTAGGAACGAACCAAGCGCGCCAAACCCGAAAGATTTTCGGAGAGCACGGGATTGCGTTTATGCGGCATCGCCGAAGATCCTTTTTGGCCGGGCGAAAAATATTCCTCCGCCTCGCGGACCTCTGTTCTCTGCAACAGCCTGATTTCCTGAGCGAATTTATCAATGGAAGAGGCAATGACGGCCAGGGTCGCGAAAAATTCAGCGTGACGGTCGCGTTGCACAATCTGAGACGACACGGGGGCCGGCTTGAGGCCGAGTTTCGCGCAGACATATTCCTCCACGAAAGGATCAATGAAAGAAAATGTTCCAACCGCGCCGGATATCTTTCCGCAGCTGACCGTTTCTTTGGCCTGGACCAGCCGTCGGCGGTTGCGCTGCATTTCCTGATACCAGATGGATAGCTTTAATCCGAAGGTAATGGGCTCCGCGTGAATGCCATGAGAGCGGCCGATCATCAGTGTGTTCTTGTGTTCGTGGGCTCGTCGTTTCAACACCTCCGTCAGCCGATCAATATCGTCGAGCAGGATCTCCGCCGCCTCTTTGAGCTGCACCGCGAAAGCCGTGTCCAGAACATCGGAAGATGTCATGCCCATATGGATGAAACGGCCGTCCTCTCCGACCTTTTCCGTAAGCGACGTTAAAAACGCAATGACGTCATGCTTGGTGGTTTTTTCAATCTCGTCTATCCGCGCCACATCAATGGAAACTTTTTGTTTGATATTTTTCAAAGCGGCTTTCGGAATCTTCCCCTGTTTGGCCAGCGCTTCGCATGCAAAAATTTCAACATCGAGCCACTTGCGGTATTTATTTTCCGGGCTCCAAATTTCGGACATGACGTCTCGGGAATATCTCGGAATCACTTTCTCCTCCTTAAAACACAAAAATGTTATTCAAAGATGCCTTTTGCCGTATAATTGCCTTAAATCGGGTCTGCAACACAATTAAAGATTGACAATCTATACACAAAAATCTATTAAAATAAAAGAATTTTGAAGGATGCAAACATGAATGACAAAGCCCCCTATAGTTTTACGGAAGAAGTTTTCAACAGTATCACGCACGGCGTCGGCATCCTCGTCAGCATTGCCGCACTGGTTGTCATGCTGTTTTTCTCGTGCCGCTACGGAAGCACCCTCCACATTGTCAGCGCCGCTGTTTTCGGAACAACGCTCGTGCTTTTATACACCGCCTCCACGCTTTATCACAGCTTTCAAAAGCCCCGCTTAAAACGCATTTTTAAAATCATGGATCACTCCTGCATTTACGCCTTGATCGCGGGAACCTACACTCCCTTTGTTCTGGTGACACTGCGCGGCGCTCTGGGATGGACCATTTTCGGCATTGTCTGGTCATTGACCGTCCTGGGCATTTTATTTAAGGTTTTCTTCATCAACCGCTTTAAAATCATCTCCACCCTGGCTTATGTCCTGATGGGATGGATTATCGTCGTGGCCATTAAGCCCCTGGTTCACGCCCTGCCCGTCAGCGCCATTGTATGGATTGCTTCCGGCGGCATCGTCTACACATTGGGCACCATTTTTTATAGCTGGAAAAAAATACCCTATAACCACGCCATCTGGCATTTCTTTGTCCTGGCCGGAAGCGCTTGTCATATCTGCGCCGTCATGTTTTATGTCATTCCCCTGAGCGCCTGATCCTTCATGCCGCCGTTTGAAAACATTCTTGAATTCTCTTTCTTTAAATGTTAGAAAGCCCGTGTGCGAATAAGCATCAACGAAAAGGAGACCGTAATGAAAAGAATCTGGATATGTATATTGCCGTTTGTATTGATATTTCTAGCCGCAGGCGCATCCTTGGCCAAAGATAAATATACAGTCACCATCCTGCCTTTTTCGCTCCACAGCGCGGAAAACATCGATTACATTAAAGAAGGCATTGAAACCATGCTGTCATCGCGAATTGCTTCATCCGATAAAATCACGGTTATCAGCAGAGACGTGGTTGCGGAGGAGCTTAAAAAATCGAAAATCAAAGAAATATCCGTCAGCGATATCCATAACCTGGGCTCAAAATTAAAATCGGATTTTGTCGTCTGGGGAAGCATAACCAAAATCGGCAATGCCATCAGCATCGACGCGAAACTCACCGATATTGCCAAAGAAAAACCAGAAATTCAGCTTTCTTCGCAATCGCAGACGCTGGATGATGTCATCCCCAAAATAAACGATTTTTCGGAACGCATTGTTCATCACATCCTGGGCACGACACCGCAGCCGACGCCTCCTGCCGTTTCCGCCGCTCCGTCCGGCCCCGCATCACCGCAGGTTCCTGCTTCCATGTCCCGTGAATCGCAGATTATCGCCGGCATGAAATCCGGCGGGAAAAGAGGAGGGACGCTGACGTCGGTCATCAATTCCGAATACATTAATGCCGCGGAACCCTTCAACCGCAAAGGTTTCTGGATGAGCCAGAAAATACCGACGGAATTCAAGGGGATGGCCATCGGCGATGTCAACGGCGACGGGTTAAATGAAGTCGTCCTCATCGACAAAAACACGGTGCACATCTATCAAAAAACAGACAAGGAACTGAAATTAATCGATAAAATTAAAGGAAAGTCATACCTCAATTACCTGGCGGTTGATGTCGCCGACATCAACAAAAACGGCATTCCGGAAATCTTCATCACCTCTCTGAACAACCAATTGGTGAACTCCTTTGTCCTTGAATTCAAAAACGGCAAATTTGAAACCATCGCCTCCGACATCCGTTATTTTCTTCGCGTCATCGACACGACCCCGGAGATGCCGCTCCTGCTCGCTCAGGGATACGGAATCAACAAGCCCTTCGATTCTGAAATTTTCGAGATGATATGGAAAAACGGCAAGTATGTGACCGATCAAAAAATGAAGATTCCCTACGGCTTGTCCATTTACGGCCTGACCATCGATGATTTGGGTGTCGGCGGAAAGGAAAAAATATTCGCTTTGGATGAATACGATTATCTCTACATTATCGAGAAAACCACCATCCCATTGAGCCGATTGACATCCATCGGATTCACCAGGGATGAACTCATCTGGCGCAGCGATGACGTCTACGGCGGCAGCAACAACTACTTTGAAAACCTCAATAATCAAAATCCGGACAACACCGACAGCGATAAAAACGCGTTCGTGAATCTGCGCATCCTGACTTTCGACACCAACCAGGACGGCAAGAAAGAAATCATCATTGTAAAGAATCTCTCCACCGTCGGCCGCATTTTCAAAAAGCTGAAACTTTTTACCTCCAGCGAAATATACGATCTCGAATGGGACGGCATGGGCATGGCCGAAAACTGGCGGACCAAGAAAATCAACGGGTATGTGGCCGATTACGCCATCAAGGACATTGACAATGACGGCAAACCGGAAATTTGCCTGGCGTTGGTTCTTTCCGTCGGCGCATCGTTGAAGGATAAAAGCGTTGTCGCCGTCTATGAGTTGGAGCCTGCGCAATAATTTGTTGACAAAAGTTTTTCTCTTCGGTATACGCAGCGGCGAAGTTTCTTGACCCGTCAAAAGGCGGTGTAGCTCAGCTGGTCAGAGCATACGGCTCATATCCGTAGTGTCCCTGGTTCGAATCCAGGCACCGCCACCAATCATGCCTTCCAAGATGTCACGGGATATTTCTGGACACTTTTCCCTTTTTCAATGCTCTTCAAAATAAAAAAGGCCTCATTTTTCATGAGGCCTTTGGTTTAAATGACAATCAACCGGGATTTATTTTTTGGTCACGGTTTTGATGACCGCCTGGACCCGGCGGTTTTTCTGGCGACCTTCTTCCGTGTCATTGCTGGCGATGGGCTTGGTCAAACCATAACCCACGGCAGACAGGCGGGACGCGCTGATGCCGAATTTGTCAATCAAATACTGGCGCACGCTTTTGGCTCGGGCTTCAGAGAGCTTCTGATTGTACTCCGCCGTGTAAACATTGTCGGTGTGGCCTTCAATCACGGCTGTCGTGTTTGGATATTTTTTCATAAAATCGGCGACTTTTTTTATCTCATCGTAGTAGATATCCTTGACCACAGCCTTATCCGTATCGAAAAGCACATTGAGTTCAATGGTCACCGTGCATTCGCCGCCGGCGCAATCGGCAATGCTGGGATCCACAACCAAATCAGGCAACCCGCCCGGTCTGGCTTCGGCATTCAATACAGTCATAAAAACGGCCAACATCATAGCAACAAAAAACATTCCTAATTTCTTCATAAGATCTCCTTTCTATAAGTATTGAAAAAATATTTTGTAAAGATACGACAACAACTTTGGAACTTTTAGAAAATAATTACCAGAGTTTATTCCAAATGTCAAAAGATATTCTTTATTTCCGGCGCATTTTAGCATGACCTCGTATTGTGCAAAAAAAAAGGCCGCGTTTTTGCGCGGCCTTTAAAGACCAACTTAAACCTAGAGCTTTACTTTACAATTCTCACCGCTTCAATGACGGCCTCCACGCGGCGGTTTTTCTGGCGTCCTTCCGGCGTATCATTGGTATCTATCGGATATTCTTCGCCATAACCTATCGTGGAAATTCTTGAACCGTCAATGCCGTATTTATCAATCAAAAACTGCCGCACGCTTTTGGCGCGGGCTTCGGACAATTTCTTGTTATATTCATTCGAAGCGGTGCTGTCCGTGTGACCTTCAATCGTCACGGTCGTATTCGGATAGGTTTTCATGAAATCAGCCAGTTTCTCCACGTCCGGATAATACTGATCCTTCACCACCGCTTTGTCCGTGTCGAACAATACATTCAGAATCATTGAGACTTTTTCTTCTCTGGGCGCAGGAGCAGGAGCCGGAGCGGGAGCGGGTTCGGGAGCGGGAGCCGGCGCTGCTACTGGCTGTTCACAACACTGCGGGAACAACTTGCAGTCGCAATCCTTGATGGAATTATCAACCGCCACATCGGGCAAACCGCCCGGTCTTGCCTCCACATTCAACGCATTGACAAAAGACAATATCATGGCCAAAACAACTAAAACTGATAATTTTTTCATAGCAATCTCCTTTCTGGATTTTTTTGAGGTTTGATTTTTAATTTTTAAAATACTTTATTATTGGGCTTGCTGATTTCTTATAATAAAAATAAAACGGCATGTCAATGTATTCCTCTATATTTTTGTAATGTCAATGAAATTATCTTTGGGCGCATTTCCAGCTTGATTATATGAAAGATTTTTGATTTGTTAAAAAATATTCATACATTGCCGGGCCGCCCATGAAGTCGGAACATATGACGTCAAACAATTTTTTCAAGCCTTCGGTTTTTCTCCGCAATCCGCATTTTCAATCAATCATGGCCAGTTCACGTCTGCGCCTCCCTTGGAGAAATCTGATGGCAAAAAATGCCCGCGAAATGATAATTAACATATCCTCCGGCTCGAAATTGCTGTCATTTTTCTCTTCTCATCCCGAATCCAAGGGGCTGATTATTTTTCTGCACGGCTGGGAGGGTTCTTCCTCATCGGCTTACGTGCTGGCCTCAGGCGATTACTTCTACCGGCTCGGGTTTTCCGTCTGCCGCCTGAATTTACGGGATCACGGGGACTCGCATCATCTCAACGAAGGCCTCTTTCACGGCGCTCTCCTTGAGGAAACCTTTGAAGCCATCGAGCGGCTCGCCGATTTTTCCAACGGCCGCCCCGTCTATCTGATCGGTTTTTCGCTGGGCGGCAATTACGCCCTGCGCGTGGCCATCAAGAACCGCGAAAAAGAAATACCCAATTTGAAACACATCTTTGCCATCAGTCCGCCTCTCGACCCCTATAAAACAACCCTGGCCATTGACAACGGCTACGGGTTTTACCGCCGATATTTTCTGAAAAAATGGAAGCGGTCCCTGCTCAAAAAGCAGAAGTTTTTCCCCCATAAATACGATTTTACGGACATGCTGAAGGCTCAAACCTGCATCGAACTCACCGCAAAAATGATGACGTACTTCCCGGAGCTCAAAACCTACCGCGACTATTTCCGTTTATACACCCTGAAAAATGAAGCTTTCCAAAATCTGGATATGCCGGTATTGATATTCATTGCGGAAGATGATCCGGTGATCCCGTATGAAGATTACCGGCTCCTGCAGGAAAACGGCTGCCTCAAAATATCGAGGCAGAAATTCGGCGGTCATTGCGGTTTCATCGATTTATTTCCGGCCAGATGCTGGTATAATCAAATCATCGCGGACACCATCGCCCGCTTGCCGGGTTAAATGAATTATGAACGCGACACTCTTTCGGCAAAAAAAAATCTTCCCCCGCCATGTCACGGAAAAATTGTCAAACCTGCGCCTGGACTACAAGGAAAAGAACGCCCAGATTGACCAATCCCGACGCGAAGGCTCCAAGCATCTCAAGGCCGCGGTGGTCCTGCTGCTCAACTTCAAAAAAACAAACGGACATGCCGAATACGTTTTTCAGCTGATCAAGCGCTCGCGGAAAGTCGCCCAGGGCGGGGACATCAGCTGTCCTGGAGGGATGCTTCAGCCCAGACAGGACTTCCTGTTGAGCGCGCTTCTGGCCAAAGGACTTCTTCCCCTCATCGGCGGCAAGCTCATAGGAAAAACCTGGCGGGAAGACGGCGACACACCGGCGCTGATCCGTCTTTTTCTGACAACCGCCCTGCGCGAGGCCTGGGAAGAAATCGGCCTGAATCCGCTGAACACAAAATTTCTGGGCGCCCTTCCCTCCTACTCCCTGACGATGTTCGCCCGCACCATCTTTCCCCTGGTGTGCCTGACCCGCCGGCCCTTCACCTACCGGCTGAGTTCCGAAGTGGAAAAAATCCTGGAAATCCCCGTCAGCTTTTTTTTCAACCCTGAAAATTACGCCATGCTGGACATCAAAACATCACTGGGACCGGATATGGAACCCTTTCAGTATCAGACGCCGTGCCTGGTCGTCCCGAACACCGACGGCGATGAGGACATTTTGTGGGGCGCCACCTTCAACATCATCCATCATTTCCTGCGCGTCGTCTCCGACGACACGCTTCCCGAATTCAACGCCGCCCGAACAAAAAACAAGATTCTGACCCTCACCTATCTCTCCCCCAAAGGATAACGCGATGTCCGCTTTGATCATCGGCCCCTTCCAAATCGACACGCTGATTTTTGACTTCGACGGCACGCTTGCCAAGCTCAACATAGACTTTGACCAGATGCGCGCCCTCATCCGTTCCCTGATGGCGTCTCACGGCATTGACGAAAATCTGTTGCGGGCCCATTATGTCCTGGAACTTATTGAAGACGCCGCCGGACTGCTCCGGAAGCGCTCACCGCACCAGGCCGAAATCTTCTTCAGAGAGGCCACCGCGCTCATTGAAACCATCGAAACCGCCGCCGCCCAAGACGGCTCTCTTTTTCCCTGCACCCGCGATCTGCTGACCGGCCTTCAGTCACGCGGCGTGAAATATGGAATCATCACAAGAAATTGCGTCAGGGCGGTCAGAATGATTTTCCCCGACATTCAGAATTACTGCTCCGTCCTGGTGTGCCGGGATGACGTCGGCAAGGTCAAGCCTCATCCCGAACAGATCAATCTCGCGCTTTCTCGATTGGGTTCCCGGCCCCAAAACACTCTGATGATCGGGGACCATCCCATTGACATCATCGCCGGACACAACGCGGGCACGGCCGCCTGCGGCGTTTTATCCGGACGCTGCACGCGGGAAGATTTCGCCGAAGCGAAAGCGGACATCATTCTGGCCGACGCGTCGGGCATTCTTGATTTGTTGCGGTAAGCAAAATCCGGCATTATCCGTCATTGACAAAGACGATTTTTTAAATATAAGAAAGATTGACAGCGCATCCATGAGTTGTCATTGTGGTTCCCAAATTTTTAACAAGGAGTTGTAAAATTGATTAACCGTCACGTTTTCCGCGAATACGATGTGAGAGGCGTTGTCGACAAAGACCTCAATGAAGAATTCGTTTTCAACCTAGGCCGCGCGATCGGCACCTATGCCCGGCAGAAAAAAATCAAAAATATGACCGTCGGACGCGACTGCCGGCTGAGTTCCGACGCCTACCACAATTTTCTGATCAAGGGACTCAATTCCGCGGGCATCACCACCCTGGACATCGGTCTTTGCGCCACGCCGATGCTTTATTTCTCCATCCGCCACCTGCGCGTGGGCGGCGGCGTCATGATTACCGGCAGCCACAACCCGCCGGAGTTCAACGGGTTCAAAATCTGCATCGGCCACAGTACCATCTACGGCGACCAGATTCAGGAGCTGCGGAAAATCATGGAAAGCGGCAAATACGCCAAAGGCCTTTCCATCGCCAAACAGAAGGATATCGCCGGGGATTATGAAAATTACCTTTTTGAACGCATTAAAATCAAAAGAAAGCTAAAAATCGTCGTGGACGGGGGCAACGGCGTGGGCGGCCATTTCGCGCTGCCGCTTTTCGAACGATTCGGCTGCGACGTGATTCCCCTTTACTGCGAACCGGACGGAAAATTTCCCAATCATTTTCCCGATCCCACCGTGGAAGACAATCTGACCGAACTCATCAGGCAGGTCCGCAGGCACAAGGCCGATTTGGGCATTGCCTTTGACGGCGACGCCGACCGGCTGGGCGTCATCAGTGACCGCGGCGAAATCATCTGGGGCGACAAGCTCCTGCTTTTGTTCGCCCGCCACATTCTCAAGGACAATCCCGGCGCCACCATCATCGGCGAAGTCAAATGCTCACAGGTGCTTTTTGACGACATCAAAAAACATTCCGGCAAAGCCATCATGTGGAAGGCGGGACACTCCCTCATCAAAGCCAAAATGAAGGAAACCAAGGCGCTGTTGGGCGGCGAAATGAGCGGCCATTTCTTTTTCGCCGACCGTTACTTCGGCTATGACGACGCCATCTACGCGGCGCTGAGGTTGCTGGAAATCCTTTCCCAGACCGGCAGGAAAATCAGCGAATTATTCGCCGATGTTCCCAAAACCTACGTAACGCCTGAAATCCGCGTCAACTGCCCGGACAGCCGGAAAGTCAAAATCGTCAAACAAATCAAAAAACATTTTGAAAACACCCCCGGCGTCGTTGACGTGGACGGCATCCGCATCCCCTTTTCCGACGGATGGGCGCTGGTGCGCTCCTCCAACACCCAGCCGGTCATCGTTTTGCGCTTTGAAGCCTCATCGCCGAAGAGACTGCAGGAAATGAGGGATACCGTAGAACCGCTGCTTTCCATCAAATAAAAACCGCGCGCGAATCGCAAAAAAAAGGCTCCGCGACCCGAAGGGGTCGCGGAGCCACATCATTTTCGAATCCCGGAAACTATTTCTTCACGACGGCTTCAAACAATGCCACCGCCCGGCGGTTTATCTTCCGGCCTTCTTTCTTCGCGTTGTTCGCTATCGGCTTTTCGGCGCCGAAGCCCAGCGTTCGGATGCGCGACCCGTCAATGCCAAAATTCTTCATCAGGTACTGACGCACACTCTCCGCCCTTTCCTGGGAAAGCTTCATGCTTTGTTTGGGACGCTCCACGCTGTCGGTATGACCGACAATCGTGGCGGTCGCTTCCGGATACTGTTTCATAAAATCGGCCGCCTTCTTCAATTCCGCGTAATAGGACTTTTTGATGACCGCCTTGCCGCTGTCAAACTCAATTTTCAGAAAAACCGACTCTTTCGAATAAACGCAGCCGTCCGCGGCGACCTTCACGCCGAACGGCGTTCGGGGGCATTTGTCCAGATAATCCACCACGCCGTCACGGTCGGTGTCGGGGGAACAGCCTCTTTTATCCACCGCAAGCCCTGCGGGCGTATCGGGGCAGCTGTCCAGATAATCCACCACGCCATCCTTGTCGGAATCCGGCGGACAGCCTTTTTTATCAACCACCACGCTGGCGGGCGTGTTCAGACATTCATCCAAATTATCGGAAACCCCGTCGCGGTCTGCGTCACCGACAGCCACGGCAGGCTCGGCCTGTTTTTCAGCCTGCGCCACAAGTACCGGCGCCTCGGATGCGGCCGCCTGCCGCTGTTCCTGCGCTTGAGTCTTGGCGGCTTTTTCCTCGTCCAGCTTGTTGAGCCATTGCTCCGCGTAACGGTCGTCCCCGCCGAAAGAAAACATCAGGCCCACCGTGGCCAGCAAGTCATTGTGCACCTTGTGGGGATTGTCGCCGTATTTGCCTCTTTCGCCCAGCGGCAGCACATGGCGGGCATCCGCCCGAAAAGCGATATGATCCGTAATGAAATACTTGAAACCCGCGCCGTAATCCACGGCCACCTTACTTGGCACAAGCCCCGAATC
>DAOSZO010000044.1:0-21506 GCA_035382085.1 Smithella sp.
AAACCCCAAAATAGATTTGACAGGGGGTGATAATTTTAGTAGGGTAGCTGCACCTTTAAGGGTTTTTCCCGGAGCCGGGGAATCGGCGCTCGGGCAGGTGTGCAGGAAAATGATTTTTTGTTTTTCGGTAAACAACATGGCAATCAATCGAGACATGTGCACCGTTAATAAGAAAATACTTCCGATCCAAAAGGAGGCATTGCATTATGAAACGGCGAAACTTGCTTTTTTCAGGACTGTTTGTCCTTTTTTTATTATTCGCGCTTAGTTCCAGTTCCTGGGCCAGCTACTACAAGGTAAAAGAAGGCGACACGCTCTACAGCATTTCCAAGAAGTTCAACGTCAGTGTCAGGGAAATCAAACAAACCAACAAGCTCCGTAAATCCACCCTCCGGGCCAATCAGGTCATCAGAATCGGCAAGAAAAGTTCCACTCCGGCGGTGGCCGTCAAGAAGGCCAGACCTTCCTATTACACGGTGAGGAAGGGGGATACCCTTTCGAAGATCGCCCGGAAGACCCATGTTTCCGTCGGGCAGTTAATGGCGATGAATCATGTCAACGTCAGGACTCTGAAGCCCGGCCGGAAGCTTTTGCTGGCAAAGGCCGCCCCGGCGGCGGGAAGAAGGGTGGCCCTTTCGGAGACCGACGATGGAAACGACGACGGGGACAATGATGACGATGTCGACAATGATTCCGATCGGGAGGCCCTCTTTGACGGCCATGCCGCCTCCGGCTTCACCGACGAGGACAACGCCCCCGGCCAGGGAGAATATCTCGGAAAATGGAAAAGTCCCGATGAGGTGCATATGCTGATTAAGGTAGCCACGGAGTTTCTGGGCGCGCCCTACAGACTCGGCGGCGCATCGGTGAGGGGCCTGGATTGTTCGTCTTTCGTTCAAAAAATTTACCGTATTTTTGATGTAAAATTGCCCCGCGTCGCCCGGGAACAGTCCCGCGTCGGCGTCCGGGTGGACCCCGACGATCTCAAAGAGGGAGATTTGGTCTTTTTCCATACCAACCGTCCTTACGGACATGTCGGAATTTACATCGGCGACGGCAAGTTCGTCCATGCTTCCTCAAAAAGCCGTGTTGTCCGTATTGACAGCCTGAATTCAACCTACTATCAAACAAGATTTCAGCGCGCCGTGCGCCTCAAAGCCTTCGACGATCACGGCGCCTAAAGGTTCCCGGATTATAGTAAAAAACGGCGGGCTTTGGATTGCAAAGCCCGTTTTATTTTTTGAAGCTTTGCCGGTTGATTCTGCGGTGGGTTTATTATATAACATCGCGCCAGGCGCAACTTCACAGGAAGGAAAAAATCATGGGGAAAAATCTGGTTGAAAAAATACTTGCTCAGCACCTTATCGAGGGGAGGCTTGTCCCCGGCGAGGAAATAGGCATCCGCATCGATCAGACCCTCACGCAGGATGCCACCGGCACGATGGCTTACCTGCAGTTCGAGGCCATGAACGTTCCCCGGGTCAGGACCGAGCTGTCCGTAAGCTATGTTGATCACAACACCATTCAAATCGGCTTTGAGAATGCGGACGACCACCGCTATCTCCAGACGGTGGCGCAAAAATACGGCATTGTTTTTTCCCGTCCCGGCAACGGCATCTGCCATCAGGTTCACCTGGAAAGATTCGGGAAGCCGGGAAAGACCCTGATCGGTTCGGACAGCCATACCCCCACCTGCGGAGCGCTGGGCATGATCGCCATCGGCGCGGGAGGTCTGGATGTGGCGCTGGCCATGGCCGGCAAGCCCTTTTACTTCATCTGCCCGCGCGTCGTCAAAATCAACCTCAAAGGAAAACTCAAGCCCTGGGTTTCCGCCAAGGACGTGATTCTCAAAGTTCTGGAAATTTTTACGACCAAGGGCAACGTCAACACCGTGTTCGAATACGGCGGCGAAGGCGTCGCTTCTTTGAGCGTTCCCGAGCGCGCGACCATCGCCAACATGGGCGCGGAATGCGGAGTCACCACCTCCATTTTCCCCAGCGACAATATGACCCGGTTGTTTCTGCGGGCCCAGCGCAGAGAACGTGATTTTGTCGAACTGAAAGCCGACAAAGACGCAACCTACGCCGGCAGCGTTGACATTGATCTGTCTAAAACGGAACCCATGACGGCCATGCCGCACAGCCCCGACAACATCAGCACGGTGAGAAAGATGAAAAAAATCGCCGTGGATCAGGTCTGCATCGGAAGCTGCACCAATTCCTCCTACAAGGATCTGGTGACCGTGGCCAAAATTCTGAAGGGGAAAACCGTTCATCCCGATCTCAGCCTCATCATCGCCCCCGGCTCCAAACAGGTGCTTGAAGAACTCGCCCGAAAGGGCTACCTTGCCGACCTGATCGCCTCCGGAGCCCGCATCATGGAAAATGCCTGCGGCTTCTGCATCGGCAACAGCCAGAGCCCCAAATCCGGAGCCGTTTCCCTGCGCACGTCCAACCGCAATTTTCTCGGACGTTCCGGCACCCTGGACGCCCAGGTTTATCTGGTCAGCCCGGAAACAGCCGCGGCGGCGGCGCTCACGGGAAAATTCACCGACCCGCGGGACTTAAAAATTCCCTATCCGAAAGTGGCCGTGCCGAAAAAATTTTTGGTGGACGACGCCATGATCATCCGGCCGGACAAAAAAAGGAAAAATGTGGAGGTTTACCGCGGCCCGAACATCGGTGCCCTGCCGCGCAACGCCGACCTGCCCGACACCCTGCGGGCGGTGGTGACCATCAAGGTCGGCGACAAAATCACCACCGACCACATCATCCCCGCCGGCGCGCGGATGAAATACCGCTCCAACATTCCGCGGTATGCCGAATTCGTTTTTGAAAATGTGGATGCGACCTTCGCCGCCCGCGCCAAGGCCGTCCGGGACGCCGGAAAGAAAAACATCATCGTGGCCGGTCTCTCTTACGGCCAGGGCTCGTCGCGGGAGCACGCCGCGCTCTGCCCGATGTACCTCGGCGTCGGCGCGGTCATCGCGAAATCGCTGGAGCGAATTCATGCCGCCAACTTGATCAACTTCGGCATCCTGCCGCTCACCTTCGAATCGGGTGACGACTACGATAAAATCAACCAGGGCGACGAGCTGGAAATCACGGATCTGCGCGAAAAGATCATCCGCGGGCAGGCCATTGCCATAAAAAATGTCACGACGGGTTACACCTTTTCGGCAGGCTGTCCCCTGTCCGAAAGACAAAAGAAAATCATTCTGGCGGGCGGCGCTCTGAATATCAACAACCAGTAAGGAGATTGTTTCGTATGACGGATAAAATCAAGGTGAAAACCACGCTGGTCGAAATGGACGGCGATGAAATGACGCGGGTCATGTGGAAGATGGTGAAGGACAAACTGCTTCTCCCCTATCTGGACATGGACATTGATTACTACGACCTGCATATCAAACACCGCGACGACACGGATGATCAGGTCACGGTGGACGCGGCCAGGGCCATCATGAAATACGGCGTCGGCGTCAAATGCGCGACCATCACGCCCAATGAGGACCGGGTCAAGGAATACAATCTGAAAAAGGCCTGGAAGAGCCCCAACGGCACCATCCGCGCGATGCTGGACGGAACCGTCTTCAGAAAACCGATCCTGGTGAGCAACATCAAGCCGAACGTTTCCTCCTGGAAAAAACCGATCATCATCGGACGTCACGCCTACGGCGACGTCTACAACAATTTCGAGATGCCGATTCCGGAGGCGGGAAAGCTGGAAGTGGTGTTTACCCCGCGCGACGGCGGCAAAAAGCGGAAGACGCTCGTGCATGAGTTTCCTTCGCCGGGTATCATCCAGATCAACCACAACCTCGAAAAATCCGTTCGGGATTTCGCCCGCGCGTGCTTCACCTACGCGTTGAGCGAAAAGATTGATCTGTGGTTCTCCACCAAGGACACCATTTCCAAGGTTTACGACGCCGGGTTCCGAGAAATCTTCCAGAGGGAATTCGAGGAAAACTGGAAGGAAAAATTCGCCGCCTCCGGCATTGAATATTTCTTCACGCTGATTGACGACGCGGTGGCGCGCGTCATGAAAAGCGAAGGCGGCATGCTCTGGGCGCTGAAAAACTACGACGGCGATGTGATGTCGGACATGGTCGCCTCCGCCTGCGGTTCCCTGGCAATGATGACGTCGGTGTTGGTTTCGCCCCATGGCTGGTTTGAATACGAGGCGGCGCACGGCACGGTGCAGAAGCATTACTACAAACATTTGAAAGGCGAGGAAACGTCCAGCAATTCCATGGCGCTGATCTTCGCCTGGACCGGCGGCCTGCGCAAACGCGGCGAAATGGACGGCACGCCGGAGGTGGTGCGGTTCGCCGACAAGCTCGAGGAAGCGGCCGTCGCCACCGTGGAAGGCGGCACGATGACCGGCGATCTGCTGGCGCTGGCGGAGAAAAAACCTTCCAACAAAAAGGTGAACACGGAAGGGTTCATTGACGCCATCGCCGCTGAACTGCACAAGAAACTTCATGGGTAAAAACGCGGAAAACAAACTCCCCAATCTGCTGGATTTCACGCTGGAGGAAACGGAGCGTTTCATCGCCTCTCTGGGCAAGGAAAAATTCCGCGCGAGACAATTGAGAAAATGGGTGTTCCAGGCCGGCTGCACTTCTTTTGATCGCATGACCACGCTGGCGCGCGATTTCCGCGGCAGGCTGGCAGAGATTTCCCGCATCGCCCGACCGCGAATCGTCAAGATCCAGGAATCCCGGGACGGCACGAAAAAGGCGCTGCTTCGTTTGGACGACGGGCTTTTCATCGAAAGCGTCCTCATTCCCGGGAAAAACAACTGGACGATCTGCCTCTCCACGCAGGCCGGCTGCGCGATGGATTGTAAGTTCTGCCTCACCGCGCGTCAGGGCTTCAAAAGAAACCTGACGCCCTCTGAAATCGTGGGCCAGCTCCTTGCTCTGAAATATGAATTCCCGCAATGCCCCGAAATCAAAAATATCGTCATGATGGGGATGGGGGAACCGCTGGCCAATTATGACAACGTCCTGAAAGCGATAAAAAATCTCACCTCCGAATTCGGGATGGGCTTCTCCACGCGCAAAGTCACGGTGTCCACCTGCGGTCTGGCGCCGCAGATCATCAAACTCGGCCGGGATATCTGCATCAACCTCGCCGTTTCGCTCAACGCGGCTGACAACGAAACAAGAAACCGGCTCATGCCGGTCAACAAAAAATATCCTCTGGACGTCCTGCTGGACGCCTGCAGGAAATATCCGATGCCGGGCAGAAGGCTTCTGACTTTCGAATACATTCTGGTTGACGGCGTGAACTGCTCGACAGCGGACGCCCAAAAACTCGCCGCCCTGCTCAAGGGGCAACGCTGCAAGCTGAATCTCATTGTCTTCAATGAATTTCCGGGCTCCCTCTTCAAATCGCCTTCCCCAAAAGCCGTCGAAGCGTTTCAGCGGATATTACTGGAAAATCACTATACGGCCATTATCCGCGCCAGCAAGGGCAGGGACATTCTGGCGGCCTGCGGGCAACTCAGCGGCGCTTATTCGAGCTGAATCGTCTTTCGGTTTATCGCGTAAAATCTTTTTTTTCTTGATGATACGCGGTTGACATCGGCCGTCGCCGCGCTTATAATGCGGCAAAATCCGCCCAAAGGAGACTGACATCATGAAAAAATTGATAGGGTTTTTGACCGTTGCCTTCTTCGTCGGTTCGACGGCATGCGCCTGGGCGCAACTCAAAGAAGGTTTGTGGGATTTCACCACGCAGGTGCAGATCAAGGGCATGCCGAAAACCATGCCGGCGACAACGTTCCGCCAGTGCGTCACCAAAAGCAATCCCGTTCCTCAGAATAAAGACAAGAGTTTTGATTGCAAAATCACGAACCAGAATATCAGCGGGGACACCATCAGTTATTCGATGGAATGCAAAGGCGACCAGGGCGTGATGCAGACGACCGGAAAGACAACCTATTCGGGAAACACCATGGAAGGTTCTTCTACAACGGTTTTCAAAATGAAAGGCCAGCCGCCCATGCAGATGTCCAACACGATGAAAGGCAAATACCTCGGGCCGTGTCCGAAATAAAGTTGCGCATTCGGAAAAACGGGGAACGGCCGGCGGCCGTTCCCCGTTCCGACGAAATTCCCTCTTTTTCCCCTTGTTCGACTCAATTTCCCACAGAGACCGGATTCACGCGACGAGAAGCGTTTCCCATAATTTCATTGACTTCCCACCGCGCCGTTTCTATACTCTTGAAAAATCCCCGGCGAACTTTTTATGAAAAATAAGTTGGAAAAACACGACTACATCATCTGGAGCATCCGTTTCCTGCTGATAATATCCATCGCGGTGAACATCACGCTCATGATCATGGGGTTGTTTCCCGATGAACACGTCACCAAACAGGAAATCCTTGAGGCGTTCAGCAAAAAAATTGAACTGCTTTTCTGGACATTGGTCACTCTGGTCCTGTCCTTTCTGCCGGATTATATTGAAAAGCGCCGGCACATTCACCTTCCCCATGTCCTTGAAATCATCATCGTCGCTTTTATTTTCGCCGGTATTTTCCTAAGCGTCCGTTTCGATTTGTATTATCAGGTTTTCTGGTGGGATGATTTGCTGCATACCGTCTCGGGCATCATCATTGGCTTTATCGGTTTTATCATCATTTATAAAATCAACGGCAGATACTGCATGGACATCAGTCCGCTTCTGGTGGCCGTTTTCGCCTTTACCTTCGCCGTCACCATGGGCGTGATCTGGGAATTTTTCGAATTTGCCATGGACGCAATTTTCGAAACGACCATGCAATCCTGGGATTTGCCCGAAACAACCTTGCTGATGGGCAAACCTTTTCAGGGAAGCGGCCTGCGCGACACCATGTCCGACCTGATTGTCAACAGCATCGGCGCTTTCATCACCTCCGTTATTTGTTACTTTCTGTACAAGGAAGACAAGAAAAAAACACTGGTGCTGATGCGTGAAATCTTCCCGGATGAATAAAAGAATTGTCGGCCGTTCTTTCGGCGGCAAACTCCCCCTGTGCCGCAAAAAAAACCGTCCAGGAGCCAAATAAAATGCGGAGATCTTCAGACGCATGGCCTCTGCCGTGATGACCGCAAAGGAAATTACACCGATTCATATCCGAACCATCGCTCTCTCGCCTCCATTGCGGATCATCTCTTTGGCCAAGGAAAGCCGGAATGGATGGGGGGCGCCCATCCAAGGCGGCGTCATCTTTGCGTGACAAAGCATCAACTGGTTTTGTTCTCGCCTTGTTTTTCCATGACGTATGCGGACAAGATTACCTTGACATGACCGTCGTATTTTTTTAAGATAAATTCCACAGGGACAGCAGTGGATAAGCTTCCATCAACCCCATAAAGAAGAGTGTCATTTTTATGCAAGAAAAAAGAAAATCGCCGAGGCTGAAAGAATTCAATGAAATCACAATAAAAGTCATTTCAGAAGGCGGCGATATTCCTTCCGAAAAGATTTCTTATAATTACAGCGAGGATATTTCTTCAACAGGCGCGAAAATACGCGGCAACATCCTTTTGCCCGTCGACACACTTTTGCGCATCGATTTCAAGTTAACCGATCTGGAAAAGCAAATAACGGCTTTGGGAAAAATTAAGTGGATCAAAGTGATCATCGAAGACAAGTATTATGAAGCCGGCGTGGAATTCGTCGACACGCCCGGCGAAGCCATCAAAAAAATAGAAGAATACATCTCTTGGAAAAAAGAGGATGCCAAGCGCCAGCCGTTTGCCAACCCTTACTGGATGCTCAAAGAAAAAGAATAAATAAACAGCGGCGCGAAACAGCTACTTTTTTGGCGGTCACAAGTCACCGATGATTTGCAATCATTCACGCAGGGAAAAACCGTGAAGCAAAGCAAAAAAACAAAAAATCCAAGATCTTCCCTTTCTAAAGAGAAAGACCACGCCGAAGAGCCTGTCTTTCCCGATATGGACTGCCTTTTCCAAGCGCTGACCTCCCAATTAACCGACATGATTCTTCTTATCAATCGGGAGTCGAAAATCACCTACGCCAACGCCGAAGCGGAAAAATTTCTGGGCATAAAAAAAGAGAAAATCGTCGGAAGCGACATCCGCCTTTATTTTCACCCCGACGATGCCGGCAAAGTGGCAAAAATTTTCGAAAAATTCTTTACGGATGCCGCTTTCCGCATCCGGCGGGAGGAATTGAGAATCTCCCATCGGGACGGCACCTGGCATTGGATTGAACTGACAGGCACGAATCTCATCAGCAGCAGCAAGGCTGACGCGGTGATCGTCAGTCTCCGCGATATGACCGAGAGGAAAAAGACAGAAGAAGCCCTCCGGCAAAGCGAAGCCAACTACCGTTTTATATCGGAAAACATCACCGAGTGCGTGTGGGTGCTGGATTTGAAATTAAATCTCATCTATATCAGCCCGTCCGTGGAGAAAGTCTACGGATACTCGCTCGGTGAAATCAAAAATATCACCTTCAAAAAATTGTTGACTCCCGAATCCTACAAAAAAATTGTCGAGGAATTTTCAACGCGAATTCCCGCGGCCATGAACAGCTCGCCGCCACCGCCCGGCACGCGCTATGTCCTGGAACTGGAAGCCATTCATAAGGATGGACGCCATATCTGGATTGAAAACCGGATCAGCTTTATCCGCAATGAGCAAGGCAGACCTGTTTCTCTCATGGGAGAAACCATCGACATCACGGACCGTAAAATCGCCGAGGAAAAGTTCCGAACCGAAGAACGGAAATTCCGCGCTCTGGCGGAACAGTCATCGGACATCATCGCCATCGTCAATTCAAACGGCGCCATCACCTATGAAAATCCGGCCGTCAGGATTCTGGGATACACGCCGGAGGATAGAATCGGCGCCAATGGGTTTGAACTCATTCACCCGGACGACCTACAATTTATTATGGAAATGTATGAAAAGATTTCTCATGACCCCGATCTTCCGGCTCAGAAAGGAGAGGTGCGCCTGCGTCACAAAGACGGAAGCTGGCGTGTTTTTGAAGCCATCGTCAGCAGCCTAGTCAAAAAAAATGTCGTTGAAGCGGCGGTTGTCAATCTTCGCGACATCACCGAACGCAAGAAAAATGAAGAAATGATGCTCCTGATAAAAACCGCCGTGGAGGGCTCCACGGACGCCATCGGAATTTGGGACGCGCAGGGCAATCATTTTTACCAGAACAGAGCTTTCATCGAACTTTTCGGCTACACGCTGGAAGAACTCCAGGCGCTCGGCGTCCTGCGGACCCTCTACACCGACCAAAATGTGGCCCGAGACATATACAAAACCATAATGAAGGGGGGCTCCTGGAGCGGCGAAGTCGACGCCGTCACCAAGGACGGCCGCAAACTCAACATCCTGCTGCGGGCCAATGCCATTAAGAACGAAGGAGGCAGAATCATAGGGCTTCTGGGCATCCACACCGACATCACGGAACGCAAAAAAGCGGAAATGCTCATTCAGAAGAGCGAAGAAAGGTACCGTCTCCTGGCGGATCATATGAAAGACCAGGTTTGGCTGATGGACATGAACATGAACATCACCTATATCAGCCCATCCGTCGAAAAAGCCCTGGGATATACCTTTGAAGAAATCAGGAAACTTCCCATTGACAAACTGCTCACGCCGGAGTCCTTTCAGAAAGCCACCGATTTCATTACCAATCGGATGCCGAAAGCTTTTAAATTGGCGTCTCGGGATTTCCAATACAAGACTCTGGAATTGGCTTTCGTCACCAAGTCCGGCGAAATCCTCTGGGGAGAATGCTCCTTTAATTTCATTCGCGACGAAAACAACAAACCGGTTTCCATTCTGGGAGAAGCCAGAAACGTCACCGAGCGTAAAATCGCCGAGGAGAAACTGTGTCAAAGCGAGGAGAAATACCGAACCATCCTGGAGGATATGCAGGAGGGTTATTTTGAAACAGACCTGGCCGGAAACTTCACTTTCTTCAACGACACGGTCTGCCGCTCGATGGGTTACACGCGCGAAGAATTGGAAGGAATGAACAATCGGCAATACACGGATGAAGAAGAGTTAAAGAAAGTTTATGAGGCCTTTAACCAGGTTTATCAAACCGGGGAACCATGCAGAAACCTGGAGTGGAAAATCAACAAAAAGGACGGTTCGACACTATTCGTTGAAGGATTCATATCACTGCTCAAAGACGCGTCGGGAAAGCCCTTCGGTTTTCGGGGGGTCACCCGCGACATCACCGAAAGAAAAATAGCGGAAGAAAAACTTCAGGAAACCCTGGAGAATCTGAAAAGAGCGGTTGAAACGACCATTCAGGTTCTTGTATCCGCCCTGGAAGCAAGGGATCCCTACACCGCCGGTCATCAATCCAGAACGGCAAACCTCGCCTGCGCGATCGCCGCTGAAATGGGACTTTCCCAAGAGCAAATCGAAGGCATCAAGATGGCGGGAATTATTCATGATATAGGAAAGCTGTCCATACCGGCCGAAATATTGTCGAAACCTTCAAAATTGACCAAACTGGAATATTCCCTCATCAAAATACACCCACAAAGCGGTCATGAAATGCTCAAAAATGTGGCCTCTCCCTGGCCGCTGGCGAAAATCGTTCAGCAGCATCATGAAAGAATGGACGGTTCCGGTTATCCGCACAACCTGAAGGAGGACGAAATTCTGATAGAAGCCCGTATTTTGGCCGTGGCAGACGTGGTGGAAGCCATGGCCTCCCACCGTCCCTATCGGGCCTCCCTGGGCATAGAAGCCGCCATTGAGGAACTTCAAAAAAACAAAGGCATTCTCTACGATGAAGTGGTGGTGGACGCTTGTTTGAAGCTGTTGCTGGAGAAAGGATATAGTCTGTCGTAAATAACGCCCGCATGCCAAACCGTCAATCATTTACTAACAATATTGAGGTCCAAAGCAAAACGTATTCCCCACAGGTTTCGGTGCGTAAAAAAATGACAATCGAAGCCTTATCTCTTAAATCGATTGATTCATAAACCGCCTATCGGGCCGCGATAAAAAAACCGGGGCACAATCCGTTCTTTCATGCTCCTTTATTCAACAATTCAACAGCAAATATTTTTCTTGACACACAAAATTCTGTTTGTTAAGGGCTGAACACCAACCCTCTAAAGTAGCTTGAATCCATTGGGATAACACTCAGACAATCTGGTGTTAACCACAAAGAGCTGGATGCAAAGAAAAAGCCTCTGCACGGTCGGGTAGCGGCGTTTTTTTGCCAATCACGACACAGCAGGATATTCGGCATGATTGCCTAAGCGGCATATCCCAAAGGTAAGAGTTGATTTTTATTGCAAAAAAACGTCATCCAAAAGCAAAGACAGGGGATTGTATTTATTCCATTTCTAAAGAATATGTTTTAAAAATTGGACCAAGGTACAATAGATTGACTCAAAGAAATGTGCAAAAAGACAATCACCCATAAAAAAATCATCACGATACGGCAACCGCGCATCGTATTTCGGATGTCACCAAATGAAGAGAAGCAAGAGGTTGTGCAACGTTCTCGGGAAAGCGCATTTTCAAGCGGTAGATGTATGTCTCGACACCCATCATTGCCGCAAAATACCGCCCATCCCAAGATTCAGCACAAAAATACAATAGCGTTGTATTACTTCATCATTAGGAGGGGGATCCATTATGAAGAGTATGTCAGTTTTGTCGGAAGGTGAACAGAGGGCACGTCAAAACGACTCTGCCGGACTTCTACCGGTTAATTGTAAAGAATTTTTGCTTCATAGCCACAAGGGTTTAAATTACTACCTGATTGATTTGAATAACGTCGACTGGAACAGCCTCGGAAACATCATCGAAGGCTGTGCGGCCGTCGAAAACGAATGCTGGAAGGCCCAGGAGGAATTCTCGAGTTATCTGCGAAAATGCGACGTCCTGAGCTACGCGGAAAAAGACGGCCGAATCGTCGGCTTTGACGCCGTATCCATTCTCAACAGCGGTCCGTACTGCGTTTACAATAACGAGGAAACGATGGTGCTCAAGGCGTTTCGCGGGAGAGACATCGCCCAACGGCTGGTGATCATGACCGTTGAATGGCATCTCACGAAGACCGCCATGAGGAAGAACAAGGACTATATCGTGTTTACATCCATTTCGGCCAATCCGGCCGTGGTCAACCGGTATTTCAATAAATCCTGGCTGCGGAAATTGTTTGACTCCTCTTTCGCCCCTTCGCCCCGGTTGATCGCCCTGAAGGAAGAGTATTGCCGGAAACACGGGATCGAGCTCGTGGACGAGCGCTACCCCTTCTGCCTGAAGAACCAGTTCCCCGGTTCAAACACGTTCGATCCCAACGACCCCAAGCATCAATTCTCCGCTCAAGTACGGGCAAACTTGCCGCCGGATTTCGAGCACATGGCCAGAGGCGACGCCTTCGCGTTCATGCTTATGGTCCCCATGAAACTCGCGCGATTCGTCACCTTTGTTTTGATGGTCAAATGCCTCGGCGCTGAATACTTTACGTCCAGGGGCGTCGGTCTGTTGAGCGGCAAAAGACCCCTTATTCCGTCCACCTTGGAGGGTCGGATTCCGGGTCTGCCGGGCGAAACCTTAACCGTGAAAACCGCCGATCCATGATGAAAATATCCGTGGAGGAGCTCAACGGCGTCACAGAAAACAAGATATGAACCAATCAACGTTGCAAGCAACGGACAAATAGGAGGATAAGATACAATGATAAGATCAAAAAGCCTTTTGGGAAAAGTTTCCTGTCTCTTCATGTGCCTTATGGCCATCATGCTCACAACGCGGACATGGGCCTGTGACGTGGCCGTGGTCTCCGGCAAGGTGACCACCGACGGCAAGCCGGTGATCTGGAAAAACTTCGACAACTCGTCAAGCGCGCGCCAGCAGGTCGCCTACTTCCCCTCCAAAAAAACCGGCCCCGGCGGATATACCATGGTCTACCGTTTTGAAGACGGCATGAGAATTCTGACCGGTTCGCCCATCACGCCGTCCGGCGGGGTCAATGAATCGGGATTTGCCATCGCCGTCACGTCGGTGTATCAGGATTACAATCTGATGGCTGAACCGGTGAACCTCAACACGGCGCTTCTGGAAGAAGCCCTCGCGACATGCACCACGCTGGCGGAATTCGAATCCCTGCTCAAAAGGTGGCCTTATTATCATTACGGAACGGTCATCAGCGCCAATTTCGTGGTCATCGACGCCAAAGGCGGCGCGGCCCTATACGAATGCTTCACCGGTCATCTGAATTTGGGCCTCAATCTGATGCAGTTCAAAAAACACGACGCCAATACCGGCAAGGTCACCAATCAGTACGGCTGGACGCTCGTACCGGCGCAGAGCAACTTCATCGGATTCGTCATCATGACAAACTTCAACTCCTACATTCCCTGGAACGCGGGACAGGACCGCCAGCAGAGGGCGGAGGCCCTGTTAACCAAACTGGCAAACGAGAAGCGGCTGAATTATACGACCGTCATGCGCGAGGTGGCCAAGGACGTCGTCGGCAGACAGGTCTATCCCGATCAATCCAGCGAAACCAATTACAGCACCGTCTATTGCATCAGCCGCAACGCCACGCGCAGTTCAATCGTCGTGCGTGGCGCGGCTTCCGGCGGCGATCCGCGCCTGATCACCATGTGGGTCAACCTCGGGGAACCTTCGGTGGGTGTTTTCGTGCCGTTCTTCGCCTCCGCCAAGGGAACATCGGAGCTGGCGCGGATGGACACCCTGGTCAACGGTGTCTGGAAAGATTTGGACGATTCCTGCCTGCTCAACCAGATCATTGCCGCGAGAGAAACCTACAACGGCCTTATCTACACCTCCAACGACGGCGATGTCATCTGGGGCATGTACGACAACTATATCAACAAGATCGAACTGGCCAAGGTTCAGACCTGGACTTTCCCGATCGAGGATTGGCTCATCGGCAAGACCGAGACGTTTTTAGCTTATCTTCAGGCGAATCCTACATCGATCACCGCGGCCAACATAAAGGATTTCGCGGATTATTGCGCCCGTTATGCCTATGAAAACTACAAAGCCGGCTCGGCCAGTTCTTACTCCTGGGTCTACTGGATATAATGCTATAACGCCCTGACGGGAAAAGGGGAACGGCAGGACTGTTCCCCTTTTCCTTTACCCTCAAAGATCCCCTGAATCAAAACCACACGATGGCAATGTATGGAGAACACAGGCAAGATCCCAAGCGCTCCAACGGTCATGGAAGCAATGGATATTCCCCGTGAGCAAAAAACACGCTCTTTTTTCATGAATCCCAGGACCTGGAAGCGGCTGCTCCCGCTTGCGGTATCCGGCGCGATTCTTGCCTACCTCTTCTGGCATATCGACATCCGCCAGTGCATCAACGCCCTGTTCAACTCGGACATGAGACTGTATGTCCCCGCCGTGCTTGTGCTTATATTAGCCACCTTCCTTCTGGACACGCAGAATCTCGCCGCGACTCTTAAACATTTTCATTATCCTCTCTCCTGGAAAAACGCCTTTACCCTGCGCGGCGTCACTTATCTGATCATGACGATCGACTACAGCGTGGGCATGGGAGTGCTGATTTACTACCTCAAGAAACATCTCGGCATCCCCGTGATGCGTTCAACGGGGCTGATGACATTTTTCAACGGCATCACCCAAAAGGCTCTGGTCTATATGTCCATTATCGGTCTGCTGATCCTGTCCCCCGCTTCGGCGCTCTTGAACAACCTGCTGATGTTCTTCATCGGTTTTGCCGTTTTAGATTTTCTGTTCATTGTCGCGCTGAAAAAACTGCCGTCCCGGGGTCTGGCGCTCAAAATCAAGAATCTGAATCTTCTCAAGGTCTTCCATGAAGCCTCCTGGAGCACCTACGCCGTTTTGCTTTTCTGGCGCACCGTGTACTATTCCTTCTTCATTATTTTCTTCTACGTCGCGGTCAGGGCGTTCAACATGCAAATTCCCCTCGTCGCCCTTGTCGCCTACGTCCCGATCATTCTTCTTGTCATCAGTCTGCCCATCGCGCCGGGCGGTTTCGGCACGGCACAGGCAACGATGCTCATCCTGTTCAAAGATTACGGAAATAATACGGAGATCATGGCCTTTGGGCTTACCTATACAACGTCCATTCTCGTGCTGCGCTACCTGATCGGTCTGTCCTTCGCGAAACACATCAAGGGTCTTCCTTCCGGAGAAAATGATCCAAGCAAACAGGGGATAGAAGAAGGATGATCACCAGGCCTCGCCCATATTTCTTTTTTCAAAAAATGTATCATCACGTGACGTCCCGCAAGAACCGGGAGCCGTCAAAATATCAGAATTTCGCCTTCCATCTTTACGCAAGAGACAAAAACCGCTTTAAAGCGACATTCGGGACATTCGTGATTGCAGCCGCGGCCTTGAGCATCTTCTGCACTGCCCGGCCCGCCGCCGCTGAACGTCCTGATCCCTCCCTCGGCCGGTTTGAGGCACAGTCGGCGAATCAGGGGATGGTCGTCGCGGCGCCTCACGGCACCTATGACATTCGCACGGATATCCTGGCCAAAAACGTGGCGCGGATGCTGGGCGCGGGATACGTCATCGCCCTCGGTTTTTCTCCGACGGTGTCGCGCGTCAACGTCAACCGGCCGACCGAAGGCGCGGGACGCGTCTGCGAACGGGAACGGCACACCCAACGCGCCCGGGAAGTCTACGATCATTATGTCGGCCTGATCGAAAAAAGCTCCGGGGGCAAGCCATTGAGGCTCTATGTTGAACTTCACGGACATACGAGTCTCCCTTTTTCCAATCGGCTCGAAATCGCCACGGTCGGAATTTCCTTGGAAGAAGCCCGGCGGGTCAAGGAACGATTCCCCGCCTTTCTCGCGCAGGCGAAAGCGGCCTATCCGGCCTATCCCGAGCTGGATTTGCGCATGGAACCCGTTGACAAAGTCTTCTTCGGCGCAGGGTGTAACAAGAAAATCGGCTATCTTTCCACGGGACGCATGGCCCGCGCCCTGCACATGGAAATTCCCAGATCGGCGCGCGTTCCTGAAGCCCTGGAAGCGACCGCCGTTTTGGTCAACGCCATTGCGCGTGCCGTGATGAACAATTCGGACCCGCCTCTCAATCCGGACCAAGGGACAGCGTCCGAAGCCGGAAAATTACCGCTGGGGAGCCCTGCGCGATGATGAAACCGTACAGCCGGAAAATGACTTTCAATGATCGGGCGTTCGTGGCCCTGGATCTCATTTGCCCGCCGGTCGTCATCCAGCATGTCTTCGACGGCGAGGGAACACTCGATTGCGCGCAATGGCGGAGGGCCGCCCAAATCGCCGGCGAGGCCAATCCCGGCACCCGGCTCGTCTTGAAGGGTCATCTGGGTTGGAGCCGCTGGGTGGATTCGGGTATCGCTCCGCGCGTGCGCGAGGTGGACGGAAGCAAATGGGATGGAATGGGGCCGGAAAACGCTCCCGCGTTTCAGGAGCCCCTTCCCTATCGCGAAGGCCCGACCTGCGAGATCGTCCTGATTCACGGCCCGACGCCGCGGGTCATGTTCCGCGCGCACCACGCCGTGTGCGACGGACGCGGCACTCTGCTGTGGGCCGAGGATGTCTTCCGGGTTCTGCGCGGGGAATCCCCCGTCGGCTCGACCTCCAGCGTGACGGACGTGGAAATCTGCAAAAGCATCCGGAATCAATACCGCACGCCTTTTCCCGCTGAGCATATTGCTCCCACGGGCCGCGCGAAAGGCAAAGACTCCGGCGTGACCTGGAGACGCCGCTCCGTTAGGGGCAAGACGCCCAATTTGCTGGCACGATGCGCCCGCCTGGCGGCGGAAGAAGCCTGGCGCTACGGCGAAGGGATTGTTCGCTTCGGCGTTCCCGTGGATCTGCGGCACCGCAGGCCGGAGATTCGCAGCACGGCAAACCTCTCTTTCGCGCTGTACATCGAAGTGAAAAAAAACACGACGCCGGAGGACATCGCCCAAGACATCACCCGGCAGATCAGCCACGGCGATGAATGCAAGCTGACGAAAGGGGATGAGCTTATCGAATTCGTGCCCATCAGTCTGATGCGGTGCGCGGCAGAGAGGAGAATCCGCGAGCGTCATCAATGCGGCCTCTATAGCCTCTCCGGCATCCTGACCAATGTCGGCCGGGTTGATCTCAACCGGTTTCAGGGCGGTGGATTCAAGGCCCGCGCCTTCTGGATTCCACCACCGGCAACCGAATATTATCCGTTTTTCTTGGTGATGACCGGCTATGAAGGCGCGTCGGAACTGACGCTCTCCATCCCCAAGGTGCTGGCCAGCGAAGGCAGGATTGAAGGCGCGTTGGAAAGGATAGGGAAACGATTGGAATCAACGCAATGAAAAAGGGGGTATGAAGATGGTTTATTCACGGCAACTCAGTTCGACCGAACGGGCGTATGTCGTCTATAACGAAATGAATCCGCCTTTTCTCAATCAGCTTTTCTGGGAAGGAACGGGATACTTCGATTTGCCGAAATGGCGTGAAGCCGTTAAAATCGCCTCTGAAGCCAACCCCGGAAGCCGCGTCGTCGTCAAGGGCATCGCGGGGTTTGCCCGCCTCGTCGATACCGGCAGGACGCCGCCGGTGATCGAGGTGGACGGCTCAAACTGGGACGGCCTCGGTCCGGAAGGCGCCCCGGCCAAGCTCTCAGAAACTTTAGACCCTTTTGAAGGCCCCACATCCGAGGTAGTTCTGATCCACGGCGAGCCTTTGCGTGTCGTCTTTCGCACCATGCATGCCACCATGGACGGCCGGGGCACGGTGACCTGGGTGGAAGATATTTTCCGCTGTCTGCGCGGCGAAGCTCCCCTGGGGGCATATTCGCGCATCACGGAATTCGAAATCGCGGCGACCTTCCAGAAAAAGGGCCGCAAGGGCCCCGTCTCGGAGTACATCGCCCCGACCGGCATGCCGCAGGGCAACCAGCCCGGTGTGATCTGGCGCCGCCGACGCTACCCCGGGCGTTACAGCAACGTCATCGGCCAGGTGGCCGTTTTGCTGGCCCGGGAGGCCTGGCAGTATCAGGAAGGCAAGTTCCGCGTTGCCATTCCGGTGGACATGCGCGCCCGGGTCGAGGGACTGCGTTCGACGGGCAACCTGACCAATCTGATCTACGCGGAAATCACCCCGTTCACAACGCCGGCCGATGTCAGCCAGGACGTCAAGCGCCAGCTGGAAGCGCGGCATGACGGCATGATTTATTGGGGCGATCGGCCGATCCGCTTTCTCCCCTTCTGGATGCTGAAAAAATTCATCATCAGCAACATCGCGACCAAGAACCGCACAGGACGCTATCCCAACTCCGGGGTTCTCACCAACATGGGACGGATCCCCGTTTTCAGCGGAGGCGGTTTCGAAGGCAAATATACCTGGGGCATTCCGCCCGGCCAGGAATACTCTCCCATCTTCATCGGCATGTGCAACAGCGATGAAGATATGACGCTCATCTATTCCATGCCCAACGTTCTGGCAAGCGGCGGACGGCTGGAGAAGCTCATGGAGCATATCCAGCAGGGTCTGGCGCCCTCGCCCCCAAAACAAAACAAAGGATGAAGTTCAGTGATGAGGAGGTCCCTGCCACGATGGAAGACATAAAATTTCTTTGGTATCTGTTCAAATCCGTCATTGACGTTCATGTCAGCGCATTTCTGCCGGCCAAACTCCAGAGAAAGCTCTGTGAAAAACGCCTGATCCGTTCCATTCATCATGCCTATGAAAATGTTCCCTTTTACCGCCGGAAATTCGATGAGGCGGGAGTGGATATTCGCTCCATCCGGTCAGCTGACGACATCAAGCGACTGCCTTTTGTCACCAAGGATGAAATCAGGGAAAATTTTCCCGAAAAGATTGTGGCCCGCGGCGTCGACATCAACCGATGCCACTACTCGGCCACCACCGGCTCCACCGGCCGCTCGCTTCCCTTCATCTTCACGAAGCAAACCTTCGCTTTTTACATCGCCACGGGCGTGCGCATGTATACGATGATCGGATACCGTCCCTGGCACAAGGTTGCTTACATCAAATACACCGATCTGCACTATCCGCGTCTGGGGCCGTTCTTCCAAACGACGCACATCAAATCAACCATTCCCGTCGAAGAGCAGATCGCGCAGCTCAGGAAAGCCCGCCCCGACCTCATCATCGGCTACGCCTCGCTGGTGTACGAATGCGCAAGGCGCGCAACGCCCGAGGACCTGAAAGATATTCGGCCGAAATTCATCGGAATCAATTCGGAACTTTCGACGCAGGACCAACGCAATTTCATCTCCGAAACCTTCGGCTGTCCGGTCTATGACGAATACTCCACGGAAGAAACCTGGATGATCGCCTCCCAGTGTCGGCACCTCAACTACCATATCTTTACGGACAACGTGTGGGTGGAATTCATTGACTCCAAAGGCCAGGACGTTCGCCCCGGGGAAATGGGCGAGATCGTGCTGACGACGACCCGAAGCCCCGCCATGCCCTTCATCCGCTACCGCATCGGCGACGTCGGGAGGTACAGCGACGCCGCGTGCTCCTGCGGTCTCGGATTCCCGCTGCTGGAGGCTTTCGAAGGGCGAGCCGACGATTGCTTCATCCTGCCGAGCGGCAAGTTCGTCTCCTCCCTGAAGCTTCTGAACACCTTCACCATGTACATCAAAAAATACCTCCATCTGCTGGAGGAGTTCAAGGTGACGCAGGTGTCCACCGGACTCATCGTCATCCAGATTGTCAAGGGAAAACAATTCAACGACGCGCATCTTGAGGAACTCCTGGCTGACCTGCGTCGTCTGCTGGATGACTCAGTTTCCATCAAGGTAGAATTCGTTGACGCCATCGAAAAAAGCGACGGCATCAAACGCAAAGCCATCGAATCGCTCGTGGGCAAAAAAAGCAGCGTATCCGCACCCTGATGCATTGCCGATATGGCGCGTGTCCGGACGCGGGAACGAATCAATATGGTCTCACTGACTCTCTTTTCGTTTTTTGAGTTCCAATGCGGCCTTTAATCCCTTTTGCCTGATGAATTTTATTTTCTGACGCGTCGGTGTGAGCTTAAAGAATCTTTTCCCGTACTTATCGAGCAGTTTTTGATTGATTTCGAAGCCAAGCCCCGGTCTGGTAAACGGCGCGAGCATCGCGTTTTTATCCGGAATGATCGGATCGATAATGCCCTCCCTTTGTTCAGGAACCCAAGAAGGCTCTTCCAGCGGATATTCCAGAGGCAGCTTGTTATCTTTATCGGCCAGCACCAGGTTCCAATTGATATAAAAACCGATGCCGTTGGTCCAGGTGTGCGGAGAATACTCCCGATGATGTTTATGGCAGGCATCGATCACTTTCATTACCTGCGCGATGCCGCCCGCGAACGTCGCATCCGGCTGATAGATATGGAAACAGTCTTTCTCAAACATGATTTTGATTTCATCCCAGCCATAGTTGAGTTCCGCGCCGGAGATTTTCACCTTGGATACTTCCTTCAAAACAGCATTGCCGTCGTAGTCCCTCGAATCAAGCGGCTCCTCCAGCCAGGCGATATTATTGGCGTAACATGCCTCGGCAAATTCCGTCGCGCGTGCCAGATCCCATGCCGGAATCTTATCGACAATGGTCACCAGCCATCCCTGATTGGCATCCACGCCCAAAACCAGTTTATCACCAACACCTTTTCTGATGACTTCGATATGCCGGATATCATCCTTGAGCTCCTTGTTTTTTACCCGAAGTTTCGCAACCTTGAATCCGCGCTCCTTCATGGCCAGCAATTCCTCGACTCTTTTTTCGGGCTCGTGCATCTCTCCGGTGGAGCAGTAAACCTCAATGGGACGCGCCTGACCACCCAGCAATTCATACACGGGTTTGCCCTGGCTCTTGCCGATGATGTCCCAGCACGCGGGTTCAATCCAGAAATTCCTCCAGCCCAGAATGCCGGCTTGCTTGAGCAAACTCTGGCATGATTCTATATCCGTGGGATCCGCACCAAGCAGGTACCCGCCGATGAGATCTCCCAATCCTTCCCTCTCACGTCCAAGAGCGGAACCGGCCGAATAACCTTCAATGCCATCATCGGTAACCAGTTTGATCAAAGTAAAACCATTGTGTGTCTGGGGATAGCCGGGAATCCAAGTGGGCCAGAACGTGTGCTTCAGCGGGACCTATACATGGTAGAGCTCAATCAAAGATATTTTCATGCAAAACCTCCTTGATTAAATTTAGTTAAAAGTTACTCTCTTCCACAGACATTGTCAATTTGAATACATCGGGGCAATCCCTTTTCTCGATACGAATGACCTGTGTAACTGACATAATTTGCTGAAACAAAAAATTATTGAAGCAAAGCTTGTTTCACCCGGTCTATTTTGCATAGCGGCAGTATCGTAAGCTTCCCCTAAAATAGTACATGTTAAAATAGAGCCTTCTGGCAGAAAAAAAGTCAGGAGGGTCATATGAAAGGGTCACGATTTAGCGAGACACAGATTATTGCAATTCTGAAGGAAGCGGAGAGTGGGAATTCAGGGAATTCAGGGGACATA
>DAOSZO010000045.1:0-19807 GCA_035382085.1 Smithella sp.
CCACGGACCCGATGGTTAACAGCCATCTGCTCTACCGACTGAGCTACTGGGGAACAATATTTGGTTTTCAATTTTTTCTTTTTCCCCCGATGGTGAATCCCGATTGCATCGCGACCGCCGGGGAGTTCATCATTTTTGTCCCGCGCTTCATAATACAAGAACGGGTGGTTGTCAACATCAATTCGAAAAATTGTGTCAAACCGGTTGTGGTTAAAAAATCTCTCGTTTTTCCGATATATTTTATCCGGAAAAGATTTTTGTCCGGCCTGTATCATTTTCTTGCCTGGCAAATCACGATAGGATATAAAAGCACAGCTTGAAAAAGAAAAAGGGTTTTTATTTTGAGATTCAAGGCGCAAGGTCAGCAATTTCTTAAAAAATACGTTTTGGATGAAAATTTGTGCACCGGCTGCGGCGCGTGCGCGGGCATTTGTCCTTATCAGGTTGTTTATCGCGACCGGACGGTGCAACTGCATCAGTGCGACCTTGAGAATGGGCGTTGTTTTGATTACTGCCCCAGAACGCCGGCCGATTTGCAGGCGATCAGGGAAATGTTTTTTGATCAAGGGGATTTCACGCCGGAGATCGGGCCGGTCAAGGGATATTTTTTTTCGCGGGCGGCCGATCCGGTTCTGCGCGAAACGTCCCAACACGGGGCGACGGTAACGGCGCTGATGGAGACGGCCATCGCCGAAGGCTGGATTGACTCAGCCGTGGTGTCTTCCCGGAATCAGGATTTCGGCCGGGAAGGCGTGATGGTCAGGGATGCCGACGGCTTGCGCAAGAACGCCGGCAGTTTCTTTACCGTGTCGCCGACCGTCGCGGCCTTCCACCGGTGCGACGCGCAGGGGCATGGCGGCATCGGCGTGGTGGCGACGCCCTGTCAGGCTCTGGCCCTGGCCAAGATGCGGTTCAGGCCGGGGGAGCAGGACGGAGAGAAAATTCATCGGTTGCGCGTGGTGGTCGGATTGTACTGCGGCTGGACGCTCTCGGCGGAAAAAATCAATGATTTGATGAGGAAAGAAAACATCGCTGCGGATTCCATCATCCGGATGGATGTTCCGGCCGGCAAAGATATTCTGGAAATCCACACCAAAGACGGCGTGCATGGTCTGGCGATGGATGAGGTGCGGCGTTGCATCCGGCCGGCGTGTCTTTATTGCGCGGACAGCACGGCGGAGTTTGCCGATGTGTCGGTCGGTTCGGCGCGGTTTGCCGGTGGCTGGGAAGAGATGCGCCGGTGGAATCAGTTGATTGTCCGAACGAAAAAAGGAGAAGATCTGGTCAATCTGGCGGTCAAAAAGGGAAAATTGGAATTGCGGGAGGCGCCGCCGGAAAGTTTTCGGGAATTGAAAAAAGCCGCTGCCGATAAAAAAAGGACAGCCTTGAAGAATATCATCCAGAAAAGCGGCTCTGGCAAAAATTTGCTGTATCTGGATCGTGACGACCCGGTGGTGAAAAAATATCTGGACGTTCGTAAAAAAGGATGAAGGGCGAAGGTGAAAAGATTTTTTGAAGGGCAATAAAACGGGAAGGAAATGATGAACAAATTATTATCGCCCGCCGGAGCGGAAGTTTTATTCATGGGCAATGAAGCCATCGCGCGCGGCGCGCTGGAGGCCGGCGTCAATGTCGTTACCGGCTATCCCGGCACGCCCTCGTCGGAGGTGATCGAGCGTCTCTCGGAAGTCGCCCGTGAGAAAAACCTCTATGTCGAGTGGTCCACCAACGAGAAGGTCGCGCTCGAAGTGGCCGCCGCCGCGTCGTTTTCCGGCTTGCGCGCGATGTGCGTGATGAAACAAAACGGCGTCAACGTCGCTTCTGATTTTCTCCTGCATCTGTCTTCCTCGGGAACCCGCGGTGGAATCGTCCTGGTGGAGTGCGAAGACCCCGGGGCTTTGTCGAGCGTCAATGAGGGGGAATCACGATATTTCGCGCGCATGCTGGAGGTGCCGCTTCTGGAACCGGCGAATTTTCAGGAAGCCAAGGACCTGACCCGATGGGCTTTTGAGTTGTCCGAAAAAATCAGAAATATTGTCATTTTGCGCTCGGTCACGCGCATGTCGCACGCGAGCGGCAATGTCATTTGCGGCAGAGTGCCGCAGGGCAGACGCACCGCCCGTTTCATCTCCGACGGTCCGGCGATGGATCCGCTCCGCGGGCCGGTTGTCAGCACGCCGGTCGTGGTCAAGCACGGCCTCCAGCAGAAAAAACTGGCCGTGGCGGCTCAACTTTTTGAAAAAAGCCCTTTCAACAGCTACATCGGGCCGGGAAAGCCGGAGCTTCTCATCATCACCAGCAGCGCCTGTTTCCTCTACAGCCGGGAAGCCGTCGAATGGCTGGGTTTGCAAAAGAGAGTCGGGATTTTGAAGCTCAGCTGTACCTGGCCGCTGCCGGAGAAGCTTTTGAAAAAATACCTGCGTCTGACCGACAGGGTTATGGTCGTGGAAGAGGTTCTTCCGTTTCTGGAGGAAAATATCAAGGTCGCCGCAATGGGCATGCTCAAGGCTGTCGGCGTCAAAACGTTTTACGGAAAAATGGACAGGACGCTGCCTTCCGTGGGCGAGTTGAACCCGGAGATCGTTTCCGCCGCTCTTGGAAAGATCATGAAGGTCAGACCGAAAGCAATGTCTTCCGCTTACGTTCGCGAAGTTGAAAAAGCGGCCACGAAAATCCCGCCGCGGGAGCAGACGTTCTGTCCGGGCTGTCCGCACCGCGCGTCTTTCTGGAACATCAACACGGCGCTGAAACTGGACGGCCGCGAAGGCATTGTCTGCGGCGATATCGGCTGTTACGCGATGGCGTCGCTGTGGCCGGCCATCGGTTTTCACACCGTGCGCACGCTGCATTCCATGGGTTCGGGCACAGGGATCGCCAGCGGCTTTGCCAAACTGGCGGCTTTCGGTCTGGATAAACCGGTCATGGCGGTGTGCGGCGATTCCACTTTTTATCATGCCGTTATCCCCGCGCTGATCAACGCCCGGCACAACCGCGCGGATATTACTTTTATCGTTCTGGACAATGCGGGAACGGCGATGACCGGTTTCCAGCCGCATCCCGGCATCGGCGAGAGCGCGGCGGGCGATCCGCTGCCCGTTGTGGACATTGAAGCGATCTGCCGTGGCCTCGGTGCGAAAGTCGCCGTCAGCGATCCCTTCGATTTGGAGGCGACCGGCAAAATCCTTACGTCCTTTATGGCCGAAAAAGGCGCATTGAAGGTTTTGATTCTGAAGCAGGTCTGCGCGCTGAGCCCCGAAAAGAAGGGGAAGAAGCAATTCCAGATGAAAGTCAACGAGGAGCTATGCCTGGGGGATCGCTGCGGCTGCAACCGTTTGTGCACGAGGATTTTCCGCTGTCCGGCGCTGACGTGGGACAAGAAAAAGAAAAAAGCCGTGATTGACGAAGTCATCTGCGCGGGATGCGGCGTATGTTTCTCCATCTGTCCGCAGAAGGCGATTGAAAGATCGGAGGCGGAGCCATGAAAAAAATATCCTTGGCCAAAGATCCCACCAATATCATCATCACCGGCGTCGGCGGGCAGGGCAATGTCCTGGCCTCGCGGGTGCTGGCCGGAATGCTCGTAAACGCGGGTTTTGTCGTCACGATCGGCGAAACCTTCGGCATGTCCCAGCGCGGCGGTTCGGTGATGAGCCATCTGCGCATTTCGTCATCCTCCGTTTTGAGTCCGCAGATTCCGCAGGGCAGGGCGGACATCGTGATTGCGCTGGAGCCGGTGGAAGCCCTCAGGGTGCTTACCAGATACGGCAATCCCGATGTCGCGGTGCTGGCCAATGCGCGTGCGGTTTACCCCATGGGGGTGATCACCGGCGAGTATGATTATCCGTTGCCGGAGGAGATTGAAGCCATGCTGAAGAAACTCTCCGCGAAAAGCTGGATGATTGACGCCACTTCCGCCGCGGTGGCATTGGGGAATCCGGTTCTCAGCAACATCGTCATGATCGGCGCGCTGGCGGGCGCATCGCTTCTGCCGATTGACCGGCGCGCTTTTGAAGAGGAAGTCACCAAAAGTATTCCGCATGACAAACGCCCGATCAACCTGGCGGCCTTTGATGCGGGGAGAAAAATGATTTAATCTGCCCCCTGACATAGGGGAACGACCTTTCTTCTGTAATCCGGTTTTTTCCGACTGCAAAATCAAAGCAATTGAAATTAAACCGAACCTGTGGTAGAAAAATCAAGGATAACAATTGTTTTTAGTGAATTAAGGAGTGGAGCTATTTTTAGGATTTTCCCCCGGGATGATTACGCTCAGACCCTGAGAATCAAGCGGTTTCTCATCGCGTTTGCCTCCTATTTCATCTTTTGCTTTCTGGTCTGGGTGAGTTTTTCATTGGGACTGACTCCCGTTCCGCGGGATGTTCTGATTTTGTCTCAGCTGGGAATCCTGGCTTCCAACATTTTTGTCTACATACTGCTCAGAACGGGATGGAACAAGCGATTCAAAGACCCGAGCCTGACCATGCTGCAGATTGTCATCGCCACTTTCTGGACCATGGAAGTGCTCTATTATGCCCAGAACACCCGGAGCATCGGCATTCTTCTTTACCTGGTCATCTTCATTTTCGGCCTTTTTAAGCTCAATGTCCGGCAGTTTCTTTTCCTGTCGTTTTTTGCCATCGCCGGCTACGCGGGAGTCATCGCGCTGCTTTACAGAAATCATCCGGAATCGATCCATCTGAAGATGGAAATCCTGAACATGGCCGTGATGGCGATTGTCCTGCCCTGGTTTTCGCTGGTTTGCGGCTACATTGCCAGAATCAAGACCAAAGCTTCCGACGCCCTGCACAGGATTCAGGAATCGGAATCGAGGTTTGGCGTCATCTTCAATGCGGCGTCCGACGGCATTCTTCTGGTCGAGGCGGACAATAAGAAATTTTCGGATGCCAACGAAAAGATGTGCAGGATGCTGGGATATCCCAAAGAAGAGCTTTTGGCCTTGAGGATACCGGATATTCACCCGCCGGAACAAGCGTCTCTTATCTTGGAGCAGAGCGAGAAACTTCTCAAAAAAGAGATAGATATCGCAAAAGACATCCCGGTTGTGCGAAAGGATAAAACGCTGTTTTTCGCCGATATCAGCGCCTCGACCATCATCCTGGACAGGAAAGAGTATATCGTGGAGTTGTTCAGGGACGTGACCGAGCGCAAGCGGACGGAAGAGATGCTCAGGCAAAGCGAAGAGAAGTACCGTCTGCTCGCGGACAACATGAAAGATTATATCTGGCTCATGGACCTGGATCTGAACATCACCTACATCACGCCCTCCGCGGAGAAGGTGATGGGGTATACGCTGGAGGAATTCAAAAGGCTCAAGCCGGATCAACTCCTGACCCCGGAATCCTTCGCGGCCGTGATGGATTTCTTTGCAGAAGAATTTCCCAAAGCCGTGGCGGATCCCGATTATGTTCTGGAGCGCACCATCGAGCTGGAATATCTCAGCAAGGACGGCAGCACGATCTGGGGTGAAGCTTCCTTTTCTCTCATCCGCGATGAACAGGGCAGGCCGTCATCCATCCTGGGGGCGAGCCGAAATATTTCCGGGCGCAAACAAATTGAAAATGAATTGCGCGCCAGCGAAGCCAACTTCCATCGTTCTCTGGATGAATCGCCGCTGGGCGTGCGCATAGCGACGGTAGACGGCGAAACCCTTTACGCCAACCGGGCAATCCTGGATATTTACGGCTATGAAACCCTGGAGGAACTCCAGACCAAATCCGTCCAGGAGCGCTACACGCCCGAGAGTTACCGGCAGTGGCAGGAAAGAAAAAGGAAACGGAAAAACGGCGAGTTCTGCCCGTCGCAATACGAGATCGGCATCGTCAGGAAAAACGGCGAGGTGCGTCATCTTCAGGTTTTCCGCAAGGAAATCTTATGGAACGGGCAGAAGCAATACCAGGTCATCTACAATGACATCACGGACAAAAAGCGGATGGAAGAGCAGCTGCGCCGCGAGGAGCAGCGGTTCCGTGCCGTCATCGAGCATTCCACGGACATTATTGCTGTTGTCAATCGGGATGGGATTATCACGTATATCAATCCGGCGGTTGAAAGTGTTCTGGGATTCAAGCCGGAAGAAAGAATCGGCAGACCCGGATTTGAACTCGTCCGACCGGATGACATGAAATATTTATCGATGTCGTTTCTTGAGTTAATCGGAAATCCCGACGCGGCTCCCATCCGGGGAGAGATGCATCTTCGCCACCGGGACGGGAGTTATCGGACCTTGGAGGCGGTGGGAAGCAATCTGGTCGTCAACGGTGTCGTTGAAGCCGTGATCGTCAATTACCGGGATATTACCGAGCGCAAGCGGGCGGAGGAGGCGCTGCGCAAAAGCGAGGAGAAATACAGCAAACTGGTCAACGCCATTCCGGATCTGGTCATCCAGACCGATCTGGACGGAACGATTGAATTCGTCAATGACAACACCGTGAGATACAGCGGTTACACGAGGGAGGAACTCGAGGGCCAGAACATGATTCAATTTATCGCTCCCTCTTACATCAGCAAGGCGATTCGAAATAATTTAAGGATGAAGGAGGGGGGGAATATAGGTCCTCAGGAATATGAATTGATCAGGAAGGATGAAACGGCCGTTCCCTTCGAAATCAACGGCGAGACCCTGTTTAATGAAGACGGAACACCATATGGTTTCGTGCGGATTTGCCGCGACATTTCTGAACGCAAAAAAATAGAGGAGACGCTGCGCAAAAGCGAGCAGCGATATCTGGAACTCAGCATCCTGGATGACCTCACACAACTGCATAATTCGCGGCATTTCTATAACCAGCTCAAAAAAGAAGTGGAGAGGGCCAACCGCTATGAACAGCCCCTGACGCTGCTTCTTCTGGATCTGGATAAGTTCAAGGATTTCAACGACACCTACGGCCATCTTGAGGGAGACACGGTGCTGGCGAGGCTTGGGCAGGTGATCAAACGATGTCTGCGGGAGACGGATTCCGCCTATCGCTACGGCGGCGAGGAATTCACGGTGTTGCTGCCCATGACCACTTGCGATGAGGGCGTCGTGACCGCGCAGAGAATCCAGGCGGAATTGAAAAAGGAGGTCTTTGGCCCGAATCATGGCCAGGAAGTCCGCCTGACGCTGAGTATCGGCGTTTCGCAGTACCGGTTGAAGGAAGATATCAAAAGTTTTGTGAACCGGGCCGATAAACTCATGTATCAGGCGAAAAAACAGGGTCGGAACAGAATCTGCTCCGAATGAATTTGGCGAAGGGGTTTTTTCCTGAAGCAATCATGTGTCAGGAGAGAATCAAAAAAATCCGATAAACCGGCAGGAGCCATCCATTGAATTCATGACGCCGGACAGTTTCTTGCCAAGTGCATGACATCGCACTTTTTCCCGAATCGGTTTGAAATCAAGGTCTTATTTTAGGAAGAGCTGCCAGCCGGCGTAGAGCGATCCCGGAATCAAATCCAGCGCGCCGGACGCTTCGGCAACCGGCGTGAAGCCGCAGGCGGCGCATTGAATTCTGCCGCGGCTTTTGACGTAACAGCCCTGCGTGATGGTGCCGTCCGGATCGACATTGATCAGAATGTCATCATGACATCTCCAGTCGTTTTGAATCATGGCCTTGAGTCGGCGGGAGGAATTCAAAACGGGATAACCCGCTTTTTTTAGCTCCAGCAATTTCTTGACTGCCGCGCGGCGTTCTTCCCGTGACAGCGAAAGGTCTTCTTCGCCCTGACGGTAGGGATAGAAAAATTGAACGGTCATCCCTTTGATGGTCGGCATTTCCCGCACCCATTTTGCCAGAGCATCCGCTTCCTGCCAGTTGCGATGATTCAGCGTAAAATGAATGTAAATTTTCGGATGCTTTGCGTTTTGGATGTTCGATAGAATGCGGTCGAAGGAACCGCTCCTGAGCTGATTATGCGTTTCCCTCATGCCGTCGAGACTGACCCAGAGCGTATCGGAAGGCACATCCAGCGGCAGCGTGCCGTTGGTCGTCACCGCGACGCGCAGGAAATTTTTCCGGGCATGCAAGACAAGATCGTGAAGACGGTATCGGCCGTCGCGCCACAGAAGCGGTTCGCCGCCTTCGAATACGACAAGGCGCGTGCCGAGCCGGCGCAGATTCTCCAGCGCTGCGATTGCCGCATCCCATGACATTCGGCTATTGTCCTCATCGGTTCGCAGATGAAAAGGACATGCCCGGCACTCCAGATTGCAGCGATGGGTCACCTTGAAGCTCGCCAGGAGGGGAATTTTCCGCCTTAGGATTTTTCTCTGAAGGAAAAACCCGGCCATATCCGGAAGCCAGGGTAAGCGGTCCATTTCCATTTTTTCCTTTTCTGTGTCCATCATCAGCCCGCGCAGAGAATCGTCAGACGTTTTCATCAGGGAGTGCTTTTCTGAAAACATAGAGGCAAATTCGCACCGTGTCAACCGGATATAAACCGTTCGGGCGACAGCGGCAAAAAACTTTTCATCGTTTTTCCTCCTGATTTTCAATGACTTTTGCGGGGTGGAAATTGACGGCGAATTGGTATATGGTTGACATCGTTTTGATGAAGCTTATATTATCCGAAACACAATTCCATTTAGAGGTGAAATCATGAAAGATATTTATTCGGCGGTAAAGGTATCCGACCATGTTTACTGGGTCGGCGCGATTGACTGGACGATCCGCGATTTTCACGGCTACACCACGCCGCACGGCAGCACCTACAATGCGTATCTGATTATGGCTGACAAAATCACATTGATTGACACGGTCAAAAAGCCTTTCAAGGATGAAATGCTGGCCCGCATTCGATCGGTGGTTGATCCGTCCAGAATCCAGTACATCGTCTCCAATCATTCCGAAACGGATCATTCCGGGTGTCTGCCCGAAGTAATGGATTTCATTAAACCCGAAAAGGTTTTTGCGTCCACGGTCGGCGTGAAAACCTTGAAGGAGCTTTTCCACGATGATCATGAAATCCTGCCCGTCAAAGACGGCGAAACATTGAGTCTGGGCAACATGAGTCTGACGTTCATGGAAACGCGCATGATTCACTGGCCGGACAGCATGTTTTCCTATCTGGATCAGGACGAGCTTTTGTTTTCACAGGACGCCTTCGGCATGCATCTGGCGACGCTGGAGCGCTTCGCCGATGAGATTCCCGCGGCGACGCTGGAATACGAGGGGGCGACTTATTACGCCAATATCGTTTTGCCGTATTCGGCCATTGTGCTCAGGGCGCTGGAAAAGGTCGCAGCTTCGGGGATGAAAATGAAAATCATCGCCCCGGATCACGGACCCGTCTGGCGCAGGGATTTGGGCTTTATTTTGGATTTGTACAAAAAATGGGCGTCGCAGAGGCCGACGGCCAAAGCGGTGGTCATTTACGCGACGATGTGGCACTCCACCGAAAAAATGGCCAGAGCTGTCAGCGAAGCGCTGGCGCAGGCGGGCGTGAAGACAAAACTCATCAGTATGAACGAAACGCACCGCAGCGAGGCGGCCTATGAGGTGCTCGACGCCGGCGCGCTGATTGTCGGATCGCCGACACTCAACAACAACATCCTGCCGCAGATGGCGGATGTTCTGACCTATTTGAAAGGACTCAAACCCGCCAATAAAATCGGCGCGGTATTCGGCTCCTTCGGTTGGAGCGGCGAATCGGTCAAACAGCTGGATGCGATTTTGAAGGAGATGAAGGTGGATATCGTCGCCGAGTCGGTTGCCGTCAAAAATGTGCCCGATGCGTCAAGTCTGGAAAAATGTCACGCATTGGGCAAGGCCGTGGCGGCCGAGCTGCTTAAGAGAATCCATCAATAAAGGAAGAGGAGAAAAGAAGATGAAAAAATATGTTTGCGGTGTATGCGGCTACGTTTATGACCCGGCGGAAGGCGATTCGGAAGGCAATATTCCTCCCGGGACGCCTTTCGAGAAACTTCCGGACGACTGGGTTTGTCCGGTGTGCGGCGCCAGCAAGGACGAGTTTTCGCCGGAAGAATGAATTTTCGTCGCGAAAGGGGAACCTATGGATAAAATCAAGGACGCTTTGAATCAGGCGTATGTCGGCGAAGCCAAGGCGGCTTTAAGACTCAAGGTTTACGCCCAGAAGGCCGAAGAAGAGGGCTACAAGCAGATGGCCAAGCTTTTCCGCGTGATTGCCTTTTCGGAGGAAATTCACGGCGCGCGGGCTTTGAGGGTGCTTAAGGAAATCAAAAGCACCGAAGAGAATCTGGCGGCCAGTTTCGAGTCCGAAAAACGGGTTGCCGAAATCGCCTATGATCAGTTTGTCAAACTGGCGGAGGCCGAAGGCAACAAGGAAGCCGTTTTGCATTTCAGCCAGAGCCGGGACGTGGAAGAAACACATGCCAAGCTCTACAAACAGGCGATGACTCATTTCATGGAAGAGCGCGAAACGAATTACTACGTGTGCAAAGTCTGCGGTTATGTCGCCGACGGGCTGTTGCCCGACGAATGTCCGGTGTGCGGCGCCAAGGCGAAAATGTTCGTGCCGTTTGAGTAAAGTTTAAGAACTGCGGGGTTGGGATGAGCATCCAGAAGTAGCAGAGGGGAAATGAACGGATTTTCCAGGGTATTTGTGTTTTTGCTGATGATTTTTTTGCTGATGCCCGCCGCGGTTTTCGCCGGGGATAGGCCGCTGTGGGAACTGGGCGTGGGCGCGGCGCTGCTGCAGATGCCCGATTATCGCGGGTCGGATGAAAACAAGCTTTATCTTCTGCCCTATCCTTACGCCGTGTATCGCGGGGAGGTGTTGAAAATTGATGAGCATCGCATTACGGGGCGGATTTTCAGAACGGATCAGGTCACGCTGGATTTCAGCGTTTTCGGTTCCGTTCCGGTCAACAGCAAGCACAACACCGCGCGGGAGGGCATGGAAGATCTTGACCCGACATTTGAGCTGGGGCCGGCGCTGAAAATCAAACTCTGGTCGGCAAGTCAAATTCAGGCCAAGGCGGATTTGACCCTGCCCGTGCGTGCCGTTTTTTCCACGGATTTTTCATCCGTGCGTCATGAGGGGTGGGTCTTCAGCCCCAGGGTAAATTTCACCAAGGACGATGTGATTCCGGGCACGGGGCTGAATCTGGGCGTATCCGCGGGGCCCATGTTTGCCGACAGCGGCTATCATTCATATTACTACGAAGTGGAACCCGCCTACGCGACGGCTACGCGGCCCGCGTATGCCGCCGGAGGCGGATACAGCGGATCGACGCTCACGGTCGGTTTGAGCAAGGCTTATCGGCAATTCATCTTCAACGCCTTTGTCAGCGCGGATTTTCTGCAGGGCGCGGTTTTTGAGGACAGCCCTCTGGTCAAAAGAGAAACATCCGTGATGAGCGGTTTTTCCGTCTCCTGGATTTTCCTCAAATCGGAGAAACAAGTCAAAAGCGAAGAGTGAAGGATGAATGGATGGTTATGGATTTAAATCGGTTCAGAGGTGGATGATATGTTGGTGCTTGTCACAAGATGGCTGGTCATTACCGCGGCCATTCTGATTGCTTCGTATCTGGTGCCCGGCATTTCGGTGGATGCGCTTTCCACGGCGGTGATTGCCGCGTGCGTGCTGGGCGTTATCAATGTGTTCATCAGGCCTGTTGTCGTGCTGTTGACGCTCCCGCTGAGCGTCCTGACGCTGGGTCTTTTCTATTTTTTCATCAACGCTTTTCTGCTCAAACTGGCCGCTTATTTTGTGCCCGGATTCGAAGTCAGCGGCTTTTTTTCCGCGCTGTTCGGTTCGCTCATCATCAGTATCGTGACATCGCTGGCCAATTCATTCATTGCCACGCATAAAATCGTGCGGACGGATGACCCCGATTACATCGATTTGAAAAAAGGGGACGACGGTAAATGGCGGTAAGCGCGGCGCCGGATTTGACCCCGGCCATGAAGCAATACGCAAAAATCAAGGAAAGCTATCCGGACTGCATTTTGCTTTACCGGATGGGCGATTTCTACGAGATGTTTTTTGACGACGCCCTCACGGCCGCACCGGTGCTGGAGATTGCGCTGACCTCGCGCAATAAGGGCAAAGAGGACAGTGTGCCCCTTTGCGGCTTTCCCTATCACGCTGCCTCTTCCTACATTGCCAAACTGGTGGAAAAAGGCTTCAAAGTCGCTATCTGCGAGCAGGTGGAGGATCCGAAAAAGGCAAAGGGAATCGTCAAAAGGGAAGTCATTCGGGTCATCACGCCGGGTCTGGTGCTGGACGAGGAAAATCTGGCCGCGGGCGAGAACAATTATCTGGCGAGTCTCTGCGTCGAGAAGAACCGCATCGGCCTGGCTTTCCTGGACATTTCCACGGGAGAATTTCAGGTCGGCGAATTTTTCGACCGGGATTTTTTCCTGACCGCGATGGCCGGGCTGAATTTCAAGGAACTGATTCTCGCGCGGGATTTTCCCGATTTGCTGTTGCTGAAGAGCTTGGAAAATCTGATGCCGGGACTGAGTCTGAACCGCCTGGAGAATGAATATTTTCAGGCGTCGCGCGCCGAGGAGATGTTGAATCAGGATTTTTCCGCCGAGGCGCTGATGCGCTCCCGCATCAGGGAGTATCCGGCCCTGAAGAAGGCCGCCGGCGCGATTCTGGCCTATGTCCGCCAGACCCAGAAAATCCATCCGCGGCATTTCAGGGAAATCCAGTGGTATTCGACGGACAATTCTCTGCTGCTGGATGAAACGGCGCGGCGCAACCTCGAGATCTTTGCGACCCTTCAGGGGAGTGCCAAAACGGGTTCGCTGTTTTCGATTTTTCAGGAAACGCTGACGCCGATGGGAACCCGGCGCCTGCGCTGGTGGATGAATTATCCGCTGGCGGACGTGGAGAAAATCAAAACCAGGCTGGCCGCGGTGGCGGAGCTGAAAGACGACCATCTGCTGCGCGGACGGCTGCGCGAGATTCTGTCGCGCATCTATGACATGGAACGATTGGCGGGAAGGGTCGCCCTGCGCGTGGCGACCCCGCGGGATCTGGTAGCGCTGAAGATGTCCCTGGAAAGGATTCCGGAATTAAAGAATGCGCTGGGGGATTGCACCGCGCCGGCGCTGACTTCGATCCGCTCCCGCCTCGCGGAACTGGACGCCGCCGTTGACCGGATTGCCGGAGCGCTCATCGACGATCCGCCGCCGAAGATTCAGGACGGCGGTTTCATTGCCATCGGCTACGATGAAGAACTGGACAAGCTGCGGTTTATCAGCCGAGACGGCAAGCAGTGGATTGCTTCGCTGGAGGCCGAGGAGCGGAGAAAAACGGGGATTCATTCCCTGAAAATCGGGTTCAACAACGTGTTCGGCTATTACATTGAGGTCACCAAAGCCAACGCCGCGCTGGTTCCCGATTCATACATCCGGAAACAGACGCTCGTCAACGCGGAGCGCTACATCAATCAGGAGCTGAAGGAATTCGAACAGACCGTTCTGAACGCGGAGGAGAAAATCAGGGAAAGGGAGCTGGAGCTGTTTTATGCCCTGCGCGAGAGCCTCCATCAGTATATTCCGAATATCCAGAACAATTCGAGCCTGGTGGCCGAGCTTGACGCGCTGACAGCGTTGGCGGAGGTTGCCGAAAAATATCATTATACCTGTCCGGAAATAGACGAAGACGATGTCATCGACATCCGGGACGGCCGTCATCCGGTGGTAGAGGCGGCGCTGACGAAAGAGGGCTTCGTGCCGAACGACTGTCTGATGGATTTGCGCGACAACCGGCTGCTGGTCATCACCGGGCCCAACATGGCGGGGAAGTCCACGTACATCCGTCAAGTGGCGCTGATCGTCTTGCTGGCGCAGATGGGAAGCTTTGTTCCGGCAAGCCGGGCGAAAATCGGCATTGTGGATAAAATCTTTACGAGGATCGGCGCGTCCGACAGCCTGGTCAGAGGACAGAGCACCTTCATGGTGGAGATGACGGAGACGGCGGAAATTTTGAAAAACGCCACTTCCCGTTCGCTGGTCGTCATTGACGAGGTCGGACGGGGGACGTCCACCTTCGACGGTTTGAGCATCGCCTGGGCGGTGGCCGAGTATCTTCACGATTTTCAGGGCAGGGGCGTGCGCGCGCTTTTTGCGACGCATTATCACCAGCTGACGGACCTTCCCGTCACAAAAGCCGGCGCGAAAAATTACAATATCGCCGTGAAGGAGTGGGGCGAAAAAATCATTTTCCTGCATAAAATTGTGGAAGGCGGGACCAGCCGCAGTTACGGCATTGAAGTCGCGCGCATTGCCGGCGTGCCGCGGGAAGTCATCCTCCGCGCCAAGGAAATCCTGCGCAATCTGGAAAAGGGGGAATTCGACGAAATCGGCATGCCCCGCATCGTGCGGGGAACCCTCGGGGGGAAAAATGTCAGTCCCCAGCTTAATTTATTTGCCCGAAGGGAAAGCGCGCCGGCGCTGGAGACCCAGGAAAAAGACGTCCTTGCCGAACTCAGGGCTTTGGATATTCTTTCCCTCTCGCCGCTCGAGGCGCTCAACAAGCTCGACGGGCTGAAAAAGAAACTCACCGATTAGGCTCGGGCTGTTGCATGAAGGAAGCGGGAGATGTCGCCATCTCCCGCTTTAGAAAGGAGGAGGGTCGTGAGGGGGAAAATCAGAAGGACACTCCCGGTCCGGAGGCTCCCCGATCTCTTTTGCCTCCGCGCGGTCCAAAGCCGGTTCCTCTATCCCAGCCGTAGGCGGCCAGCTTTTCTTTTTGTTCCGGGGTCAACAGCTTGTTGATTTCAAGACGGTAAGCCGTTCTTTTGTCTTCCAGTTGATCGCGAAGCGCCCTCACTTCCTTTTGCTTGGCGTAGATTTTGTTTTTGTCCGGATTGGGCTCCAGCCAAAGCCGGCGCAGTTCCACCGAGCGGTCGAACATTTTTTCTCTGAGCGGACGGATGTCTTTGAGGTGTGCCAGGCACAGGGCGTCAATTTTGGTTTTCTGTTCTTCGGAAAGACTGATTTTGTTGAATCCGCGAAACGCGCACTCGCGATTATCCGGCTGGTTTTGCCCGTAGCCCATTCCTCTTTCTGCCGGAGGACCCCAGGCGAAAACAGGCGCCGTCAAAAGAAGGCTTACTCCGATTGCCGTCAAGATAAATTTTAATTTTTTCATGATCAATCTCCTTTTGGTTTGTTTTTTTCATTATCTTCGCGATGATATTGAGCAAGCAGCGTGCCAAACGGGGGATTATTTTTAACCAGTTGAAATGAAAGAAAATATTTCTATTTCGGTTAAAACAGGTTGCATCAATGACGAATATGTGGATACTATTTAGCCAACCAAAGTATCCAGCTGGATAATATTTATCCGCGTCAAAGGATAATCAGAGATGGGTGGATGGAAAAGAAAACTGCGTTTTGATCTTTCGCTTTGGGCGGCCGTCACCGCGATGGCGGTTTTGGCTGTCATGACAACGGTGGCGGCGCTGTGGCATTTCGAGCAACAGAAACAGCAGGCCGTTGAAATATTTCTGGAAAAGGGTTCAACGTTGATCCGTTCCTTCGAAGCGGCCCTGCGGGATGCCGGCGATGAAAATAACCGCTTTTTCTCCATGCAGAAATTGCTGATCGCAATATCCCAGCAACCCGATATCGACTACCTGATTGTCACGGACGATCGGGGAAACATCATCGCGGACAGCGATCCCTCCATGGTTTCCCAGAAATACGGATTGGATCTGGATACGCAAAGGATTGCGCGGAGCCGGGAAATCCGGTGGCGTCAGACGGCCAATGCCCAGGGCGCCGGCACGTTTGAAGTGTACAGGGGATTTTTCCCCCTGGATCTCGAACGTCTGGGGAAGCCGGGTCCGCGGGAGCGCTTCGTGGTGTACTTGGGCTTCAACATGGATAAGATTGAAAAAGCGTCCGCCGAAGACACCCGCAACACGGTGCTTTTGCTGCTGGCGCTGTTGCTCGTCGGTTCGCTGGCCGTCGTTTCTCTTTTTCTGGTTCAGAGTTACCGGCTGACGCGGGTTCATCTTTCCCGCGTGAAAATATTTTCCGAGACGCTCATCAAAAATATGCCCATCGGGCTTGTCGCAGTAAATGCGGAGGGAAAAGTGACGCGCTGCAACGACAGGGCCCGGGAGATTTTGAAAACGGTTCGCGGCGCCGCCGCGGGCGAAAAGGATTCCGAGGGGTTGCCCCCGGCCTTGAATGCCATGCTGGCAGGGCTTCCGGAGAAGGGCGGTCTTCTGGAGCGTGAAATCGACGTCGCGAGACCGGACGGAAGCGTCGGGAAACTGGAGGCGCTGGCCGCCGGCTTTGACGACGGCGGTGCGGCGTCGGGGAAAATTCTCCTGTTTCGTGACGTGACGCAAATCCGCCGGCTGGAAGAGGAGGTGGCCAGAAGCCGTCATCTTCGTTCCCTGTCGTCGCTGGCCGCCGGTGTCGCCCATGAAATCAGAAATCCGCTGAGTTCCCTTAAAGGCTTTGCCGTCTATTTGAAAGAAAGGCTTCCGTCGGATGGCGAGGATAGAAAAACAGCGGAAGTGATGGTGGCGGAAGTCGAAAGATTGAACCGCGTCATCACGCAGCTTATCGAATTCGCCCGGCCGCTGGAGCTCAGGAAAGAAAGGGTTCGCCTCTCGGATTTAATCGCCTACACACTGGCGTTGACGCAAACCGAAGCGCGGGCGAAAAACCTGGAGGTCATTTTCCATCCGGCGGATGATGAGCAGCCGATCGAGGCGGATGCCGATAACATCAAACAGGTTTTTCTCAATGTTTTTCTCAACGCCATGGCGGCCATGAAAAAAGGCGGGCGGATGGAAATCTCCCTCGCGCGGGAAAAGAAAAATATCGCGGTGAGCGTTGCCGATGACGGCGAAGGCATTCCGGAGGAGGATTGGCCGCGGATCTATGATCCTTACTTCACATCCAAGCCGGCCGGCACCGGCCTGGGGCTGGCCGTCGTGCAGAAAATCATGGAAGCTCACGGCGGAAGCGTTGACGTGAAAAGCGCCGCCGGCAGGGGCACGACGGTTTTTTTACGCTTCCCCCTGCCCGTTCCCTGAATAAAAAAAGAGAGATTGGGTCATGAACAGGAAACCAACCATTCTGATTGTTGATGACGATGACGCCCACCGGATGATGCTCGCGAAGCTTCTGGGCGGATGGGGGTATGATACGACTGAGGCAAACGACGGCGCCGTCGCCCTCGAGAAGGTCCGGCAGCGGGAGTTTGATCTGGTGTTGATGGACATCCGCATGCTGAACGTTTCCGGCCTTGAAGCGCTGGAACGGATGAAAATCATGCGCCCGGCCGTTCCGATCATCATGATGACGGCGTACGCGTCCGTGGAGACGGCGGTCAACGCCCTCAAAAAAGGGGCCTATGATTATTTGACCAAGCCGCTGGATTTCGATGAACTGAAAGTCGTGATCGAACGCGCCACCGAACACAGCCGGCTGAAACGGGAGAATGAGAACCTCAAGGCCAGGCTCGGCGAGACGTTCGACCGGCAGAATCTCCTCGGCCGGAGTCCGGCGATGGTCAAGCTGCTGGACACCATCGCTCAGGTCGCTCCCACCGAAGCCACGGTTTTGATCACCGGGGAATCGGGTACCGGCAAGGAAATAATTGCCAACGCCATTCATTACAACAGCCCGCGCCGGGACGCCCCCTTTGTCAAAATCAATTGCGCCGCGGTCACGGAGACGCTTCTGGAATCGGAACTTTTCGGCCATGAGAAAGGGGCCTTCACGGGCGCCGAGCGCCGTCGCGAGGGGAAATTTGTTCAGGCGGATGGCGGAAGCCTGTTCCTGGATGAAGTCAGCGAAATGTCCAGGGCCATGCAGGTCAAACTGCTGCGGGTCCTGCAGGAGAGGGAAGTCGTCCGCGTGGGCGGGGCGGATGTCATCAAGGTGGATGTCCGCGTTATTGCCGCGTCCAATAAGAACCTGACGGAAGAAATTCGAGAAGGCCGCTTCCGCGAGGATCTGTTTTACCGCTTGAACGTCGTTTCGTTGAGCGTCCCGCCGCTGCGCGAAAGGCGGGAGGATATTCCGATCCTGGCGCAGCACTTTCTCAAGATTTTCTCCGAGCGAAACAAGAAAATCATTCGGGGATTTACGGGCGGCGCGATGGAAAAAATGATGGCACACGGCTGGCCGGGCAATATTCGGGAATTGATGAACGCCGTGGAACGGGCGGTGGTGCTGGCCGGCAACGACATGCTGGATGCGGTGGATCTGGCGCTGATGGCGGAAAATCGGGACCGGGAGCGTGAATCTCAGTCCGATGCAAGTCCACGGAGCTTTTCTCTCGAGGATGTCGAAAAGCGAAGCATCGCGGAAACCTTGAACGCCTCCCGCGGTAACAAGAGCGAGGCGGCGCGGCGCCTGGGGATCACCCGGAAGACATTACGCGCCAAGCTCAAGAAATACCGGATAGAGCCGTAGCGCTTTTTGTCGCCGCCCGGAAAAAACAACGACGGCACGCCGACGGAGAAATTCCCTTTTGTTTTATTGGCCGTTGTCCGGCTTGGCGGCCAGATAAATGGAAAAGGTCGTACCCGCATTCACGATGGATTCGACGGAGATGAGACCGTTGTGATATTTGATGATGGAATCGCAGATGGCCAGCCCCAACCCGATGCCGCCGCGTTCTTTTGTTTTTTTGGTGGTGAAGTAGGGGTCAAAAATGCGGGAGAGATTTTCCCGTGGAATGCCGATGCCGGTATCCTTGACGATGATGCGGACATAATTGCCCTGTTTCAGGGATCGGATGCTTGTTCCGATGGTTGTATTTTCAACAACGAGTTCCAGCGTTCCGCCGTCGGGCATGGCCTCGGTGGCGTTGGTCAGAATATTTTCCATGACCTGTCTGATCTGGGCCGCATCCACTTCGCAGGGCCACAGATCCTGGGCGATCGCAATTTTGGACGTGATGTTGCCGGCGTTGTTCAAAACTTTCTCCATCGCTTCACGCAGAATCGGCGCGATGTTTTGTAATTTGCGCACGGGATAACCGCCCTGGGCAAAGGTAATCAGGCGATGCGCGAGTTCTTTGGCCTGCAGACCGGCCCGCTCGGCGACGGCCAGGCCGTTTTCCAGCATTTTGTCCTCATCGCTGGCGGATATTTTGGCCAGAAAAACATTACGCAGAATCGCGGTGAGCAGATTGTCGAAATCCTTCGCCACGCCGCCGGCGAACGTGCCCAGCGTCTCCAGCTTGGTGCGCTGAAGCAATTCCTCCTGCGCCACCTTTTGTTCCGTAATGTCCTCAAGCGTTTCCATGGCCCCGAACAAAACGCCGTCGGCGTCCCGGAGGCCCGCCGAGGTGATTCTGAACCATTTGCCCCTTTCGCCCATATCGGGAAAAAACTGCGTGACCTCGTAGGAGTCCTCCAGCAGTTTTGATTTTTTCCACCGGTTGGCGTAATATTGATCCAATTCGAACGATTTTCCATCCACAATCAAATCAGCCAGACAGGGGCGTTCTTTTTTGTAAAACGCCCGCCAGTGCTGATTGGTGCCGAGGATTTCGCTGGGTTTGATGTTGCTGAGCGCCTGGAGCGCCCGGTTCCAATAAACAACCTTGTGGTCTTTGGATATGACGAACGTGGGGATCGGGGATCCGTGAATGATGCTGATTAATTTCTGTTCATCCCGGCGTCCCCGCCACATCGTGTAGGTAAAGCTGATGATGACCGTCAGAGACAGCAGAAGAATCAAAATGAAAATGTAATAATTCATGTTTCGCTTTTTTTATCTCCCCGCGGATTTCGGAAAAGACGATTTTCCCGTCCGCCTGGTTATACGTTGCCGGCCAGCCAGTCGCCGATCTCGGTCAGCATGGTACGCGCCGCCGGAAACATCGTCCA
>DAOSZO010000046.1:0-19768 GCA_035382085.1 Smithella sp.
GAGCAGGATTCGAACCCGCGAGACTTTCGTCCAACGGTTTTCAAGACCGCCGCCATCGACCACTCGGCCATCCCTCCTTTTTTCTCGTCGATTATTCCTTGAGGTTGCCTTAAGGAGTAATTCGATCCCGTCCCTGCATGTAGGGACGCAATACCTCCGGTATCACCACAGAGCCGTCCGGCTGCTGATAATTTTCCAGAATGGCCACGACTGTTCTGCCGACCGCCAGTCCGGAGCCGTTCAAAGTGTGGACGAATTCCACCTTGCCTGTATCGGAACGACGGAACCGGATGGCTGCGCGTCGCGCCTGAAAATCCTCGAAGTTGCTGCACGAGGAAATTTCCCTGTAAGTATTCTGTCCCGGCATCCAGGCTTCCACGTCGTAGGTCTTGGCCGCAGAAAACCCCAGGTCCGCGGTGCACAGGCAGACCGTCCGGTAATGGATGCCCAGCTGCTTGAGCACCTCTTCGGCGTTAAGCGTCAATTTTTCCAGCTCCTCATAGGACGTTTCCGGCTTCGAGAACTTGACCATTTCCACTTTGTTGAACTGGTGCTGACGGATCAGCCCACGCGTGTCCTTTCCGTAAGAGCCGGCTTCCGCCCGGAAACAGGGCGAGTAGGCCACCAGATAAATCGGCAGCATGTCCTCCTCGAGAATTTCCTCCCGGTAAATATTGGTGACCGGAACCTCCGCCGTCGGAATCAGGTAGTACTCCATTCCCTCGATCTTGAACAAATCTTCTTTAAACTTCGGCAACTGGCCCGTTCCGGTCATGCTCTCGGCATTGACCATAAACGGGGTCAGCACTTCGGTGTAGCCGTGCTTCTGCGTGTGCAGATCGAGCATGAAATTGAATACCGCTCTTTCCAGCTGCGCGCCCGCTCCGCGGTAAACGGTAAACCGCGCGCCGGCGATTTTTGCGCCCCGTGCGAAATCCAGAATATTCAAGCTCTCCCCGATGTCAAAGTGCTGTTTCGGTTCAAAATCAAAAACCGGTTTTTCTCCCCAGACGCGCACCACCGGATTGTCCTCCGGTCCGCCGCCTAAGGGCACGGACGCGTGGGGAACATTCGGCACAATCATCATAAAGGCGCCTAGCTCTTCCTCGGTGAGGCGCAACGCCTCGTCCAGTTCCTTGATCTTTGCGGAAACATTGCCCATTTTCTCAATCAGGGCCGAGGCGTCCGCTTTCTTTTTTTTCAGCTCGCCGATTTCCTTGGAAACGCTGTTGCGCTCATTGCGCAAAGACTCTACCGTCTGCAAAATGTCTCTTCGTTTGGCATCGAGCGCCAGAAACCGGCCAAAGTCGATTTTCTGGCCCCGCTCTTCCATTTTTTTCCGGACAAAATCGATGTTTTGCCTCAGGTATTTGATGTCCAACATAATTGTCTAATAAATTCTTATACTTTTGCCAATCCTTGGCAAGGCGCAAATACCTATCATTTTCAGTTTTTGAAGTCAATGATTTTATCCGCACGCATTACGCTTGCCGGGCGAACCTTTTTTTCGCCAGGCTGATGATGGCGCGGATTTCCGGGCTCTTCAGCAGGTAGGAGCTGAGAAAGAAAACGCCGCCTCCAAGCAGGATCAGGCCGGTCAGGTGCAGAAGCTTTGTCTGAAAGTCGGCGCTGACGTTCCACGGCAGAACATAATCGGCGCTCAGGATGGCTGCGGCCATCAGGACGGAAGAGATGACAATTTTGACGACGGGCAGGTAAAAATCGCGATTCAGAAAATTGCCTATTTTTCTCTTCAGAACATAAGACAGAATAAACACGTTGGCCATGGCGGAAAGCGAGTTGGCCAGCGCCAGGCCTTTGTGCTTCATCGGATGCATCAGCAGCAGGCTGAAAATGAGATTGACGGCAAAAGCGATCATGGCCGCTCTCATCGGCCATTTGGCATCCTGCAGGGCGTAAAAGGACTGGACGAAAACGCGCACCACCGAAAACGCCCAGAGCCCCATGCCGTAAAAGAACAGGGCTTCGCCGGTGCGCGCGGCCGCCTCGGCGTTGAAGGCGCCGCGTTCAAAAAGCACTGAAATGATCGGCAGGTTTAGAACCATCAAGGCGAGCGTTGAAGGAATCGTCAAAAAAAGCATCAGGCGCAGCGAAAAGGAAATGCTGGATTTCAAATCCTCCATCTTGCCCGCCGCGGCGTGTCGTGAAAAACTCGGCAGCACCGCCGTGCCGATCGCGATGGCAAAGACCCCCAGCGGCAACTCCATGATCCGGTCGGCGTAAAAAAGATACGTCACCGAACCGCCCGGCAGCATGGAGGCAAGCGTGCTGGACACAAAAACATTGATGGTGGTGATTCCCGCTCCCAGCATCGCCGGAACCATCAGCAGCCCGATTTGTTTCAGGCCCGGATGCCGGAAATGGAAACGAAACTTCACCCTCACGCCGCATTTGCGCAAAAAGGGCCACTGCAGGGCGAGCTGAAGCACGCCTCCGATCATCACGCCGACGGCCAGCGCGGTGATCGGTTCGGCAAAAAAGGAGCGCAGACCCAGCGCCGCCGCGATAATGGAGAGATTCCACATCACGGGGGACAGCGCCGGCGAGGCGAAGCGCCGGAAGGAATTCAAAATGCCCATGCACAGGGCGCCCATCGAGATGATGAAGACATAGGGAAACATCAGACGGTTTAAAAAAACCGCCAGGGCGAACTGCCGGGGATCGCTGGTAAAGCCGTATCCGATAACGCTGATGATCAGCGGCGAAAAAATGATGCCCAGCACCGATACCAGCGCGAGAACGATGGTAAGAAGCGTGAAGGCATTGTAGGCAAGCTCGAGGGCCTCCTCCTTGGTTTTTTTGTGCAGATACTCGGTAAAAACGGGTATGAAGGAGGCGGTCAGGGAGCCTTCTCCCAGCAGCCGGCTCAGGGTTGTCGGGATGCGGAAGGCAATCCAGAAGGCGTCGGTCATCCAGCTGGCGCCGAAAAAGGCGGCAATGACCACATCGCGCACAAGACCGAAAACGCGGCTGACCATCGTCAGCGCTCCGACAACGCCGGCCGCCTTCACGACCTTGGAATTTTCCGAACAATTTATCTGCTCCATCGAGTCTTTTCCAATAAGTGGTTTTTCAGCTTTTCTCCAGCAGACTCATCTGCTCAACAAGCCGGTTTTCCGCGACAAGGGTCAAGATCTTCCTCTCCAGTTCCGATTTGCCGATGTTTTTGACCGTCACGGTTTTCCTCCGCGATTTCGCGCCGGTGGAAATTTCCATCTGACTTTTCTTCAGTCCCAGCGCAGACGCCAGCAATTTGATGCAGGCCGCGTTGGCGGCGCCTTCCACCGGCGGCGCGGTCACCCTGACCTTCAGGGTGCCGTCCTGAATGCCGGCAATTTCGGCGCGCGATGCGTACGGAATGACATGAATGTCAAACGAAAGCCCCCTTTGGGACTCCTTCACGCTGATCATGATGCTTTCGAAAATCCTCCTGCCGGGAGATTTAGAGACGCTGGGCCAGCTGAATCAATGTATCCACCAGGAAATATTTAAGGAACATGATGATGAGCAGAACGACAACGGGTGAAAAATCAATTCCGATATTGCGCAGGGGAAGCATCCTGCGGATCGGCCCAAGAACCGGTTCCGTAATGCGGTATAATATGATGACGATTTGATTGTAGGGATCCGGATTGACCCAGGAAATCAGGGCGCGGAAAATGATAATCCACATGTAAAGGGTCAAAACCATGTTCATGATCTTGGCCAGCGCCACGATAAAATTGCTCAGGACAAACATACAAGACCTCCTCCATGGGTAATTCCGGCCTTCTTACGGAAGACCGGAGACGAAATCCGTCAGCGCCGCGTTGAATTTTTCCGGCTGCTCGAGCATCACCATGTGTCCGGCCCCTTCGATGAGGACAAGCCGGGCGTCGCCCACGGCCGCCGCAAGCGCGCGCGATAACTCCGGCGGCGTCATCTTGTCTTGCGTTCCGCACACGATCAGGGCCGGAACGCTGATGTTGCCCGCTTCCTGCGTCAGATCCAGCCTGTCGCAGGCGGATAGATCGCCATACATCACGTCCACCTTTGCGCGGGCGATGCTCAGTTGAAGGGGCGCGGAAAGGCTGGCGCGATTTTCTTTCGCCAGTGAAAATTTCGTGATGAGTTCGACGATTTCCGCGGGAATGGACGCCGGGGCGCTTTGCAGAAACTCCAGAAAAAAAGAATTTACCGGCATTTTCATCCCGGCGCCGATACAGACGATTCCCGCAAGTTTCTTGGGATAATCCAGAGCGGACCGAAGCGCGATGGCCGCGCCGAGCGAATGGCCGACCAGAATGGATTTTTCCCAGCCGATGGCCGCCAGCGTCTCCCTGACCCAGTCGCTGTACCGACGAATATCATTTTCGCCGCGGCCTCCGGAGGGGGCGTGGCCGGGCAGATTGACCGCCACAATGTTAAATTTTTTATGCAGTCTGCCGTATTGATTCGCCCAGAGAGTGTGAACGCCGCCGGAGCCGTGAATGAAAAAAAGATTTTTCTTGTCGGGGTCAAAACCGCTTTGTTTGACCCAGCAGGCGATTTTTTCACCCCGGATGTCGTAATATTGAATCATTCTGAAAAAATCCTCGTTCGCAAACTATCACAAAAACAAAAATTAATGCAACGAAAGAAAGTATCCGCTTCTTTGGAAGTGCCTGATGAAAAAAAAAAGCTTAAACAATCACCTCGCGTGTGTTAAATGTTCGCAAATCCAAAACATTATTTAGAGAAGATTTTCATGGATAACATTCTTGTCGTGCATCCGCGGGACAATGTCGGGATCGCCTTAAAGACCATTGCGGCGGGGGAACCCGTCATCGCCCAGGGGAAAGAGTTATTTTGTGCGCTGGAAGAAATTCCGGTAAGCCACAAAGTCGCCCTAGCGGACATCGCCCCGGACGAAGAAATCATCAAGTACGGCGAACCCATTGCCGTCAGCACGCAACCGATTCAAAAGGGCCGGTGGGTTCACACGCACAACCTGGCCAGCGGAGCGTGGAAGCGATGAACGACATCAGCGGTTTTATAAGGCCCGACGGCAGGGTCGGCATTCGCAACCATCTGCTGGTGATGCCGACGGTGTCCTGCGTCAACGGCGTGGCTCAGCGCATCGCCCGGGACGTTCCCGGGGCGGTGAGCGTTGTCAATCCCCACGGTTGCGGCCGAGGCGGGCCACGCGATCTGGAAATTCTCTTCCGCATTCTGTCCGGTCTCATCCGCCACCCCAATGTGGGCGGCGTGGTGCTCATCGGTCTGGGCTGCGAAGTCTCCAGCATCGCCAACCTGCGTCCCGTGGTTCAGGACGCGGGAAAACCCGTTGAAATGTTCAATGTCCAGACCGACGGCGGATCCCTGGAAACAGCCCGCAAGGGCGCCGAGGCCGCCCGGCGGATGCTCGCCGAACTGCAAGGCCGGCCCCGGGAGCCGATTGCCTGGGAAAAGATCATGGTCGCGATGGAGTGCGGGGGATCCGACGCCCTCTCCGGCGTGACGGCCAATGTTGCGCTGGGCGCCGTGGCCGACTGGCTCGTGGAAAAGGGTGCGACGGTCATCTTCGGCGAAAATACCGAAATGATCGGCACAGCCGAGGTGCTGGCGCGCCGCGCGAAAAACGAGCTGGTCGCCGGACAAATACGGCAGATGGTCAGCCGCGCCGAGAAATTGACGCGGGAGATCGTGGGCGAACTGGCCAGCCTCGTGATTTCTCCCGGCAACATGGACGGCGGCATCAGCACGATTGCCGAAAAATCCATGGGCTGCATCGTCAAGGGCGGCACGACGACCATCCATCAGGTGGTTGATTACGGCGAGGCGCCGACGGAGCGGGGCCTGATTCTCCAGGACGGCCCCGGATACGATTGCGATTCCATGGCGGGGCTGGCGGCCAGCGGGGCGCAACTGATGTTTTTTTCCACCGGCCGGGGAACGCCGGTGGGATTTCCGGCCATGCCGGTAATCAAGGTTGCCAGCAATACCGGTGTCTATCAGGCCATGCGTGACGATATGGACGTCAACGCCGGCGTCCTGACGCAAGGCGCATCGCTTCCGGCGTTGCGGGACGAAATGATCCGGCAAATGATCCGGGTCATCAACGGGGAACAAACCAAAGCGGAAACCAACGGAATGGACGTCTTCAGTTTCATGACCGTCCACCCGCCGTTTTAGGCCTGCCGATGGATTTTACCCGGCGGGCCGCAGGTATTGCATCGTTCCGTCCTGAATGACGGCGACTTTTGCCGCGCCGGGATAAAGCTCTTCCAGAACCTTCAACACGTCATCCCAGGTTTTCAGAATCAGCGCGTCATCGTTGTGGCAGAAAAGGTCCTGACTGGTGCGGTCGGGGTGCGGCGCCAGCACGATCAGTTTTTTCATCAGCAGCGGCATGACGCCCGGGGGTCTGGGCGAGTAATGCGCTCCGCCGTAATCCGTCCCCCAGCTCCGCATGACGTAATGCGGCACCTGGCCTTCCGGCGCGTCCGCGATGAGCACGGCCGTGCCGCCGGCATCGGATCTGAGCGTCTGCAGGGCCAGCAGAAGCGCGATGCCCGCCTCATTGGCCTTGGCGTAGGCGTTGCTCACGACGATGTCGTAACCGCCCGAAAAAGGAATGCCGTAATGGATTTTCCCCTCCTCGGCACCGGCGGCGTGCGTGGCGCGGAACGACCCCGCATATAAATCGGTAATCGCGCCGCGGCGGTTGACCAGGCAATCCACCTTGAAATTCAGTCCGGCCAGATCGCCGGCCTCGTCGCATTCGGCGCGCATGATGTTGTTTTCGAAATTGCCCAGGCCCGTCCGCGACGGATCGGCGTAAAGGCGGCTGTGGAACTCATTGATGGTTTCGATGCCCGCGACGCCCGGTAGAATGATTTTGGCGCCGCCGCCGAAACCGACATGCACATGGGCGGTGATGCAGCCGATGCCGATTTTCAGATCGCAGGCCATGAATTCCCGGTTGAAGCGAAGCTCCAGGCCGGAGTGCGTGCGCCCCGCGGACACCGTGTTCTGAAAAGGATCGTGGTTGTAAACCGCGTACTTCTCCACAATGTCATCCCCCAGTTTTTTGCGCGTGGCGATCATGTCGCAGGCGCCGTGCGAGCCCAGCGCCCAGATGAACCGGATTTGGTCGCGTTTCATCCCGGCGCGGTGCAGAATGTCCAGCACAAAAGGCGCCACCTCCCTGACCGGCGTGGGCCGCGTCATGTCGTCAAACACGATGACCGCCTGCCGCTTGCCCCGGGCCAGCTCGGCCAGCGAAGGCCCGTCGATGGGATTTTCGATTTTTTCTCGAATTTGCTCCGGACTCAAATCCGGCTTGTCCATGCCCGGAGAGGTCAGATTAAAAAGCTCCCAGCGGTCGGGGAAGACCAGTTCCCGTTCCGTGTTTTCATACCAGCGCCGCGATGGAACAGAAATTTTCTTCATGGTTGCCCCCCCCTTTTTTAAACAGTCGGCAAGCAAGAACTCCATCCGCTCATCCCCTGTCCGATGGATTGATTTTTAGCATAAGTTGAAAGAGAAATCCGCCCTTTTGTTCCGACTCACCCAGGATTTTCCGACACGGCCAGACCGCATCCAGCACGGCAAAAAACGGCTGACCTGCCGGCGAAAATATGGTAGGTCTGGCTTCAAGGGAAAATTGGCAAAATCCCTTTTTTGAAAGATTGTCAGACGGATACGCGTGATGGCAAAAATCGTCTTTTCGATGGCACCGCTGCCGGCCGAAATCGTTGAGATGCTCATCCGGCAGACGCCGGACCTTCCCGATTTTGAGGTAACTTCGGTGCAGGATATGCCGCCTGAGGACATCCGGAAGACTTTCGCCCAAGCCGATGTCGTGCTGGGGGATTACACCTTCAGGAACAAAATCACCGCCGAGATGATTGCAGCGGCAAAAAATCTGAAATTCATTCAGCAGCCCAGTGTCGGCTATCAGCACATTGACATCGCCGCCTGCGCGGCGGGAGGCATCCGCGTGGCCAATACAGCCGGCGCCAACACCGTCAGCGTCGCGGAGCATACGATCGCCTGGGGGCTTTGCCTTCTGAAAAACATGTTTCACGCGCACATCAGCACGAAGGCGGGCCGCTGGGAGCAGATAAATGTCAAGGCGGCGGAACTTCAGGGCAAGGTCTGGGGCATCGTGGGACTCGGTCACATCGGGCGGGCGGTCGTCGAAAGACTGAAACCTTTTGATTTGAGCCGCGTCCTGTATTATGACATCCGAAAAGCGGAGCCGCCGGTCGAGCGGAAACTGGGCGTCGAGTACGCCGCGCTGGAACCGCTTTTGCGACAGGCCGACATCGTCAGTCTGCACGCGCCGCTGACGGATGACACCCGCCTGCTCATCAACCGGCGCACCATCGCCCTGATGAAGCCCGGCGCTTATCTGATCAACGTTGCCCGCGCGGAGCTGGTGGACGAAGCGGCGCTGGCCGAAGCCATCCGCGGCGGAAAAATCGCCGGCGCCGGCATTGATGTTTTTTCGGAAGAACCGATCACCGCAGACAACCCCCTGCTGAGCGTCGAAAGCAAAAAACTTCTGCTGTCGCCGCACGTCGCGGGCGTGACGGATGAAGCGGCAGGCAGAATCATCAACAGGGCGGCGGCCAACATCGCGCGGGTGCTCAAGGGCGAGGAGCCGGAATCTTTGGTCGTGTCTTAGCGATCCGGGCTTTTTACAGGACGGCTTTGAAAAAAAGCGATATCAACGAAAACAGGATGGGGAGGTCATGCTGATGTTAAAAGATAAAAAAGTGGCCGTCATCGGCGGCGGCAAGATGGGAAGCATCATCGCGTCGGGGCTCGTCCGCCACAGGATGGTTTCACCGCAAAACATCGTGGTGACGGACATTGACGCCGCAAGGCGAAATTATCTCCGAAAAGCATTGAAAATCAAAACGACAGCCGACAATCTCCCGGCGGTTAAAAACGCCGGTGTCGTCCTTCTGGCCGTCAAGCCGCAGAACATGGCGGTGACGCTTCAGGAAATAAAATCTGCCGTGGACACGTCCAAAGTCGTGATTTCCATCGCCGCCGGCATCACGACAAAATGGATTGAAAAAGCCCTGGGCCAAAACATCCGCGTCGTCCGCGTCATGCCCAACACGCCGGCGCTGGTCGGCGAAGGCGCGGCGGCGGTGGCGGCGGGACGGCACGCCAGGACCGCCGACGTGAAACTTACGCGTGCCATTTTCAACGCCGTGGGGATGACCGTGGAGGTGAAGGAAAAACTGATGGACGCGATCACCGGCTTGAGCGGCAGCGGGCCGGCTTACTTCTTTTTGATGATTGAGGCGCTGACCGAGGCCGGCGTCAAAACCGGCCTGAAACGCGGCATGGCAAAAACGCTGGCCGTGCAGACCATGCTCGGAGCCGCGCGGCTCTGCATTGAAAGCGGCAGAGAACCGGCCGACCTCCGGGAGATGGTGACATCGCCGGGCGGCACGACGTTTGCCGGATTGAAGGTTCTGGAAGAAAAAAATTTCCGCGGCATCATCACCGCCGCCGTGAAAGCGGCGACGAGCCGATCCCGGGAACTGGCGGCCGGCAAATAGTCTCCGCCGTTTTTTTATTCGTCATACATGCCGATGGAGATGTCGATGTTTTCTTCCTGTTTCTGACTTTCCTCCGTGAGCGAGTCAGAAGAGCTTTTAGCGCCGTCAACGGAAATCTCGGCGGGCGGGACATTTGCTCCGGCGGATGCCTCGTGCTGGATGTCCCGTGTATTTTTTCTCCGGCGGCGGGATCTGTGCCGTGGTTTCTTTTTTAAAGGCCTTCCTGTGATGACCAGGGGCTTTTCTTCAGGACCCCGTTCGGTGTCTTCCTGAATTTTTTCCTGCGGCATTTCCTCCGTTTCCTTGGGTGTCTCGATATGTTCTTTGGCGATGTGCTGTATTTCTATTTTGTCCCAAGGGATTTCGGAACTTCCAATAATCGTCAGCGTCACATCAAAGGTCAACTCCAGCTCCAGCAGTTCGTGCCTTTTGCGGTTCAGAAGATAGTCCGCAATTTCATGGGGCAGGGTGATTCTGATTTCGGCGTAGATTCCCTGGACGGCCGCCGATTCAATCTTTCGAAAAGCTCCCAGAGCGGCATATTCCAAAGAGGGACGCAAGCCGCTTCCTTTGCAATAGGGACATTTGGTGTAGCTGATTTCCTGAATGGTCGACTGCTTCTTCTGCCTTGACAACTCCAGGATCCCGAACTTGGAAATCCGGGCCAGCTGAATCCTGGCCTTGTCGATGCTCAAGGCCTTTTTGAACGCCTTTTCCACTTCGGCGATATGTTTTTTGTCCATCATGTCAATGAAGTCAATGGCAATCAGGCCTCCTAGATCGCGCAATCTCAATTGCCGGGCGATTTCCTCGCACGCTTCGAGATTGGTCTTGAAAGCGGTTTCTTCAATGTTCTTCTTGTTGGATCCCCGTCCCGAATTGACGTCAATCGTGATCATCGCTTCCGTCGGATTGATGACGAGGTAGCCTCCGGATTTGAGATCGACGCGCTCCTGATAAATGACACGGATCTGCTCTTCCAGATTGTATTTGTCAAACAAGGGGGTTTTTTCCTTGTAGTGTTTCAATATTTTTGTGTAGCGCGGAGAGATGGCTTTCAGATAGGCGCGCATCTTGCGGAAAGTTTCAAGATCATCAACCAGGATTTCTTCGATTTCCGAGGTCAGATAATCGCGGATGCTGCGCACGCCGAAATCCGTTTCCTGATAAATCAAAGATGGTTCGCTGATGGCTTTCGCTTTCTTGTTGATTTCTTTCCAGAGGCGCACTAGGTGCTGGTAGTCGCGGGAGATTTCCTGTTTTGTGCGGTTATAGCCGGCTGTCCGCACGATGAATCCCATTCCTTCAGGGATCTTTATCTGTTTCATCACGCTTTTGATTTTTTCTCGGTCCTCTTCGTCCTCAACTTTTCGGGAAATGCCGCTGCCGGGTTTGTTGGGAAGCAAAACAAGATATCTGCCGGGCAGGGAGACATAAGACGTCAGGAGGGCGCCCTTGTTGCCGACGGCTTCCCTCACGGCCTGGACAATGATTTCCTGTCCCGCTTTCAAAACGGATTTGCCGTTGTCCTGATGGGCCAGATATTCGGGACTGACGTCTTTAAGAGGGAGAAATCCGTCCTTGAAGCCTCCATAGTCCACGAAGGCGGCTTGCAGGCCTCTTTCAACCTTCAGTACTTTTCCCTTGTAAATGTTTCCGGTAATCGGTTCTCTTGTCGGCATTTCAATGTTGAATTCGACAAGAATGCCTTTTTCGTTAACGGTGGCCATCCGCTTCTGTTCTTTGTGAACAGCGTTAACAAGCATCGTGTATTTCATAAATGTCCTTTGTCGGCTCCCTGCGGGCTGTTTGCGTCTCCGCACGGAAACGGATCGATGTCCTTTCCGCGCCGCGGAGCCTTTTGTATTATAGAAAGGCGCTGATGTCGCCTTTTCCTATTCTGATGATTTCTATGTTGTCATCCACCAGGCTGATGACGCTGGACGGTTGCGGCAGGATCATGCCGCCGTCAATAATTAAGTCCACCGTCCGGCTGAAATATTCCTTGATCAGGGCCGGGTCTCCCAGCAGCTCGCCCTCTTCCGTTTTGACGCTGGTGCTGATGATGGGTTGGCCCAGTTCTTTCACCAAAGCCAGACAAATCTGATTGTCCGGAACCCTTATACCTGTTGTTGACCGTTTAGGCAAAATAATTTTTGGCACCAGCCTGGAGGCCTCCAGAATGAAAGTATAAGCGCCGGGCAGAAGCCTTTTCATGGTTTTATAGGCGTAATCGGTGACCTTGGCGTATTCGCTGATGTGTTTAAGATCGGAACAGACAAAACTCAAAGGATTTTTCCGGTTTCTTTTTTTCAAGTCGTATATTTTTTCAATGCCTTTTTTGTTTGATAAAGCGCAGCCCAATCCGTACACTGTGTCGGTGGGGTAAATAATCACCCCCCCATCGCGCAACACATCGGCGGCTTTTTTTATAAGTCGCGGCTGCGGATTCTGACTGTTGATTGAAAGCATCATCATGGCTTCAAATCACTCGCGTTGCGCTTCCATATCAGGAATTGGAATCTTTCGCAATGAAAGTTCGCAGATCAAAAACCCGCCGCAGGGGCACTATGCGGACTTTAATTTATCTTTGCTGAGCTTGTATTCTATGCTGTCCACCAGCGCCTGCCAGCTCGCCTCGATGATATTTTCAGATACGCCGACCGTGCTCCAGATTTCCTCGCCATCCGTTGAATCCACCAAAACGCGCACGCCCGCCGCAGTTCCCTCGGATCCTTCCAGGGTGCGGACCTTGAAGTCCACGAGGCGCATATTCCTGATCTGGGGATAAAATTTTGTCAGCGCTTTCCGCAGGGCCTGGTCCAGGGCGTTCACGGGACCGTTGCCTTCCGCGGCGGTCAGTTCCTCTTCCCCGCCGACGGAAATTTTGATGGTGGCCTGCGAAAGACAGGGATTATTTTCAGTGCGCGACGTAATGACCGTAAAGGTTTCCAGGTTGAAAGGTTCGACAAATTCGCCGATCGCTTTCTTAATCAGCAGTGAAAGCGAACCGTCCGCCGCGTCAAACTGAAAACCGCGGTCTTCCATGAGCTTGACCTCATGAACGATTTTCTTGCTGATCGCGTCATTTTTGGCCAGGTCAATGCCCAGCTCCCGCGCCTTGTATTCCACATTGCTTTTTCCGGACAGATCCGACACCAGAACGCGGCGGTGGTTGCCGACGAGTTCCGGCTGGATATGCTCATAGGCCCGGGCGTTTCGGACAATCCCGCTGACGTGGACGCCGCCCTTGTGCGCGAAGGCGCTGCGCCCCACAAAGGGCCGCGAATTCAGGGGAGGGATATTGGCCACATCGCTGATATAGTGGGAAAGGCCGGTGAGTTGCCTGATGGATTCCAGCGGGAGACATTTTTTCCCCATTTTCAGCTGCAGATTGGCAATGACCTGAATCAAATCGGCGTTGCCGCAGCGTTCTCCGTACCCGTTGATGGTTCCCTGAACCATCACAACGCCTTTCTGGACCGCCGCGAGCGAATTCGCCACAGCGAGGCCGCCGTCGTTATGGGTGTGAATCGCCAGCTTTTCCCCGGGGACATAAGCGGAAATCTTTTTGATAACGGAACAGATGTCATGCGGCAGGGAGCCGCCGTTGGTATCGCACAGAACGACGAAATCCGCTCCGGCGGCCAATGCGGTTCGGATCACCTGCGCCGCGTAGCGCGGGTTGTTTTTATAGCCGTCAAAGAAATGTTCCGCATCAAAGAGGACTTCTTTTCCGGCGGACTTCAGATAGCTGATGGTGTCTGACACCATGGACAGATTTTCCTTGAGATCCGTTTTTAAAATCTCGGTGACATGCAAATCCCAAGACTTGCCGACAACGGCAACCGCCGGCGTTCCGGCCTTCATCAGCGCCCTCAAATTGGGACAGGACTCTGTTTTGGCATGTGCCCGGCGCGTGCTGCCGAACGCCACGAGGGTGGCATTTTTGAAGTGGACTTCCTTGGCCATTTCAAAAAAACGTGCGTCTTTGGGATTGGAACCCGGCCATCCTCCTTCTATATAGTGAAAATGCAACTCGTCGAGACGCTGGGCGATGCGCAGTTTTTCTTCAGCCGAAAAATTGGTTTGTTCCCCCTGGGTGCCGTCCCTCAAGGTGGTGTCATAGACCAAGACCTTGTTTTTTGTCATTTTCTCCTCCTGTAAAAAAACCGCCGCCGAGCTGGCCCGGCGGCGGTTTTTGGATTTTCTCTGAAAAAAAGATTATACCGCGCCACGGCCTCCTTTGCAGAAGCTAATTATGATGTTAATTATAATGACCTGGTTCCTTTTCATGCTTGTTTCCAATCCTCTGATGTGCCTGTATATTTTCTTTTTCGGAACTTGTCAATATAAAATCAAAACTTAAAAAAGAAAAAGGATTCATGGCATTGACATCTCCGGTCATGGACAGCAAAAAACGGATGACAAGGACTTTTTTAAAAACAGGAATGTATTTTTTCAGGGATTGATGTAAAATCAAAAATTGGGAGAGAGCTGTTGCAATGGACTGGACCGCTTTTTATCAGTCGGAAATATTTAAATTTGGAATTTTGCCGTTTCTGATTTTTTCTGCGCGGATCTGCGATGTCACGCTGGATACCTTGAGAATTATTTTTGTTTCCCGCGGGATGAAACGTCTGGCTCCGCTGATCGGTTTCTTTGAGGTTCTCATCTGGCTGATCGCTATTACGCAAATTTTTCACAACCTGACCAGTCCCATCTATTATGTTGCATATGCGGGCGGCTTTGCCATGGGAAATCTGGTCGGGATATGGATTGAAGAAAAAATGGCCATCGGCACGGTCGTCATCCGAATCATCACGCAAAAAGACGCCGCGGCATTATTAAAGAACTTGAAAGAAAAAGGTTATGGAGTGACGCACGTTGACGCCCGGGGCGCGATGGGGCCGGTAAAAATTATTTTCACGATCGTGAAAAGGAAAGAAATTGAAAATATACTGAAAATCATCCGCAGTACCAATCCGGCGGCTTTTTTCACCATCGAAGATGTCCGGTCGGTGCGCCAAGGTGTTTCCCCTGTTGTGGAAGACGATGATCAAGGGGCAAACGCTCCTCAAAAGTAATATCTCAAAGCGCCTTTTTCAAAAACCCAAGCTCTCCCAAAATTTCGACTGCTCTTTGCACCTGATCAGACCTAACCAGCAGTCTCGCGTAAGCGCCTGCAGCGATCAGCATGATGGAGCTTTCGCCTTGAAAAAAGTAGTCGATGCCTTCGCTCTCCAGGACGGATTTTACAAAAGAGATATCGCCCTGATTAAAAGTTGAAAAAACTTCAATAAATTCGTTATTGTTTGCGTCGGGAGAGAATTCCGTCAAATTCTCGCCGCAAACCGCGCATTTGCCGATGTTTTTTAGGTATTCGCATCTGCATTTCGGGCAAAACATATCTGTCGCCTTTCGGATGGTTTATGAAGCCAAAGGCATTTTGCTTCAGTATATACCAATCGTTCGATAATACAAGTCTATTGACGATTGTTCCGCTTCGCGCTAAAATAAAACAAAAAAATCGGTTCGAAAATGAAAAAATATTTTTTGTTATTCGTGATGGTTTTTTTGTTTTTGACCCATGCCTACGGGACCACTCAGCCAAGCGGTCCGGGTACCCTTCGAGCGAAAGGAGGAAGTGCTATGGAAATAAAAAGTTCGGCGTTTGCTCATGAAGGTATGATTCCCGCAAAATACACCTGCGACGGCAAAAATATCTCTCCGACGCTTTCCTGGAGCGGGGCGCCGAAAGAAACCAAAAGCTTTGCTTTGATTTGCGATGATCCCGATGCGCCCATGGGCACATGGGTTCACTGGGTATTTTTCGACATCCCCCCCACGGTGACTTCTCTGCCGGAGAGTGTTTCAAGATTGGAAGAAATTCCCGGGTTGGGCAAAAACGGGAAGAACACATCCCGTCGCTGGGGGTATGACGGCCCTTGTCCTCCCAGCGGAATCCACCGTTACTATTTCAAATTATATGCGCTCGACGCGATGTTGAATCTTCCGCCCGGCTTGACCAAGGAGGAATTGCTCAAAGCCATGCAGGGCCATATTCTCACGCAGGCGGAAATCATGGGGAAGTACAAACGGTAACCCCTTTTCCAGTCGCCGGCCTTGGGCCGGCCAACAGTCTACTTAATCAGGTGGAGAAAGAGATTGACGCCCAGCGGTTCGGATCCGACGCGGATCTGCTCCCGCGGAATGCCGCATTCGATGCCCAATCGGATCAAATCCTCCTCGGTGCGGTGATACAGAAACCAGTTTCCGCATTCCATGTAATCTCTCGTGGGATTATTGACGGAAAAATTGCCGATGATAATTTCCCCGCCGCTTTTAACGAAGTTCAACATTTTATTGAGCAGCATTTTGAAATAATTGTCGTTGAGATAATCGAAGAGCCCCGCCGACCATATCAAATCAAACAACTTGGTCGGAACATACTTCAGAGCGTTTTCCCGGTGGAAGCAAACACAATGCAATAAATTTTTTTCTTTCATCTTGTTGAATGAATAATCAATGGCGTCTTTGTCATAATCAACGCATTCAAAAGAAACATGTGAATTTTCTTTTTCCAGAAATTCAATGATATCATTGGACGGGCCGCAGCCGATGTTGAGAACGTAGCGAGGATCTTTTCGGCTGTTGAGCGATGTCAAAACATCCAGAAAATATTTTTTCCGGTTGACCACGGCCTGCGGGGCGGCCTGTTGATGGAAAAATACATCCCAGTTGGCCAGGTGCGGTTTGGGAGAGAGCCACTTGTTGTATATTCTCTCGATGATGACATAATCTCCATGATAGCCCAGCGGTTTCATCAGAACATAGCCCTGCATGGTATCGGTTGTAATATAGGCTTCAGGAACAGAACGCCAGATTTCCATGAGATCTTCATCGCTATAGACGCCCTGTTTGCGCTTGTTGTTAACGATTTTATAAAGCTGCGCCAATTCCTCGTAATCCTGTGCTTCGGGACCTCCTTTTTTGGCCAATGTCTTTAAATAATCAATTTCCTGTTTCATGAACTCCCCTTTCACGTTTTTTTATTTCATCGCCTTTGCTTATAAAAAATATTCGGATTTATTCGGAGCATATTTTATTCTTGCCGCTTTTTTTGCCTCTGTACATCAGGTGATCAACACGGTTGACGAAAGATTTCATGTCTTCAGTTTTTCGGTATTGCGCCAGCCCGATGCTGACGGTCAGGTTGATTTCCCTGTCCGGCACAGGAGAGAAGTTTTCCTTTCTTAGCTCCTCCATGATTCGCTCCGCGATCACCCATCCCTCTTCCTTTGTCGTGAGGGGGAGCAGGATGGTGAATTCCTCTCCCCCGTAACGGTAAGCCGAATCGGTCTTGCGCAGACATCTTTTGATCACGCAACCCAGACGGTACAAAACCTGGTCTCCCTCGATATGTCCGTAGGTGTCGTTGAAAATTTTAAAGTCATCGATATCCAGCAAAAGAAGCGTCAGGGGGTGATCGTGGCGTTCCAAGCGGTCGATTTCCGCGCGCAACTGGTTGTAGAAGTGCCGCGAATTGTAAAGCTGGGTGAGGTCATCAATGATGCTGAGGTTGCGGTAGCGTTCCTCACTTTCCTTCAAATCCTTTTCCAGCCGCTTTCGGTCCGTGATATCCCGGGAAACGGCCTGAAAGCCGGCAATGTCATCGCCCTCGAAAATGAGCTGCGTATTTTGTCCCAGCCAGATTTCCTTGTTGTTTTTCGTCCGGATGAGAAATTCGGAATATATGTTTCTGATTTTTTCATTGAGCTGTTTTGTGAAAATATCCAGGGCTTCCTGACGCATATCCGGATGCACAAGTTCCAGATAATTTTTCCCGATAAGGTCTTCCTCATCATATTCCGTGAGGCGGGCGGTCGCGATATTGACGAACGTAAAGTTGCCCTTTATGTCCGTTTTGAAAACGAGGTCGCTGGCGTTTTCCACGAGCGCCCGATAGCGTTGCTGGCTTTCGCGCAGGGCCATTTCCGCCTGTCGGTGTCCGGCGATTTCCTGCTGCAGGATTTGATTGATGATCCGGTAATCTTCGGTTCTCTTTTTGACCCGATATTCCAGTTCCTGGTTCATTTGGTTGATGTTTTCCCGTTCGATCTGCAACTGATGTTTCATGTAAAAATCGCGGCGTGTGTAAAATTCAATGACATAACACGCCATCATGCCGATGAGATTGGCGCTGATGAAAAAGAAATTATTGTTGATGAAAACATCCAGGGGCGTTCGGATAATGCCGAGAGCGACCACTTCATACAAAATCACCTGCAGCCAGCCGGCAAAAGAAGCCCAGACGAAAAAAAGACGGATCAACGTGTAGCCCCACATAAAAACCAGCATCAGCCCGGCGTAATAGGAATGGCTTACCGGCGTCGGGGCGATAACGATCATGGCCAGGATGCCTGTTCCGGCTAGAAGGTAGGAGAAAGCCAGAATGGGTTGCATATATTTTTCAAAGATTTCGGAAAAAGAGACAAGCAAAACCCCCGTAAGGCAGGGGCCGAGAATAATAAAACGAATGAACCAGAGCGAGAATTTCTGCTCCGGCATAAGAAGGGCATCCAAAATGCCGAAAACCGCGTAAATCAGTGCGCCCAAAAGGAGAAAAATCCGAACCTGAAACAACGATGAATGATAATAGTCACTGATAAACGGCTCTTCCAGGTAGGCTGATTCATCGATAAACTTAAGCGTTAATGGATGCAGTTTCATCATTGAAGTCAATCTTTTCAAAAAAATGAAAGCCGGATAAAATCTAAATGTTACTGGCTCGTCCTAAGATCGTTTAGGGAACGGGCGTTTCTTCAAGCTCACAAATCAATGTTTTTGTGCCCGCTTGTGAAAGATTGATATTGTTTTTTTATGACATAATTTTTAGCATAATTCGCATGAAATAACAATGACCAAAAGACCAAATATTGCAAACCATTGCGCGTGGATGGAAAATCTTCCCATGCCGGTGCATAAGGGATTTTTTATGGAAAAAGCTTCTCCAGCCATCGGCGATCGATCTTGCCGGCGGCGGTTCTTGGGATATGCGGCACGATTTTAAGGAGTCGGGGAACGGCGTAAGGTTCAAGCATATCCGTTAAAAGTTTTCTCAAATGGGTTTCTGTCAGATCGCAGGCGACGACCGCCGCGATGATGCTTTCCCTTCCTTTGTCTGTGGGCAGATGCAGGACGGCCGCATCATTGACCGTGGGCAATTTTTTTATTTTATTTTGAATGTCCGTCAGATCCACCCTTTTGCCGGCAACTTTGACGATGCCGTCCGCCCTGCCCAAAAGCACGAAGCGATTATTCCTTTCCTTGCGTGCCTCGTCTCCGGTTAGGTAAAATCCGTCTTGGTCTTTTGTCATTTCACGCGATACAAAATCCGATTTCACCGCCAGTCGTCCGCCGGAGAGTTTCCACTGAACGACGTCGAAAGGTTTCCAGGCTTCTGTTTTTTCGCTGATGCTGCGGGTCGCCACACCTCCCGTTTCGGTCGAGCCGTAAATTTCCGTGATGCCCAGACCCGTTTTTTCATAAAAAAACAGGCTGTCGTCGCGATCCAGCGATCCGGCGGAGGAAAAAGCCAGTCTCAACGAAGAAACGGACAGGTTGTCCACTTTCAGGACCCGGTAATGAATGGGGACGCTCACCAGCACCGAGGCTTGGTGTTTGTTGACGGTTGAGATGATTTCCTGCGGAAACGTGTAGATGTCCGGCATGACGCCCGCACCGCTGACCAGCGGGACCAAAACGGAAAAAAGCAATCCGTAAATATGATAGGGCGGAACGGTGGCGACAAAAAGATCCCTGTCGGACAGGGAAAACTTCTCCTTCAAATAGAAGGCTTCCGACAGCAGGTTCCGCGGTGTTTTGGACCAGATCCTGGGTCGTCCGGTGGATCCTCCGGTGAAAAGATATAAAAAGGGCTCATCGGGAGGTTTCAACGCGCCGGGATGGATATCATCATCGCCGGGAAGGGGCGTGAAGACGTCCACGCCGGGAGGCATTTCTTCCGGATGATCGGCGATGGCGAGGTCGAAATCAATGGTTTCCCGCATTTCCGCGAGCGCGTGCGCGGAAAAAGAGTACGGAAGAACGACCCTGCAGGACCCGGACAATGATGCCAGCACACAGGCGGCCACGACGGCCTTGTTGGTGGAACACAGGCAAATGTTTTTGGGGCTTGC
>DAOSZO010000047.1:0-19455 GCA_035382085.1 Smithella sp.
ACGGAATACGGAAGTTTCCTGGATCATCAGGTCATGACGGGACTGAAATTCACTTTTTAAGTTCCCGCTCTTTCGCCCTGCGCGCTCCCCAGGCCGCAATCCAGTCGGAAGGCGCGCGCGTCAGGATGCCATTGCTCAGGCGGTGCTGGAGGAAGAGGAATCTGGCGGCCGCGCCCGGCACGACGAGAAACTTTTTTTTGCGGATGCCCCTGACGATGGCCCCGGCCGCCTGCTGCGGCGTCAGCAGGCCGGCGAGATTCTTCACCGCGCGGGACTCCGGCGGCAGTGTTTTGGATTCCGCTTCAAGAAAAGGCGTTTGAACTTCCGGCGGACAGACCAGCGTCACCCGGATGTTGAAGCGTTTCAGTTCGCCGCGCAGGCATTCGGAAAATCCGACGACGGCGAACTTCGTCGTGCCGTATAGAGAATAGCCGAACATGCCGATCAATCCGGCCAGGGAAGAAATATTGACAATATGGCCGTGGCCTTTTTGTTTCATGAACGGCAAAATCGCGCTGACGGTGTTGCGTGTGCCGTAGACGTTGATTTTCATGGCCCGGTCGAACTGTTCGTAGGAAATGTTTTCGAAATAATCCGCCGTCCCGATGCCCGCGCTGTTGATCAGAATATCCGGAATGCCGAAGCGTTCGACGGCCTCTATTATTTTCCGCTGGACATCCGCGTGATCGGATACATCCATCGCTATCCAGTTGATGCTCTGGGTGTTTCGTCGGAGATGGGGCTCGATGCTCTGGCAGGCTTTTTTCAGCATGGCCTCCCCCCTGGCCATCAGCACCAAACGGCATCCCTGTTCGGCCAGAAGCTTCGCGGTTTCCAGGCCAATGCCGCTGGAGCCGCCGGTGATGAAAGCGAGTTGATTGGAAAAGCAAGCCATGACAACCTCCTTATTTGATGAGTTCTTCCTGAATGTATTCCCGGGTGCGCTGCAGACCCTCGGCATAGGAAATCCGCGGCGAATAATTTAATTCTTTTTTGACCCGGTCGTTGGGAATCCTGTTGTCCGAACCGATGAGATTGAGCGCTTCGCGGGTGATCGGCGGCCGCTTCTGGATGTTGAAAAATTTCCAGAGGGCCTCCAGCGAACAGGCGCCGAACGCGGCCAGCGGATAGGGAATGGAGGCCGGGGCTTTCAAGCCGATGATTTGCGCGATGTCCGTGAAATATTGCCTCCAGGTCACGTCCAGTCCGTCGCTGGCATTGTAGATTCTGCCCAGCGCGGCCTGGCGGGAGGCCGCCAGAATGAGAATATCCGCCACGTTGTCCACGTAAGCCAGTCCGGCGTTGAAGTTTCCGCCGGCGACGAGGCCGGGCGATCCGCTTTTGAGAACCGCAATGACATCGTGCAGCCAGGGGCCGGAGCGCGGGCCATAGACATTGGCCGGCCGCACCACGGTCAGCGGCATGCCCTTGTTATGATATTCCCAGGCGAGCTTTTCCTGGGCCTGTTTCGTCCGGCTGTAGGGGCCGAAGGTTTTGCCGAAGGGCGTCTCTTCAGGACAGGGCTGTTTCCGGATATGGTCGCCGTAAACAACGATGCTGGAGGCCAGCACGACCCGCGCGTTGTTTCTCAGGGCTTCTTCGAAAACGAGGCGGCTGCCCTCCACCGTCAATTCCCAGTATTTTTTTTCGTCTCCCCAGTCCGAAACGACGGCGACCAGATGGATGATGGTTCCGGCTCCCGCCGCCGCCCGGCTGACGGCCCGGGGATTGGAGATGCTGCCGTGCGTGATGTCGACTCTGTCATGCCATTCTTCAGGCGCGATTTCCGCGGGGAGCAGAAGCGCCTTGATCGCGATGTTGTCCTGCAGCAGTTTATGCACGACCCGGCTGCCGATGAATCCCGTGGCGCCGGTGACCAAAACCGGCTGGGCGATTTTGTTTTCAGAAATCATGAGGACCTCCTTTTTTAGGCTCACCGGGGATGTTCGAGGGTGATGCCCGCGTCGGTGAATATTTTTCTGCATTCCTCCGGAATGCCTTTGTCCGGAAACGATGTCATCGCCTTGTCGGCCTTGTAGGGATCGTGCGCTCCGACCTTGTCGCTTTTTTCGTGCCACAGGGGGTTGTATTCCAGTAGGGACGCCGCGGAAATACCCAGGCGTTTCAGAAAGACGGCGATGCCGCGGAGATTGGCGGGCGTGTCCGTGATTCCCGGCACCAGCGGAACCCGGGGAAGCAGGACCTTGCCGTCTTTTTGGAATACCGCCGCCAGTTGCCGGAAATTGTCGAGAATTTTTTCGTTGGGAACACCGCAGTATTTTCTATGGGCGTCGCTGTCCATGAGTTTTATGTCGAAATAAACGGCGTCGAGGTACGGATAAAGCAGTTCCATGAAACTCTCCATCCTGAAGAACCCGCAGGTTTCCAGAAGCGTGTGGATGTTTTGCCGCTTGAGTTCGCGAAGAAGCGTCGAGGCGAATTCCATGTAAAGTGTCGGCTCGCCGCCGGACAGGGTCACGCCCCCGCCGGAGGTGTTGAAAAACGGTTTGTCCGGCAGGATTTTTTGCAGGATGTCGTCAACGGACATGATTATCCCCACCCGATCCAGCGCTCCCGACGGACAGGCATCGGCGCATGCAAAGCAAAGCGCGCATCGGCTTCTGTCAATGTAGAAAGGATTGTTTTTGGAGAGCGCTTCCCGAGAACAGACATCGCGGCAGGCGCCGCAGTCAATGCAAAGCCGGGCGTCAAAGGCGATTTCCACGGAGGCCTTTTTGCTCTCCGGGTTGTGGCACCAGACACAGGACAGCGGGCAGCCCTTGAAAAAGACGACCGTCCGTATGCCCGGTCCGTCGTCCAGACTGTTTCCCTTGATCTCCAGAATCAGAGGGGTTTTGGTTTTAGCCGATGTCATCAATCTTTTGTCCATTGCTGCGGCGAGCCCGGAGCACGCGCGGATTCGTTCAGAAAAACGCGAAAATCATATGCCGAATTCCGCCCGCTCAATCAGCTCGATCTGCATCTGGCGGTTCAACGTGACAAAGTAGGCGTTGTAGCCGGAGATCCGCACCAGAAGATTCTGGTAATTTTCCGGATGCTCCATCGCGTCGCGCAGGGTCTGCGACGAGACGACGTTGAGCTGCATCTGCATGCCGCCGAGTTCGCTGTATGTTTTGGCGTAGGAAAAAATGTTGTTGACGGTCTGCTGATGGCTCTCCCGGGCGCTCGGGACCACCTTCACGTTGAAGGCGATGTTGTTGTTCATGTTTTCCGGTTTCAGTCCGGCGACATCGCGGATATTGTCCAGGATGCTTCTGGAGGCGTGGGGCTCCGGCGTGAGGCCGGGCGTGAAGGCCTTGCCGGCCAGCCGTCCCGACGGCAGCGCGCCGGTGAGCGTTCCGAAAGCGACATGATTGGACATGGACCAGAATCCCGCCGTGTAGCGGCCGCCCCGGTAATTTTCATGTTCCCAGAAAATGTCGTGGGCGAGCTTGGTGACGCGGTTGGCGATTTCCAGCGCTTCGGGACTGCCGGAACCGAACAGCGCGACTTTATTTTTAATCATCGCCAGCAGGGCCGGATGATTCCGGAAATTGGACCGGATGGCGTCCAGCAGTTCGGGGAAAGAGACTTTCTTTTCCTCGAACACCAGCTTTTTGATGACCATCAGCGAATCGGTGATGTCCGCGAGCCCGATGCAGGCGGTTCCCGAAGAATTGTAGAGCGCGCCGCCCTTGGTGACGTCCCGGCCTTTTTTCAGCGGGCCTTCCATCAGGGCGGAGATGAAGGGCGTCGGCCGGATGGCCTGGTGCGCCTCACCCAGCAGATTGTTGTATTCGCAGGTTTGATCGGCCAGGAATTTCAGCTGCACGGCGAAGGCGCTGAAGAAGGATTCAAAATCTTTGAAATCTCCCGCCCGGACATCGCCGGTTTTGGGGCCCAGATCCCAGCGCATCAGCGGATGCCGGCCGTTGTTGAGCGCCATTTCGAGCGCCGCCACCATGTTGAACATCATGCAGTTGGTATGGCCGAGGTGGCGGCCGGAAAGCGTGGGTTCCACGCAGCCCGTCGCGGACCAGTCGCGCAGATGCTCCGGCGGATAGTTGAATTCGGCGAGCGACTGCATGACCACGACGTCGTTGTGGATGGAGGGCGTCGCCGTCGTGTTGAGATTCACTTCGCACAGCCGCTTCAGATAGGTGTCGCTGTTTTTCTCGCGGTGGTAGCGGGCGTTGACGTTGGGGTCGCGGATGCAGAGCATTTCCGTCACCTTCAGGAAGATATACGTCATGTCATTCGCCGCGTCCTCGCCGTCGGGTGTCACCCCGCCCAGGGTGATGGCCTGATCGGACGAGCTTCCCCCGAAGAGATGGTTGCCGATGTCCGGAATGAGGGGCAGATGGTCCGTGCAACGCATGTAAAAACAGCCGATGAGTTCGATGGCGTGTTTGAGGTATTCCCGCCGGGATTTTTCGTCGGGGATTTTTTTCATGTCGGCTTCGAAGTAGGGCTGAAACCACTGGTCGAGGCGGCCCAGCGAAAAGCCGGCGTTGGTGTTTTCCATATGCACGCCGACCCAGGTGATCCACAGGGCGTTAACGGCTTCATCCAGCGTGGAGCAGGGATTTGCCGGGACGCGGCTGCAGATGTCGGCCAGACGCATCAGTTCCTTTTTCCGCGAGGGGTTTGTTTCGCTGTCGGCGAGTCGTTGCGCCTCCGCGGCCAGGTTTTTCGCGTAGGCGTTGAGGCCTTCGAGGCTGATTTTCATCGCAGAAAGCGTGTCGCGCTTCGGCTGGTCGGACGGGGGCGTCGCCTGCAGCTCCTTTTCGATTTCGGCGATGATTCCCTTCGTGCCCAGTCGCAGGAGCCTGGGGTAATCAAGGATGGTGTGCGACAGCGCGACCGTTTTCCACAGGAAACAGGCCGCGAAGCGTTCATCCAGCTGCTGGCAGAGCGGGTAGTTCTTGTTTTCCCTGACCCATTCGCGGAAGTTGCGCTTAATCCAGAAGGGGAAAACCTTGTTGTGCAGAATGTCGATGGTTTCCGCGTCGACGTGATAGGGGTTGAGGGGACGGTAGGGCACGGTGGCAAGCTCTCCCCAAATCATGGTGCCGTGTGCTTCCGGGTAGAGAATGACGCCGATTTCCCTGGTGGTGCTGGTGCCGGCGATCAAATCATTTTCCCGGATGATGGGCTTTTTGTTTTCCATCAGGTATTTGAAAGCGGATGCCTGACGCAGTTCGGGCGCCCAGGGCCGCCCGGTTTTGTCTTGCTCGAAGCCGTTTTCCTTGAACCACCGGGTGAGAATTTCCGCCCGTTCGTGGCAGATGGCCGGTTTTGTTTTGAGGTGAATGTCGAGGAAGGTTTTGAGTCTTGGAAAATCATCAAGGGAAAAATCCGAAAGGTACGGGTCGTTGAGAAACCGAACGCCGCCGTCAACGGATTCGGCCCTGAGCTGTTTTGTCTTGCGCGTTTCGATGCTCCTTCGGGAAGCCGCCTTCGCGTCATAATTTCTTTTTTCGGCCCTGGTTTCCTTTTTGAGCTTTGCAATCTGGAGCGGTTTGAGCAACAGTGAGAGATAGAAATTGATCAGCTGCAGATAACCCAGATTCCCCCGCGTAATCATCCGATTTTCCATCAGCGCCAGCATGAGGCGGTTGGGCGGTTGCGTGGCCGCCTCCTTGAGCGCGTCTTCGTCAATAAAAATGAGCTGCGCGTCGAGCTTTTCCGGCATTTCCTCCAGAACACTGACCCTGCCGTTTTCGAACCGGAGAGCCTTTTCGACGCTTCCATTTTCCGTCCGGAAGCCGAAGGTGAAATTCAGCCAGCCGTCGTCGCATCGGAGATATCGGTTCAAAGAAGGGCGGGTGTTGAAGTTGAAGGCGAAAAATTTTAAAAACAAGTAAGCGAATTTGTCCGCGGTGCTTTTCTTTGCCGTCGATGCAGGGGTGTTCACGATGTTCCCTCCATAAAAATAAGGTTAAAAAAGTTTTTTCCCGCCGTCGTATTTTTTCTTCATGGCTCTTATGTCTTCAATCAGATCGGCAGTTCTTTCTTCAATGAAACCGTTGACATCATTTAATACTTCATGAAAAAGCCGGCTGTTTGTCAGCGTGATGAGCCCGTGCAGATCCGACCAGAATTTCACGATCTGATACAAAATGAAACGCTCCTTCTGCCGGCTTTTGGCGGTTAGGTAGGCGCTGATGGGTTCCGAAAAGAGATAGAGGCATTTCAGGGCGTTGTCCTTTTCCTTTTTGGCGAGAGGCTCGATGTCCGTTCCCGCGTAATCCAAATATTTCGGCGTGTGCAGGTTGAACATGATGTCGTAGTAACTGGGATTCTTCAAGCCGAATTCAATATATGCCCGGATCATGGCTTTTAATTTTGTTTCGATATTTGTGAACGCGCCGGAGCGTTTTGTCAGGAGGTCGTGGAGTTTTTCGAAACCCCTGATTCTGATCATCAGATTGATTTCATCTTTGTTTTTGTAATAGTTGTAGATGGTTGTGGCGGTGACATTGAGGCGCGATGCGATTTTTCGAATGCTTAAATTCTGAAACCCTTCATGGATGATGATATCCAGGGCGGTGTCCAGAATTTTCCCGCGATAACCTTCGATTTCTTCTTGGGTCATGGGTTTTTTAGGCATTTATTTATCCTTTTTTATTAAAATAACAGTGTTATTTAATTAAGTCAAGCAATTAAATTTTCGACTATGAAATTGATAAATTTACCATAGAAAAATTAAATACCTTTTTTGCCGCCTCCATTGTAAAGATTTCAAAATTAATCTCGATTGCATATCTTTTATGTGTGGTCTTTTCAATCAAGGCAAATAGACAGACATCTTTGATACGCAAAAAAAATTTTCCGCAACAAGGCCAAATGGCTTGACGCCAACTGAATCCTTCCTTACAATCTACGCCAGATTATTCTTTTCACCAAAAGGGCCGGCAAGCCATGCTGAAAATCAGTCAATACGACACGGTGACGCTTTTTTACATGGGGCGCTCGGTGCTCGGATTCCTTCTGTATCCCGTCCATGCTTTTGGGGTCGGTGGAACGCTGATTGACACGGGCACCAACCGGTCGGGTCCGGAATTCCTGTCGGCGTTACAGAAAGGCAAGGTTTCAAGAGTCATCAACACGCATCATCACGAGGATCATGTCGGCAACAATGCCGATGTTCAGGCAATGTTCGGCGCGCCGATATTCGCTCATGCTTTGGCGCTGCCTTACCTGGAAGACCCGAAGCGAAACGCACTGCGCTTATATCAGCGAATTGTCTGGGATTGGCCAAAACCCTGCCGGGGAACGGAAATCGGTTCATCCGTCGACGGCGGGGATTATCATTTTGATGTTTTCCACACGCCTGGGCACACGGATGATCACCTCTGTCTGTATGAGCCCCGCCGGCGCTGGCTTTTTACGGGCGATTTATTCTGCGGCACCAATTTCATTTATCTGCGCCGGGATGAAAATTATCTGCAGATTCTGGCGACGCTCAAGAAATTGTCGGCCTTGAAGGTGGAAACGATCTTTTGCAGTCTCAAGGGAGCGGTGCCGAACGGCCGGGAAGCTCTGTTGAAGAAGATAGCCAGGATGGAGCAACTGCGCGATGACGTGTTAATGCTCGGGGAAAAAGGACTGCCGCCGGACAAAATCAGGGAAAAGGTTTTGGGAAAAGACGATACGTGGAGATGGATTACGCAGGGGCATTACTCGAAGCAAAACACGGTGGACAGTATTCTTCACGCAAAACGTCCCGATCAGATCCGATGAAAAAAGGCGCGCTTCAAAGAAGACGCGCCTTTTTGTCAGATTTTCCCTGCCGCTATTTGTAGAGTGCCTCAATCTGATCCTTGAGTCTTTCAAGGACCACTTTGCGTTTGAGCTTCATGGTTTGCGTCAGGGTGCCGTTTTCCAGACTGAACGGTTCATCCAGGATCAGGAATTTTTTCGGGATTTCGTAACCGCCGAATTTGCCTTTCAGATGATTGGTGATTTCCTGGCTGAAGAGATCAATGATGTCCTGCCTTTTGACCAGTGTTTTGGCGTCCTGCGGCAGTCCTTTTTCTTTGGCGTAATCCAGCAGCGCTTCGAAATCGGGAACAACAATGCAGATATTGTAGGGGCGGTTCAGGCCGTAAACAAGGGCCTGCTGGACAAGATGAACCAAACAGATTTCTTCTTCCAGCGCGACGGGGAAGACAAATTTTCCGTTTTCCAGCTTGTACTGTTCCTTGATGCGGCCGGTGATAAACAAAAAGCCGTCCTGATCCAGGCGTCCGCGGTCGCCGGTGCGCAATCCGCCGTCTTCAGTCATGACGGCTTTGGTGTCTTCGGGACGGTTGTGGTAGCCTTTCATGACATTGGGGCCATAGACGACCACTTCACCGTCGGTCGCGCCTTCTTCGACCACCGACTTGTCAATGACGACTTTCACTTTGTCGATGGGCTTGCCGACGCTGCCCAGCCGATAGTCATAGGAAGCATTCATCGTGACCGCAGGCGACGTTTCCGTCAGACCATAACAATCGTAGATGGGAATGCCGATGTCGAAGAAGAACTGGGCGATTTCCGGGTTCATTGCCGCGCTGCCGCTCATGGAGCCGAGGAGTCTGCCGCCGAGGCGCTCCCGGATTTTTTTGAACACGATTTTGTCGGCGAATTTGAATTTGAGATTGGTGATGAAATCCGACTTCCCCTGGGCGGCCAGTTCCCGTTTTTTCTTGGCCGCCTCCACGCCCATCACGAACAGGGATTTGGCCAGGCCGCCTTCCTTATTCATTTTGGTCCAGAGGCCGTCGTAAATTCGGTTGAAGACGCGCGGCACGGCGACCAGCCAGGTGGGCTTGACCGCCACAATGTCATTGACGATGGTTGCGGGACTTTCCGCCAGTCCCGTCGCGCCGCCCATGCGGATGACCGCAAACAATTCGCCCGTCTGACCGTATGAGTGGGCCCAGGGCAAAATGGCGAGGGTCAGGCCGTCTTTTCCGTCGTTGCGCGTCAGTTCGGGATACATCTTGAGGCCGGCATGAGTGTTGCTGGTAAAATTGCCGTGGGAAAGCAATACCCCTTTGGGATTGCCCGTCGTGCCGGAGGTGTAAATGAGTTCGGCGATGTCATCGGCTTTTGGAACCAGCGGCGCAACAGGATGGGCGACGCCTTTCTTTTCCAGAGCGGCCATTGAATTCTCGCCTTCGGAGTCAATAATGAAAATATGTTTGAGCGTCGGAATGTCTTGGGGAAAGTTTTTAATTTTTTCATAGATATCCGGTTTGGATACAAAAAGAACCTTGATGCCGCTGTCGGCGATGATGTATTTCCAGACCTGCAGCAATTCCGCTTCATACATCGGGACAAAGCGGGCCAGTCTTCCCCAGGTGGCAAAGGCACAAACTACCCATTCCGGTCGGTTGTTGGCGATGATGCCGACAACGTCGCCCTTCGAGACATCAAGCTGGGCTAGCCCCGCGCGCAGGTTTCGGATGCGTGTGTCAATTTCTTTATAGGTTATCCATTCGTAGATGCCGTTTTTGTTTTTCGTGCCGAAAAGACGCCTATCAGCAAATTTGGCGGCGCTCTCTTCCCACCATTCAACCAGATTGTCCGGTTTGTCCAATGTCCACGTGTGCATAAATGTTGCTCCTTGATGTTTTATATTCACGCGAAAAAATTGTTCGCGCGGATTGCAAATCAAAGGTTATTGCGTGCCCTGCAATCAAGCGTCGTAAATCTAGGGTATTTCGGAAAAAAATTCAATCAAAACCTATATGTGCTCGTATTTATAATACAATTGATAAAAAATATGGATTGACGTTTTGAAAAAATAAAGTATAATTTAACAACTACTTTTAATTAGTCCCGAAACGATTTTGCTGACGACATTATACTCATTTGAGTGCTGTGTTTTTTTGGCCGATTCTGTCTTTGTTCCAACTCTCGTTTTCATCAGATGTTCTGCCGTGGCGGATTTGTTGCCGGCGAATGCCGGCGGATAAAGTTTTGAAACTTTTTTAATGGAAAGGAGGGGAATTTATGAGCAGTGTTTATAAGGTCATTGAAATTATCGGGGGAAGTGAAAAATCATGGGAAGACGCGGCGAAAAATGCCGTGCAGACAGCGGCAAAGAGCCTTCAGGAAATCAGGGTAGCTGAAGTCAAGGAACTGGATATGCGGGTGGAGAAAGGAAAGGTCGTGGAATACCGTGTAAAGCTGAGAGTTTCCTTCAAGTACTTGTCTGAATAGTACGGTCTTCAGCGTCTGACTTTGCCGTACTGAAAACACCGAGGCGCAAAAGGGGAGAAATGGCAGTGGAAAACATCCACTGCCATTTTTATTGAAAAAAAATCGCGGCTCTCCCATCAAATTTCATTGACACAGGAAATGCTTGTCTATATATTTTTCGCGGTCATTTCCATTCCAGATTTTCTGCTCGGATAACGTGGAATGCTGATTGAAAAACGGCAGGATAAATGCATTGAGTGCATGCTTTGTGCCCGGGACTGCGTCATGGGCATTTGGCGTGTCATTGATGGCCGAACCGTTCCTCAAAAGACAGAGCTGTGCAACCTCTGCAGTCATTGCGTCGCCGTCTGCCCGACGGAGGCCATCATCCATCACGGGCTGGACATGCGACAAATCACGAAAGTCAACAAAACCAGTTTTCATCCCGACGTTTTCCGTGATGTCGTAGTCAGCAGAAGAAGCGTCCGCCAGTTTAAAGATCAACCGGTTCCGCGGGAAATCATTGAACGGATAATTGACCTGGCAAGCTTCGCTCCGACGGCGAGCAACGAGCAAAATGTCGGCTACACGGTCATTACAGACAAGGAACTTCTTGAAAAAACAGCAAAGAAAATATTCGGGACTGCGAATTTTTTTTATAATTTATCCCAAACGGCGATAGGCCGGGTATTCCTGAGAATCAGCGGATTGTCCGAGAACCGCTATGTCAGGGTGATGGAGTATGTTCAGGCCAAGACCATTGAGGAAGGACGGGATTTTATTTTGCACAACGCACCGGTGCTGATCCTTATTCACGCTCCGCAAAGAAGGCCGTTTGCTTCGGATAACTGCAACATCGCCGCGACCGCCATGGTCCATTACGCGCATGTCCTCGGATTGGGCACCTGTTTCATCGGCCTGATAACGCTGTTGCTGAAGTTTAATTTCCAATTGCGAAAGCGCTTGGGAGTTCCCTCCGGAAGAAAGGTATGCGCGGCATTGGTGTTGGGATACCCCGCGTATCTTTTCACGCACACCGTTTCCCGAAAAAAACCTGATGTGCGCTGGTTATGAAAAACCTTTGTCGGGTGATGGCCGGTTCGTTGTCGATAGCCGCGCCGCGGAGGGTTCAAGGTTCAAGGAAACGAAGCCAGAAGGATTTTTTTTGCGAACAATTTAAATAAACAAAGGAGGGGGAGATGATGAAAAAGCGTCATATCATGATTTTTGTCGTTATGATCGGTTTGTTTATCGTCTCGTTTTCCGCTTTGGCCGCCGGCGGCTGGTCGAAAATTAAAGAGAGCAACGGCATTAAGTTGTATGAGCGTCCAGTGGCGGGGACCGATCTGATGGAATATATGGCGGTCACGACGATTGATGCCAGAATGGAAGTCATCGGCGAAGCCCTCCGCGACGTTCCGAAATATCCGGAATGGGTCGCCGACTGTTCCAGCGCGATCATTGAAAAAAAATACGACCGGAACACGTTTGTGATGTATCTGATTCTGAATCCTTTTATGATAGAAGACCGGGATATTGTGCTGAAAGATGAGACCGTCTATGATTATGATCACGGAAACGCGAAAATAAATTTTTTCTGCACCGATGAGATTAAAATGCCGCCGGTCAGGGGCCGAACGCGCGTGACCGTCATGAACGGCTTGTTTCAGATGGAGTTTTTGGCCAGAGAGAAGACCAAGTTCATCTATAAACTCAAAACGGACCCCGCGGGAAACATCCCCAAAAAAGTCGCTTATGCGGTCATGAAATACTATCCGTACAACACGCTGAAAAAACTCAAAGCGTTTGTCGCGAAAAACGAAAAGAAATATGCCGATCTGGCCAAGGGTTCGGAAGAAGAAATTCAAATCAACGAGCGGTCCCGAAACGAGTCGTCGGCCAGAAAAATCTTGACAGAAACGCTTATTCGAGCGGTCAAGGATAAAAAAGCGATGGAAGCCATCATCGCGGCGGATACCGAGGGCATTCGAAAAATAGCCTTATCCGGTGGAGATTATGAGACGATTCGCCAAGTAGCCAAGAACGCTTGTTTTAAATATATCGATTTGATCATAAAGGATCAGAATCTGGCGCAAAAACTTAAAAAAGACGAAAAACTTGTCGCGCGGATTACTGATTTGGTTCAGACCGAAACGGAAGCAGAAAGCGAAACGATAGACAGTATTGTGGCGCCGTACCTTCAATAAAAGGATGAGAAAAAAGGCTGAAAATTTTTGATGAGGCGTTTACATTTGAAAATCCGTTATTATAATTTTTAAAGAAGCCCTTGGGGCGTTTGAAAAAGGCGGCTTATATGACGTACCTGAAAATTAATTTCGGAAGCAACTTTGAGGATGAGTTTCAGAAGGTGGTCGATGAAGTGTTTCATCTCGTCAGGCCGGCTTTCAGAAACTATCAGGGGACTTGGCGGCCCAACGTCGACGTTTACGAATCCGCCGACGAAGTCATCGTCATGGTCGATGTGGCGGGACTTATCAAGGAAGATTTGCATATTGAAGTTAACCGGAACAAAATTAAAATAGCCGGCATTCGCAAATTGGTGAAGATGCTGCACGATGCCCGATATTGCCAGGCGGAAATACCCCATGGCCGTTTCGAACGGGACATCGCTCTTCCCACCCTCGTGGAGGTGAACTCGGCGGAGGCCACGTACGCCGACGGCATCCTCGTGGTCAGAATGAAAAAAATGCCGCCCAATCAATCGCATCGCGTGCCGATCATTTCAGAAAAATGATAAGTGATTGCTGATGATTTTTTGATGAAACGACTGCGGAGGCTAACATGACGGAACAAAACCTTTCAGAAAACAAAAACGCTTTTCACATTCCCGAAATTATTCCCATTCTTCCGTTGCACAATGCGCTTGTTTTTCCCAAAACAGTCATTCCTTTGGAAGTCACGGGCAATGCGGCTGTTTTGGTCGATGAAGCCATGACCAAGGACCGCATCATTGGCTTGGTCATGGTTAAAAAAGAGCCGGAAAAACAGCATCTCTATGCCCGGGAAGACCTGCATTCGGTGGGCACCTGTGCGGTCATAATGAAAATGGCCAAAACGGTGGATAACCACACGCAAATGCTGCTGCAGGGAGTCAGCCGCTTTGCCATTGAGGAGATGATAGAGGGGAAACCCTATCAGCAGGCGAGGATAAAAGTCATCAAAGAAAAAGAGGTTAAAGATCTTGAGACGGAAGCCTTAATGTCCAATTTGCTTTCTCTATTTGACCGCATTTTGAAGCTTTCACCTTTTCTGCCGCCGGAATTCGGCCCCATGGCGAAATCCATCACGGAAGCGGGAACGCTGGCTGATTTGATTACTTCCATTATCAATGCTCCTGTAGAAGAAAAACAAAAAATATTGGACATTGTCGACGTGAAGGAGCGCTTGAAAGAACTGACGCGGTTGGTCACGCACCAGATGGAAATTTTGGAGTTGGGCGACAAAATCCAGAGCAAAATAAAAAAGGATATCGACAAAAGCCAGCGCGATTATTATCTGCAGCAGCAGTTGAAGGCGATCAAGCAGGAGCTTGGCGAAACCGACGACAACTTGGTTGAAATAGAGGAATACAGAAAAAAAATTGAAGAAAAAAACTTGCCTGAAGAAGCGAAAAAGGAAGCTCTCCGAGAGCTGCAGCGCTTGTCGCGCATGAGTCCCGCGTCGGCTGAATATACCGTTTCCTCAACATATCTGGACTGGATTACCGCCTTGCCGTGGAATCAGGCCACGGAAGACAACCTCGATATTGTCCAGGCACGCCGGATTCTGGACGAGGATCATTACGGGCTCATGAAACCAAAAAAACGCATTATTGAATATTTGTCCGTCCGCAAACTCAAACCGGATTCCAAGGGGCCGATTTTGTGTTTCGTCGGTCCGCCCGGCACCGGCAAAACATCCCTTGGACATTCCATCGCCCGGGCGCTGGGACGGAAATTTGTCCGCATCTCTCTGGGGGGCGTGCGCGATGAAGCGGAAATCCGCGGACATCGGCGCACTTATATCGGCGCTTTGCCCGGACGAATCATTCAGGGACTGCGGCGGGCGGAATCGAAAAATCCTGTTTTTATGCTGGATGAGATTGATAAACTCGGCAGTGATTTTCGCGGTGATCCTTCAGCCGCCTTGCTGGAGGTTTTGGATCCTCAGCAGAACAACACGTTTTCGGATCATTACCTCGATGTGCCTTTTGACTTGTCGAATGTCATGTTTATCACCACGGCGAACGTTTTGGACACGATTCCACCGGCCTTGCTGGACAGGCTGGAGGTCATTGAACTGAATGGCTATACTCAGGAAGAAAAGATAAAAATTGCCGAGAAATACCTGATTCCCCGTCAAATGGCGGAGAACGGTTTAACCTCCGCGCAGTTTAAGATGACACTGAAAGCGCTCAATACAATTATTGCCGGCTATACACGCGAAGCGGGCGTGCGGAATCTCGAAAGAGAGATTGCCAGTGTGTGCCGGGGCGTGGCGGCGCAGATCGCGGAGGGAACGTTGAAGTCGAAAACGGTGAATGAAAAGGACGTGCACAAATATCTCGGGCCGGTGCGTGTCCCGACGGACCTAGACTCGCGCATCACTAAGCCCGGTATTGCCATTGGCCTGGCGTGGACGCCCGTTGGCGGCGACATGCTTTTCATCGAAGCCACCGCAATGAAGGGAAAGAAAGGTCTGACATTGACCGGCCAACTGGGCGACGTGATGAAAGAGTCCGCTGCCGCCGCGTTGAGTTTTATCCGTGCCAACGCAAAAGCGTTAAATGTGAATCCGGAATTTTTTGAAAACATGGATATCCACATCCATGTTCCGGCGGGTGCCATTCCCAAAGACGGACCCTCGGCCGGAGTGACCATGCTCACGGCGCTCACGTCGCTTTTGACCAACCGCAAGGTGAAGAAAAATCTGGCCATGACCGGCGAAATCACTTTGCGCGGCGCCGTGCTGCCGGTGGGCGGAATCAAAGAAAAAGTTCTGGCGGCTTACCGGGCGGGAATAAAAACAATTTTGTTGCCCGACTGGAATCGTAAGGACGTCGAAGATATTCCGGCCAAGGTGCAAAAGAGCATATCCTTTCATTTTGTCAAAGATATGATGGAAGTGGTGACCTTGGCGCTGGAGCCGGCCAAAGAAAAAAGACCCGTTGTAAAAAAAACCAAGAAGGATAACAAACCGGTCAAGGCGACAAAAAAGAAGAAGGGGTCCCCCAAAAAAACCGGAAAAAAATAATCTCCGCGGATTTCAACGTTTTCATTTCAAAGAGTTGACGGCGCCGCGAGTACTTCCCCTAGATTTATTTACGCAAGTTATAAATCAATTTTATTGACTTGCGGTGCGCATTTCTTTATATGCGAGAAACAGAAGGGGTAATAAAATTTCAGGAGAACAGTATATGGAACCGAAATATCTTTTGCTTTCCGTTGAAGACCATGTGGCCACCGTGACCATCAACAGACCGGATAAAGGCAATTCTCTTTCGCCTCAAGTGCTCGAAGAAATTGAGGAGATGTTCACCGACCTATCCAAACGACAGGATGTGCATGTGGTTATTTTTACGGGCGGCGAAAGATATTTTTCCGCCGGTTTTGATTTGACCTATATCCGCACGCTGCAAAAAGCCAGCAATGAAGAATATACGGCAAAATTTCACCGCGCCTACCGAGCCGTCTTGTTTTGTGAACAGCCGGTCATCTGCGCAGTCGGAGGACCGGCGATTGCGGGAGGATTTGATCTGACCATGATGTGTGATATCCGCTACGCGTCGGAAAAAGCACGGTTTGGTCAGCGCGAAATCGTGTTATCCTTAAATCCGACGATGGATCCCCTTTGGCGTATTGTCGGCCTCAGCAACGCACTCGAATCCGCTTTGACCGGACGGATCTGGGACGCGCAGGAAGCGTTGCGCATGGGATACGTATCCCGTGTTTTTCCGGAAGGCCAATTGCTTTCAGAAGTCGGAAAAATAGCACGGGAGGTGGCCACTTACGACAGGGGATGTCTTAAGGAAACCAAGCAACTGACCCACCTGCTTATGAACGCCAACCTGGATCAGGCCATGCGCCTCCAAGAGTGGCTTTTCCGTTCTTATATCGGCTCCGAAGACAATCACCGGCGCATCGATGACCTCCAGACAAAACTGGCTTCCATGCGAAGAAATAAATGATTTATTTTAATTATATTCTTTCAGTTTCAATCAAGGAAGAACGTGAGGATAGTTTAAGAAGTAATGGGAGTTTTTCCAAGCTTTTTTATATCCCTCATTTATTTTGTAAATGGCAAACCAGTTTATCGTTTTTCTAATTTTGAATAATGATTTAAGCATTCGTATTTGATAGTTTGGAAAAGAATAAAGTTTATTTTTAATGTGATTGCTTGCCGTGTATATTAATTCAGGTGCTGGACCTTTTACATCATGTACGATGTAAGAAAATCTGTATTTGTCCCAATCAGAAGGATAGTTGGTATAAGGAAGACGATTTTCTCTTTTTAATTGTTCTATGAAATCCGTTCCGGGGATCGGAGTAAGTAGAGAAATTTGAAAAATATCAATTCCTGATTTTATCAGGTAATCCGAAAATATTTTGTAGTACTCCGGTGTTTCATAATCGCTGCCGATAATAAACGCGCCCAGAACACCAATTCCATATTTGTGAAAAATATCAACGACTTTTTTATAATTATCAGCACCAACCTTCAGGTTGACACCTTTTTTATATTCCAGCAGTGAATCATGTTTTATCGTTTCGAAACCAATGAAGACAAACATACAACCGGCATCCGCGGCCAGTTTAATTAATTCTTCGTCTTCTGCAGCGTTAATGGATGTTTGCATCAGCCACTTTTTATTTAATGAGCGCTCGATCATTCCACGAAAGAGTACCTTTGCGTGTTGATAAGATTGCCTGCCGTATCCAACAAGATTATCATCTACAAAAAAAATGTACTTTCCCTTTAACTCATCAAGTTCTTTTAAAATATCTTCAGCTTTTCTTTGGCGATATTGTTTGCCGAGATATCTGGAAACCGAACAGAAATTGCAATTTAAGGGACAGCCTCTGGATGTTTGAATTGTTTCCCAGAAATAATTTGGATTGAATAAATCTCTGCGGGGAATAATATCAAGTTTTGTTAAGTCAACAACACTTCCCTGGTATTTTTGTTGGAGCGAATTGCTTTCAAAATCATCAATGACTTTTTTCCAGATATTTTCGGCTTCTCCAATAACAACGGCATCGGCAAACCGCAATGCCTCATCGGGAAGCATCGAGGCATGAATTCCCCCGATGACCACCTTGATTTTTTTCTCTTTATAAATGCCGGCTATTTCATAGGCGCGGTTGATGTTGCTGGTGAAAGCGGTAATGCCGACCAAATCCGCTTCTTCAAATTGAAAATTATCAAAATTTTCATCTATAATTTTAATCTGCCAGTGATCCGGTGTCAAAGCGGCCACATAGCCCAGACCTAAAGGAGGGAACGTTGTAGATTTGCTTAACAAGAAACCGCTTTTATGTCCCACCGGGTTTATCAATAATAATTTTTTCATGTTGGGTGTATTTATATTATTAAAAAACTTATTTCAATATATTTAATTTTCTTTTTATGACTTATTAAAAAATGTTTTCTAGAATAAGTTCGAGAACTTTCTATTCTCATAGTATGTATTACCTTGACTTAAAATACATTTGTATATATACATTATTCTGAATAAATTATTATTTGATGAGAATTTAAAGAATTTTTCTAAAGACAATATTAGAAAAAAATCAGCAAATAAATAAATTTATTAGGATACAATAATGGAAGAAGAACGACTGTATAACAGCCGTATCATCAATACTTATATTAAATATGTAAAAAAATGTTATGAGCGCGTAAATATTGATGAGCTCTATCAATATGCCCACATGGAGCCATATGAAGTTGCCGATCAGAATCACTGGTTTACCCAGGAACAAATCAATTTATTTCATGAAAAGTTAACCCAGCTTACTGGGGATGCCAATATAGCGAGGCAAGCGGGTCGCTATGCGGCTTCTACTGAAGCAATCGGCGTAATGCGACAGTATGTGCTCGGAATGATAAGTCCAGTAGAAGTATATAAGCTTGTTGGTAAGATAGTTAGTCAATTTTCGAGATCAGCAACTTATGAAGCATCGAAAATAGATTCAAAAAAAATTGAAATTACAGTTACTCCTAAGGAAGGTGTTCATGAGAAACCTTTTCAGTGCGAAAATAGAATAGGGCACTTTGAATCGATATCTATAGGATTTAATAACTCCCTTCCAATGGTTGACCATCCGGAATGCATATTTAAGGGTGGAAAGTGTTGTAGGTATATTATCGAATGGGAAAGTAATTTTTCGTATCGTCTAAAGAAAGCAAGAAATATTATTGCAGGTTTATTAGCAATTGTTAGTGTTGCGATTTTTTTTGTCTATCCTCTTGATAAATTATTGTATTATATTCCAATTATGTTGGTGGCTGTTCTCATTATTAATGCAATCAGTGATAAATATGCCAAGAAGGAATTAAGAAACAGTATTAGCAACCTTGAGCAAGCGAGAGATGATTTAATCAGACAGATGCAAATCAATTATAATAATTCGAAAATGGTCAATGAGATCGGAAATGCAATTAATAAATTTATTAATATTGAAGAAATTATTGAAAATATAACGCAAATTCTTGAAAAAAGGCTGGATTACGACCGTTGTGTTTTGCTCCTTGCCAACGAACAAGGAACGCGGCTGGTATTCAAAGCCGGTTATGGTTACGATGAAAATCAGTTCAAAATTATAAAAGAAACGGAATTTAATTTGACTAAACCGGAATCAAAAGGTGTTTTTGTCGCTACCTTTCGAGAACAAAAGCCTTATTTAGTTAATGATTTAAGCTCCATCACCAACAATCTGTCCCAAAGAAGTTTGAGATTTGCCAAGGCGATGGGCTCCAATTCATTTATTTGCTGTCCTATCGTTTCTGATACAAAGTCTGTTGGGGTACTGACGGTGGATAATTATAAAACTCGGCGAACACTTGTAGAAAGTGACTTAAATTTATTAATGGGTATCGCATCAGTAATTGGTATAAGCATTCGTAACGCGGAGCTGTATCAGGAAAAAACCAGACAGTTGAAGTCAATTTTGAAAGCTCTGGCTGCGAGCATTGACGCGCGCGATCCTTTTACGGCAGGTCATTCCGAGAAAGTCACCGAATATGCGATAGGCATCT
>DAOSZO010000048.1:0-19197 GCA_035382085.1 Smithella sp.
CGATGAGCGCCAGCAAAATGGTAATGATGTGGCGATATTTTTTGATAAGCTCGATCATTTTCATTATAACTTGCTCCCTGTTTTAAATCGTGTTTCATTAAATATTACTTAATTTATTCACTGTCCGCGTATGAAGTCAATATTTTGCGCTTCAAAAAAATCAGCCAGTTTTTCTTTGATTTCGTCCCGCACACGCCGGAATTTATTTAATCTTTCTTCCTGTGTGCCGTTTGCTTTTGCCGGATCATCAAAACCGATGTGTATCTTTTTTGTCCCGCCGATATAGAGCGGGCATGCTTCATTTGCGTCGCCGCACAGCGTAATCACGTAATCAAAATTCTGCCCGTCGAATTCGGAAAGATTCTTGGAGCGGTACCCGGAAATGTCAATTCCGATTTCCTTCATCACCTCCAAGGCCATCGGATTCACAAATGAAGCCCGTGTTCCAGCTGAAAACGCTTCCATTTGATTGCCCCAGAAGTGATTCGCGATTCCTTCGGCCATCTGCGACCGGCTGGAATTCGCCGTGCATAAAAACAGGATTCTTTTTTTCATCCATCATCCTTGCATAAAATTCAGTCCGATTAGGTAAACACCACCCAAAATCACCAAAATGCCGCAGAATTTCTTGAGAATAACCGCGCCTTTTGATTTCTCACTCCAATAGAGATAATGTTCCACTACTTCTGTAAAAGTGCCCGCTAAAACAAGAACGGTGCAGTGCCCAATTCCATAAGCCAGAAGCAATGAAATGGCGAAAACAATTTTGGTGGATGCCATACTGAAAACAACACCCAGCATCGTTGCCATGTAAGCGAAGGTGCAGGGACCCAAAGCAATGCCGAACAACAAACCCAAAATAAAAGCCGCAAGAAAACCTTTTCTTTTATAATTCGGATTAGCAGCGCCGCCTTCCATAAAAGGAAGCGGCAATATCCCCAGCAGATTGAGGCCGACGGCAAAGAAAATAATGGCTACAAAATAACTGCCGTAGCCGCCGATATCGCCGACCATTCTTCCCGCAAGTCCCGTAATGAGACCGATGATGCCAATCGTAATGAGTATGCCCAGCCCGAAAAGAAAAGAAAGACCGAATGCCCGCCCAGTGGTGATGTTTCCCTGGCCGTCGATGAAGCCCACAATCAGGGGAATACACGCAATATGGCAGGGCGAAAGGATAACCGATAGTGTGCCCCAGGCAAACGCGGCGCCAATGGCAATACCGGGCGCTTGCGTCAGCGCATTTGTCAGCCAGGTGAAAAGCTCAACTATCATTATTTGACTCCCTGCATTTTGAGCACTTTGATGAGTTCTTCCTTGGGGAAATAACCTTCATGTCGGAAGTATTCCTTGCCGTTTTTGTCCAGAAAAACCTGCGTTGGAATGACCCGGATATTATATTTCATTCCATCGATTTTACCCTGCGGTGTCCAGACATCGTGAAAAACAACCTTGACCTGTCCCTTGTATTTCTCCGCCACTTCCTTCATTATCGGCTGCATAGCCCGGCAGGGTATGCATTTCGCCGCGCCGATTTCAATAAAAGTGGCCAAAATCGTGTCGGATTTTGCCTCTGGCTGATTTGTTGCTTTTGTCGTCGTAGCGTTGACGTTTTTATCCTGAGCAAAAGCGTGGCTGTTATCCAGAGAGGGGAAAGCGAAAGCAAAAACAGTCAATAAAACGAAAAGCCCAATTAATTTTAAACGCAACTTCATTTGTAATAATCTCCTTAAGTTAAATTTTAAATTTTTCATCATGTAAAACGGTTTCTATTCAACGTTATGTACCGCAACAACCGCTGGCTGTTGTCCGCTGAGTTGTCGCTGAAAAGCCACTGTTCTTTTTTATTTTTTCAAAAACTTCTTCAATAATCTCATCTGTTATGGGGGTCTCATGTTTTTTCAAACCAAAGTCGGTCAGAATATACGATGTCGGTTTGACGCCGATTCGTTCTAAAGATTTTCTTGCGCAGGCAATGGGACAGCCGTCAATTGTTATATTTTCATCCGCGCCGACGGCCGACTGAACAAAGCCTGAAAGACCCGCACCAATACCAGCCAGGCAGGTCATCCTAGAATATCCTTCATCACGCAGCCTGCGCGTCACCCGATCGGCAATTTCACCAACATCCGCCGATCCGGCGCAGGAATAAATCAATCGTGTGCCGCCTTCACAACATTCAGCCATAATAAATCCTCCGTATAAAAATTTTACTAAATTTCATAAACTTTAAACCTTTTATCGCGCAGATACCACTCCAGCAAATAACCTATGCCGACAAACAGCGGTAGTGATGTCAGAGTTCGAATCATAGTGAATTTAACTCCCAGATAACCTATCTCAATGCCCAGCATAGGGATTTTCAGCGAGGCAAAGGCGCCAAGGTAAATAAAAATGTTTTTAATGCTGGCGCCCTTTTTGTAAAGAATATAAGCGACAGGAAAGGCACCGTAAAGCGGGCCAGCCTGAAGCATTGCCAGAATAATCACCAGCAACATTCCCTTTAAACCGGAGGATTCCCCGATGTGCTTTTCAATTTCCTCCTTGGGAAACCAGACATCAAAGAGTCCGACAATGATGAAGAGAAACGGTATAAAGGAAATCATTTCAATGAAAAACTGCGTAAAGTTGGCAAACACTTTCCGGCCTGGATTAAAATCGAATAGATAAGAAATAATAGTTGCCGTGACAAAAGCCGCAAGCCATATATATTTTTTGTTTTGCGTAAAAGAAATTTTCAATAACATAACCCTACCAGTAACCCAATGACTATGGCGGCAAAAAAATTCAGTGTATTGCGAATCACAGCTACTCTGAACCCAAAGTATTTAGCCTCAAGAGGAAGTGTGACGATACCTACCATCATTAAAGTTGTCATAAAGGTTGCAACCGTTGTATAGGATGCGCCCTGTCTGATCAGTACTGCGGCTATCGGATAGGATATGAAGCCGGGGATCAACGTGATGGACCCTATGACAGCGGGAATGACAAATCCCCAGATTCCAGAGTTCCTGCCCAAATATTTTGCTATGAAATCCGGCGGCACAAAATATAAAACAAGGCTGACAAGAATTAAAATATTTAAAAAAGGCACGGCAATGCCTTTGAACATTTGAAGGCCTTTTTTAAGGCCTGCTTTTGTTTTCTCGCGGTCGAGAAGATAGGAGACGGCTGTTAATATCAGGGCAACCGCGACAAAAATAATTGCATTATTTATCATGCGTTAATCCATTTCATATCAAATCAAAGCAGGCCTTTAATCGTGTTTTAAATGTGTATCCCGAAATAAAGCAGGATGTATTTCAATGACACATAGAGAAATAAAAATCCAAAAAGCGCTTTGAGAACATTCGGCTTGAATTTTGCCACCAGTTTCGCTCCGTAAATCGCGCCGATCAATGCACCGATGCCAAGTGTAATCGCCACGGGAATGTTCACCACACCCTGATAAATTTTGAATGCCGCGCCGACTAATGCCATCCAAACAAAAGCGGCCATGGATGTGCCGATAGCCAGTTTCATTGGAGCGCGCAGGAAATAAAGAAATGAAGGAACCAGAGCATAGCCGCCACCCAAACCGATAATCCCTGTTAGCGTTCCAATGGATACACCCAGAAAAGATTTCGATCCCACCGTGCCGGGCATAGTAGTTCCGACAGGCGGGGGAGGTGTTTTGCCCAGTAAACCTTCATAAAGCATACGTATAGAAACAATAATGAAAGCAATACCGATGATAAGATCAATGACATCTCCATATTCCTTAATGTAACCAAAAACAATAGAGCCTATAATAACGCCTATGACACCGCTGATGCCTACTTGTAATGCTGTTGTCTTGTCCACGTTTTTCATGCGCAGATGCTGGATGGCTCCAGAACCTGCGGTAAAGACCACAGCAGTGAGCGTTGTGCCGACCGCAATAGCCGGATCGAAATGAAATCCGAAACGGATCACCGGCATGATGAGGGCGCATCCGCCCGTGCCTAGCAAACCGCCGACGACTCCTGCTAAAAGACCCGTAATCAAATAAAGTACGTAAAACATAAAACACCTCCTAAAAATTTTGTGGTTTAGGATGAAATATCTTCATCAATAACCCGTTTTTTATGCCCAACTGCCAACGAAGATACTCTTCAACTCTTGTCTTTAAAAAATTCATCAACCTTCTTGAAATTTTCATCCATAAGTGTTTTTAAATCATCGCAACCTTTTGGAAATGGCTTTTTCCCTCTTCTGGAAACATCGGTGTTTTTTCCCAAAAGAAATTTACAATAGTTTCCGTTATAAATTTTATTTGACGCCAATCCAGTTTTTAATCTGGTCTTCTGAAGGTATTTTACCCGCTGCCTTCACTTCTCCGTCAATAACCAGCGCGGGCGTCGTCATCACGCCGTAGTTCATAATCTTTTTTATGTCTTTTACGTGATCCACCTGCGCTTCGACACCTGTTTCTTTCAAGGCCTTAAGCACCATCGCTTCGAGGTTATTGCATTTGGCGCAACCCGTTCCCAGAATCTCTATTTTTCTCATTTTCCCCTCCTGTCGTTTAGCTGTTGCACGCATCGGCGATGCCCTTGTTGTACCAGCCGCGCGTCCGGTTGCAGATATTACAGACCGACAACATCACCGGTACTTCGACCAGAACGCCGACCACGCAGGCCAGCGCGGCTCCGGAACTCGGCCCGAAAAGCGTAATGGCCACGGCCACGGCCAATTCAAAGAAATTACTGGCGCCGATCAGAGCACCAGGTGACGCAACATTATGCTGAACCTTGAAAAATCTCATCAGCAGATAGGTGAGGCTGGAATTGAAATAGACCTGAATCAAAATTGGGATGGCAATCAGGATAACTGCAAACCACTTGGTGGTGAGGTTTTTCGCCTGAAACGCGAAAATCAGCAAAAGGGTCAGGAGCAATGCTATCACGGTTACCGGATGAAATTTGGATAAAAACCGCGTCTCAAACCATTCCTTGCCGTATTGTTTCAACAATATTTTGCGCGTCAAATAACCGGCTGCCAGGGGGATGACGATGAATACGACAACGGAGGTAATCAATACTTTTGAAGGAACAACAACATTGGCCACGCCAAGAAGAAACATGACAATCGGCGCAAAAGCCACAAGCATAATCAGGTCATTGAGCGCCACTTGTACGAGGGTGTAAGCGGGATCGCCATCGGTGAGATACGACCAGACAAAGACCATCGCTGTACAGGGAGCTGCCGCAAGAATAATAAGTCCTGCCGTATAACTCTTGGCCGTTTCAGGATCGATTAGTACAGCAAAAACGTAATGAAAAAATATCCATGCCAAAAAAGCCATGCTGAAGGGCTTCACCAGCCAGTTGACAAACAAGGTGACCATCAAACCTTTCGGTTTTTTCGCGACGTCGCCCAGAGAGCCGAAGTCGATTTTCAGCATCATGGGGAAAATCATGAGCCAGATGAGGATGGCAATCGGCACATTGACCTGCGAACCTTGACCGAATTCCATCGCGCTGAGCGAAGTGGTTATTTGAGGTAAAAATTTACCCAAAGCTACGCCCACCACCATGCAAAGAAGCACCCAGATTGTTAAATAACGCTCGAACACATTGAGTCGCTTGGGCTCGGCGGCCTGTTTGCTTTGTTCTTGAACTTTAGGAGATTTCTCTTTCATCAGCAGTTTCCTTTCAAATCAAAGATTGTTACCTAATCTTTTAATATGTACTTACGGAACAATTTATTGCCCCATTTTTTTTACTGCATCTTCCAGCCACGATTGAATCTTCTTCTTTTCCGGCACACTGCCTACGGCAACAATTTTGCCGTTTATAACTAGCGCCGGTGTTCCCATAACACCATACCGTCCGATTTCCTTCGCATCTTCGACATGCGTCATATCTCCAGCTAAATTCATTTCGGCCATCACATCCCGCACACGCGCTTCAAGAGAAGAACACTGAGCACACCCCGGTCCCAGAATGACCACTTGGAGACCGGCAAGAGGTTCTTCCTCGACTTTTTCGCCGATAAATTTTTTGTATTCGCGCAACAGCGCCCTGCCATAGGCATCCTTTATTTTCGAGGGAATATAGTTACGTTTTTCCACACGGCTCAACAGCTCCGCGATAATCTCTTCGTCGCTTTTGCCGCGCGCCCATTCAACGATATTTCGGATGGCGTATTCCAGTCCGATAACACCTGTTTGTCTGCCGTCCACCCGAATTTGCGTTATCTTATTTTCCATTTTGAATATTCTTTTATCAGAATATCTATGCTTTTCTGCAAGCCGTTTGCCTTCTAATACCCGGGAGTTCCTTTTCCATTTTACGGACGAGGTTGTCGTCAGCCAGCCAGTGCCGGAGATTTCCAAGAATTGTCGCCGCGTAGGGATTGGAACTGCCGTAATCCAGCGCGTAATTCACCCATAAGCCATCCTTTTTGCCCTTGACCAAACCAGCTTTTTCCAGCACTTTCATGTGCTTGGAAACTGTCGGTTGAGGGATGGATAAAAGCTGCTGAAGTTCACAAACGCACAGGGGTCTGTGCTGGAGAATTTTTACGATTCGCACCCGCGTGGGGTCGGATAGCGCCTTCATCACGGCTATAAAATCGTTCATAAAATCAAATTCCAATATATTCTTTTATTGGAATATAGTTTTTCCCATCATTATTGTCAAGCCGTATTTTTATGTGTAAAAAACACCAGATAAATAGACTTTGGAAAGAATTAAAGCATCACGTCACTGGATAATAATATTTGGGTATTAATAAAGAATTATATCCACGAGATAACCAGCCACAATGGCAATGACAAAAACATTTAACACGAAAGCAATGATCAGCTTCTTTTTGAACATGGAATTCAGAATGATTATTTCGGGTATGCTTGCGCCGGCGCCGCCGATAATCAGCGCAAGCACTGTTCCGACCCCCATTCCTTTGCCTACAAGGGCGGCTGCTATCGGAATAACAGTTTCCGCCCGGATATACATCGGAACGCCAAGCAAGACCGCAACAGGGATAGACCATGGATTTCCCGGACCAGCTATTCTTACAACTAAATCCTAAGGAAAAAATCCATAAATGAAAGCGCCGATGCCCGCACCTAAAAGTAGATACCAGAACACGCCCTTAAAGGTATCAACAGCCGCGATGGATGCATTTTTCAACTTTTCTTTAAATGGCGCTGTTGTTGAAACATTTGCTTCAAGGTTGGCAGAGCAGCAGGACGACTCAATAGTCGGCAATGTTATTAAGGTAAGGAGTTGTGCATTTTCTGAAGAACAACAAGCGGTTGCCGCCGGTTGGGATTTTAAGGTTGTGATACCTGAATTTGATCCTGTTGCACAACATGATGCTTCAACATTCAAAAGCGGCTTAACCTGTTTTTCCATTCCCATCTTTGAAAGCGTCGCGGCCATTGCTATAGAACCGAAAAAGGTGATGACGACATAAAACACCGTAACTTTAAAACCAAGAAGTGAGAGCAGCATCGCGATAATGATGGGATTAAGAACCGGGGAGGAAAAAAGAAACGCCATTGTGGGGCCAAACGGCACGCCACCCTTGAGTAAGCCTGCCGTTATGGGAACAGTTGAACACGAACAGAAAGGAGTTAACGCGCCCAGGCCTGATCCCAGAAAATATTGCACCCATGTAAATTTATTAGAAAGAAAATCTCTTACACGGGAGGGCGGGAGATATTCCATCAGCAATCCAATAATAAAGGAAACAACAACAAATATAAGGATAAGTTCCCCGGCAATAACCAGAAAAAATTTTCCTGCGGTGATAAAATTATTCAAACCAAACATCTATATTACCTCCAGTATCGCTAATTAATAATAGTTGAGTATATCAACTTATTTTCCTGTTCATTGTTCTGCGAATTACTTTAGTCGCTTTCTGCTGATCGTCGCGGAAGGCGCTTTGATTCAGTGCGGTTTCAACTAAGGCACGCAGGCCGATTAGAAGAATTTGACGCATTTCCGGGGCCATTGCCGATAGAATTCCTGCCATTCTTTTTGCAGGCTCTTCCATTAACCGTGACACGAGCGTTTTTCCTTCTTTCGACAACTGTACACAACACACTCGTGCATCGTTTTGATCGTTCATCCGACGCACCAGCTTTTTTTCTTCAAGGCGACTCACAATGCGGGTAGCGCCGCTTTTTGTCACGGCTATGCTTTTGGCGATGTCCTGCATGGTGCATCTGTCCAGCCGCGATATGACACGAAGGGCTCGAAACTCGCCATGGGAGATATTTTCACAGCAATTACCACTCATATTGTACGCGCCCAAATGATACACGGCATCCTCAATAAGTCCGGCTAGTTGCCTGGCCTGTTCGTCCATTATCCAATCCTCCGCAATTGAAACTTAAATACCTTTCTGACAATCTGCAGCTTTATACTATTAACGATAGTTGATTTTGTCAACCAACTATTTTGACGGGGAATAATCATCCTTTTCTTAAAGGTGCTTGACGGTTATTAATTGCTTGTTGTAGATTTAGTTCAAGAAGTTAACGGGAAGAGCTATAGTGGCTAAAATATTGATTGTTTATCATTCCCAGACAGGGCACACGGAAAAGATGGCACAAGCCGTGGCTCAGGGGGCGAAATCCATCGAAGGGGTGGAGGTGTTTTTGAAAAAGGCCTCTGGCACCACGACGGAAGATTTGTTGTCGGCGGACGGTCTGGCTATAGGCACGCCGGAGAATTTTGGATACATGTCCGGGATGATAAAGGATTTTTTCGACCGCACGTATGCGGAGGCTCACGAAAAGGTTTTCCGCAAGCCTTATGTGGTTTTTATCAGCGCAGGCAATGATGGAACGGGCGCGCTTAGAGCCATCGAGCGCATCGCGCTGGGCTACAAACTCAAGACGGTGTTTCATCCGGTCATTGCCAGAGGAAAGATCACGCAGGAGATTCTCGACCAGTGCTTTGAGCTGGGCGCAACCATCGCCGGCGGCTGCCAGATGGGGATTTATTAATAAATGATTTGATTTGCAGGAAAAGTTATGTTAGCAAAAATCATCAATGCAAAAAGGAGGAATGCCCGTGAAACAGGATTATGAAAAGCCCGAACTGGTTGAGTATGAAGACCTCTCCGACGTGACGGCCATTATGTCAATGACTTAAAAGCAAAATTTCCCGCCACGCATTACGTGCCGACGGGAACATGAGTCTACGCGCGCTGAATCAAACAGGCCGTGTATATCCGGTCTTGTCCAGCGCGGTTCGGGCGAATGTCCGCAGGCGGCGGTATGATTTTCGCAAAAGACCTGCTTTTTTCGGCCCTCCGTTTGTTTCTTTTACTTTTTCCATCATGTCATAGCACAGGCGACAACGGCGCTCGCTGCAATCCATGGAGCAGCTCTCCGCCGTTGTAAAAAAATCATCGTTGAACAGATGGGACGGGATCTTGCCGATGTTCTGTTCGATGATGTCGCGGTATCCGGCCGTGATGAATTCGGCGACGTTATAGGAAGCGTTCGTTTCGAAGCAATGCAGAAATTTTTCCGTAACCGCAACCATGGAATTTCGCCCGCGCGGCAGCTTGACCACGCTGATAAAAGGCATCAGAGTCTTCAGTCGTGAAACGGTCACCCAGTTTGCCTTGAAGAAGAACCGCGGGTCCAGGGACACGGCAGGGTCTTTGCAAAAGAAATGGTAACCGCCTATGCTTCGGGCGAGATACCAGCGGTGTCCGTATGGGGCGCTTTCATCCGGGCAGTTGTGGAGACAACCCTCAAAAGCGATGATCTTCTGTTGATATCCGGCCCTGTGATTACGTTCCAGTTGCGCGGGGTTCCGAATGATATTCACGGAAGGGTTGTGCAGCGTCACACCTTCTTTGCGTTCTTCTTCCAGTTCGGCCTCGATCATGCGGTTTGACAGGCAGGATCCCTGGATTTCGCAATCGGGGAAGGCATCTTTCAGTCTTTTGACCAGTTCGATGTCGGCGACGACAAAACTGCGGACACCTCGAGGGATAAATTCATTTCTGACATTGTCAACGACGACTTTGTAGTTATCGTGCAGAAGGTAGTTGAGCAGCAATGTCAATTTGAATCCGGTATGCCGTTCGTTGAAGGATATCAGATCCAGGGTGTATTTTCGGTTGTCAAACAGGGATATTCTTGATTCCATCGCTCGGCCGCTTGCGGAAATTTGGGGATCATAGTGGGGAAAATGCAGGTCGTAAATGTATTGCCGGAAGGCAGTCAATTCCCGCAGATGTCGTTTTTTTGTTCGGTATGGCGAAAAACCGATGGTGAGTTTGATGTTTTGCATTCTTTGGATTAGCGTTTTGGCTTTTTTTGCCGGGCTGAATTCAATATAGGGAAAGCGGTTTTATGTGTCAAACGATTTTTTTGTCGCGTGGAATCGTGCGAAGTTTTCTCGTTCTAAGATTCAGGAATTCATGATGAGAACATCGCAACGGCGGCGTTCGGCGCGTTCGTTTTCTCTTGCTGTCACGGAATCACGCCTCGTGGGCTTTCTTTCCGTAAACCCTTTCATAGGCCGCGCAATAGGGGCAGATGCCATCTTCGATGTGTTTCACGAACCAAAAAGCAAATCCTTGCTGCTGCGCCCTTGCCTTTTGGCAAACCGGGCACTCGACACAGCGCTGCGCCATTTTTTTGTCTTTTTCGGTAGGAACTTTTGCGGGCATATGAATCCTCCTGAATTCCATTGGGCGGTGTCGAGGGGCTTTGAAACACGCTGGCATGCTGTATCGCGGCGCGCCATCTACACAGAAAGTCCCGGAACATTTGATTTGCCGTTGGTTTTACGAAGCGCGGCGGCAATGCTCACTTCATCTTTTCCAGCATTTCGGCCATCATTTTATGAATCAGGTTGATGGCCTTGAGCGGGCGCACCATGACTTTGAATTCGATAATTTTACCGTCTTCGCGCCAGGTGATCATGTCCACGCCGTTGACGGTGATGCCGTCTATCACGGTCGTAAATTCCAGGACGGCATTGTTTCCGGAGACAACTTCCCTGATGTAGTGAAAAGTATCGTTGACGAAAACATGAAGCGCCGCGGTGAGATAAAGCGTGGTGATGAGTTTGCCGGCCTGCGGGGTGTGGACGACGGGAGAATAAAAAACAACGTCCTCTGCCAGAACGTCATCCAGTCCGGCCGCATCCTTCGCTTCCAGTAATTTGTGCCATGCTGCAACGGTGTTTTCCATCATCGGCCAAGCCCGCAAGAAAAGTCATTTGTGAAGATTTTTTAGCAGTTAATCCTCGAGATTTCAAGGAACAATGTTCGGAGGATAAAACAGGATGACGGAAGTTTTGAAGATTAGATGATTGGAAATTCAGGGGGTTAGCGGATGAAGGGATAGGTCAGGGCAAAAGAGCGGGCAGTGAGGCGAAATAGCACCGGTGTTCATAAAAAAGACCGCGGCTTTTTCGAGCCGCGGTCTTTAGGTTTCCATTGAACACCGTGGTTTTTTACACGATGCCGTAAGCCAGCATGGCGTTGGCCACTTTGGTGAATCCGGCGATATTGGCGCCCATGACGTAGTCGCCTTTCCTGCCGTAAGCTTCCGCCGTGTCGTAGCACGCTTGGTGAATGCTCTTCATGATGATATGCAGACGGTTGTCCACTTCTTCACGCGTCCAGGAAAGCCTCATGCTGTTCTGACTCATTTCCAGGCCGGACGTGGCCACGCCGCCCGCGTTGGCTGCTTTGCCGGGACCGTAGAGAATCTTCTTTTCCTGGAAAATCTTGATGGCTTCCGGCGTGGAGGGCATATTGGCTCCTTCGGCCACGCAGATGCACCCGTTTTTCACTAGCGCCGCGGCGTTCTTGCCGCTGATTTCGTTTTGGGTCGCGCAGGGCAGGGCGATGTCCACCTTGATGCCTTCCTCGCGGATGACGTCCCAAACGTTTTTGCCTTCGAAGCAGGCAGCCTTGTATTTGTCCGCGTATTCGCTGATACGGCCGCGTTTGACGTTTTTCAGTTCCAGAACGTAATTGCATTTTTTCTCGTCAATGCCCGCTTCGTCAATAATACAGGCGGTTGAATCGCAAAGCGAAATGACCTTGCCGCCCATCTGATTGACCTTTTCCACCGCGTACTGCGCGACGTTGCCGGCGCCGCTGATGGCCACGGTCTTGCCCTTGAAATCCAGTTTGCGGGTGGCCAGCATTTCCGCGGCGAAATAGACACAGCCGTAACCGGTGGCTTCGGGACGAATCAAACTGCCGCCGTAGGCCAGACCTTTGCCGGTCAGGACGCCCGTGTGTTCATTGCGGATTTTTTTGTAATAACCGTACATGTAGCCGATTTCGCGGCCGCCGACGCCGATATCGCCCGCGGGAACATCAATATCCGCGCCGATATGGCGATACAGTTCGCGCATGAAGGCCTGGCAGAAGCGCATCACTTCTCCATCGGATTTGCCTTTGGGATCGAAATCGGAACCGCCCTTGGCGCCGCCCATGGGCAGGGTGGTCAGGGCGTTTTTGAAAATCTGCTCGAAGCCCAGAAACTTGATGATGCTCAGATTGACCGAAGGATGGAAGCGCAGGCCGCCCTTGTAAGGGCCGATGGCGTTGTTGAACTGGACGCGGAATCCGCGGTTCACCTGCACGTTGCCCTTATCGTCCACCCAGGGGACGCGGAAAATAATGGCTCGGTCGGGTTCCACGATGCGCTCGTAAATCTTGGCCTTGACGAATTCCGGATGCTTCTTGACCGTAGGTTCCAGGGTCTCCATGACTTCTTCCACAGCCTGATGAAATTCGGGCTGGTTGGGATCCACCTGCTTGACTTTGGCGATGACTTCTTTGATGACTGACATAAGTTTATCCTCCTAAAAAAATGTTATTTTGTTCAAGTCTCTGACGACCATGATTGAACGCGTTCCTCTGTTAAAATTCCTCGATGGGGCGGAGCGTCTGATATTCCATCACCGTGGACATCGCCCGGTTTTCCACGTCGATGCCCTGTTCGGATGCCGCGGCAACGGGATTGAGGCCGCCGACCAGAATCAATCCCGCTTTGCTGATGTCCACGTCGATCTGGCAGAGCGGACGGCCCACCGCGCCGATGGACAGCGCGCCGCCGATTCCGGCTTTTTTGAAATCGGCCATGATGTTTTCTACCAGCGCCTTGCTCGGCGCCGGTATTTCCCGGAAATTGGCGAGAATTTTTCCTTCTCCTTTTCGGGCCACGTCGGTGACGGAAGTCATTTTGCCGCGGATGAAAACCTCCGACGGATCCAGCGAAGAGCCGGCGTAATGAATCAGTTCGACAAAACGCAGCGGTTCCCCGTTTTTCACCTGCAGGATGCCGCCGAATTTCGAATCGATGGGAATGCCGTGTTTGAGAAGCACCCCGTTGATTAAAATACTGCAAACCGTGGCCAGGCCGACTTTGCCCGCCGGAACGGTCACGTCACCCAATGTCTTTCCCGCCTCGGCGACGGCCACAAGCTCGGCGACGGCTATTTTCTTTTTGAAGACCGGTTTCATCGCCGCCAGCGCCCTGCTGAACTGCCTGGCCGGGAAGAAGGAAATATTGACGGGCACCATGCCCCGCCGTTTCTTCAGGTCGAACGTCGTCAGGAACGCCAGGACGTCGATGCGCGAAATCGAAAGACTGATTTTGTCGCGCACGCGCGCGTTACTGATCTCCTCCAGCCCCAGAGGCGTGATGACTCTGCCGTCCCGGCGGCCCACCAGTTGGGTCAGGCCCCTTTCATCCATCAGTTTCAGATGGTAACGGACGGTTCTTTCGCTCAGATGCACGCCGCGTTCCTTCATCTTCCGGGCGATGACCCGCGCGCCCAGAGATTCCGTGCTTTCGTTGAGAATTTTCAGAATCAGAAGGACTTTTCGTTCAATGTCTTCCGGGTTGAATAATTCTTTCATCGTCATATCGGCAAACGTTTGCCGTATCCCTACAAATAAAAAACAATCTTGTCAAACACAAAAATGTTTTACTTGTAAAAAAATGGTTCAAAAATGTATTCTGATTGTGAGAACAATACCGCAAAAATCCACAGGCAATTAATATTCAGAATAATATTGAATATTTGACACGCAGCCGGATTGTCTGGATTACGGGTAATCTTGTCCCGTTGGCCTGATCATGATTTCACTCACATGGACATGCGGCGGTTGGCTGAGCAGCCAGCAGATGCCGTCGGCGATGGCCTGAGGCTCCAGCAACTTTCCCATGTGCGCGATGCCTTTGTAGAAATTCTCCTCGTTGTAGCCGGCCACTTTCTGAAATTCGCTTTTGACGATTCCTGGCATGACCAGCGAAACGCGGACGCCGTGCGCGCAGACTTCCCGCCGCAGACCCTCCGCGATGGCCGCCACGGCGAATTTGCTGGAGCCGTAAAAAGCGCTGAAAGGCGAGATGTTGCGCCCCACGACGGAACCGACGACCACGATATCCCCCCTCCGGCGCCGGATGAAATATTGAGCGGCCGAGCGCATCAGGTAAGCCGCGCCCAGCACGTTGGTATGATAAACATCTTCCCATTGATAATGGTCGCTGGACATTATGCCGCCTGCCAGGCCGCGGCCTGCATTGGTGATAACCATATCGTATTTGCGACCTCCTTCTTGCCATTCTAACGTCCGCTCCAACAACCTGTCGATATCGGAGGTCAGACTTGCATCACCCGTCAAAGCCAGAGCGACACCGCCTTTTGCCTCGATATCCGAGGCGACCCTGGCGAGCCTGTCTTTGCGCCGGGCGAAAATCACAACCGCCGCGCCGGCCTGGGCCAGCGTCAGGGCGGTGGCGCGCCCGATGCCGGAACTCGCGCCCGTGATGATTGCCGTTTTTCCGGCAAGCGGCTTGATGAATTGATCCGCGGATTTCTTTTTGCTCGTCATATTTGTCTCCTCTGGGAATACTTCCCTGGTTAAGTTCTCACAGGCAAAGCCGCCTGATGCTCCGTCGTTGATATTTTGTTTTCCATATCACTTGCCGCGCCGATGAGCAATGGGGATCGCGTGTCGTGGCCGGGCCGGTTTCTTTCAACTTTTTGCGGGCTGACATTCGCGTAACAGTATTTGCACAGATGACCGCAGGTGTTGTAATCGCCGATATCCACGCTCGTGACGCAACCGCAGTGCTCCCTTTGATGTCTGTCCTTTTCCCGTTTCAGATGCACGCCGGTTAGTTCCGAAATCAGGCGGTCGTCAATACATTTGCCGTGCTCCACTCCGATGTCGGCCAGGTCGATCGCCTCCGCGCAGGTTTCCACCTTCATCCGATGACCGGCGGCGATTTCCGCGATGGCTTTGGCGAGCCCGCGCATCTCCGCTTCATCCGGCATCCGGACACGGCAAGCCGACATTTTATTTTGAATGTGGCGGTACGCGTCCAGAAAGCTGATGACGCATTTTTCCGTGTAGCCGGCCAGGCGCCCGGCCAGGCGGGCGAATTGTTCGGCATGATATTCGACGTTCATCTCTTCCGAAAAAATGACGGGGTCATACCGCCAGATGATTCGCTTTTTCCCGATTCGGTTGGAGAGGTGGCAGAACGCGTCAATGATTTGCGTCTTGGGCGGCAGATGGGGCTCGATGTTTCTGCCGTAGGGTGTCAGCGTGAACTGGAAATAGAAATTGTAGCGCTCGAGCCGATCGAGCCGATTCAGCATCGGCGCCGGATTTTTCGTCCAGAAGACGAAACAATCCACATCCGCGGGAGCAAGCGATATCTTGCGGACCTGCCGGGGATTGACAGGATTTCGCACCTCGACGAATCCTTCCCGAAGCCGGTTGAAAAACCAGCCGCTGTAAAAAGCGGGAATATCCGTTCGTCGGCTGCAACTGATAATCATGGAAAATTTACATGCAATTCTTCATTTGACGAATGACACAGCTCTATCACATTTGCGCAGCCGCTTCACGAGTTTTGCCAACGCTACGGCGCATTCGCGATTTCGCCATGGAAACACACCTCGCCCCCGGCGGCATCTGCAATGGCCATCGAGATCTTCTCTTTGTGCACGTTGATTCAACGTCCTTGATAAATTTCTTCATGGCCTGCCTCTCTCAATGAGGGGCTTTGCGTCACGGTGGTTGATATCACCCCAAGCGGAACCCACGTGACTTGAGGTGTGGGCAGTTCAAGACATGATGTTTAATTGTCTTTGACATCGCAAAGATAGTAAAAGTAGTCCCTGTAACCGCCATAAAACAGGCTCTCCACTAACTGACACCCTCTGCCGGGGAGAATCTTCTTAAAGTCCTCATCACCCTCGGCCACTTGTTCGGTTGCACCGTTGAGAGTATTGAGACATTTTCGAGTTAGATCTTTATAACCCTCTTTGTCGTATCCAACAGCCGTAGCTGTAGTTCTCTGGCATTCCCTGTAAGCCTGCAAGTTTTCTGGCGTGCGCGGAATCTTAATGACGTGGTGTACTGTCGACGCGCAACCGGTCATAAGCAGAACCATCGCCAGGATTGATAGTTTCCTTTTCATATTGCACCTCCTTTGATTTACCTGTCGTGAAGTCTGTTTACCTTTTATCATTCCCGTCTGAATTTCGTTTTGTCAGACTAAGGGCGTATTCTAATGGTCTATAAGGGAGCTAACGTTTGAGCTCAAGCCGCGGCCCGTCAGGGCCGTCGGGCCTTCAGCTAATGGCTAGCAGTAACACTCGCTGGACAAACCCCTACCTTGCAACCTTTGTGGGCCTCAAGGAGAGGCTGCAATACCTCGTCCGTTTCACGACAAAGTGCCACGGACTGCACGGACCAAGGCCCTAAGCGCTTTACCAGTTCTGCGGAAAAGAGGGTTTGCCCCATGAGTGACATTCCCAGCCTCTTGTTCTTCGACTGAATAATCAGAACGTCCTTTCCCTTGATGTCCAGCTTCGAGCCTGGTGCCAGCCGCTTCTTCCGGCCACCAAGAACGATCAGGCCATTAACGGCTCGCTTACCTTGACCCTTTCCAGCGTTCACAATCAGGAACTCCTCGATCAGCTTGCCGCCAACCTGCTCCCAGTACCAGATTGTCATTGGAGTCTCGTTAAGGCTCATAGCTTTGCCAGCTAACAAGGTTGTTTATACAGTCTGTATAATTCTGCAAACGCAGACACTCTCTTTCTGTATAAATCGTTTTTGATTCTTCGCTAATTACAATAATTATCAAGTAATTTCAAGGGATTAATGATAGATTCCTCTTTATTCGTTTCCGATTTATACATGTATAAATCGGCTTATAGGTATTTTGTTGTAATTAAACGCGTCGGAAAGACTGGCTTCCTCGCTTTGCGGGGATGACACAAAAAATAATATTCGTGTTGCTTTTACCGGGTTAACAATTTCTCCAGCGCCGAAAAAACTTTGCCCAAGTTCTCCGGCTGGGAGCCGCCTGCCTGGGCCATGTCGGGACGGCCGCCGCCGCTGCCGCCGACGAGCGGAGCGAGTTCCTTAATAATATTCCCAGCGTGGTATTTTCCGGCCAGGTCTTTGGTGATCATGCACAAAAGCATGGCTTTTTCGCCGGCCCGGCTGCCCAGCAGGATGATGCCGGAGCCCAGCTTGTCGCGCAGTTTGTCGCCGAAGTCGCGCAGCGTTTTGGCGTCGGTGATGTTCACTTCGGCCGCCAGCACTTTCACGCCGTGGATTTCCCTGGCCTGATTTATCAGGTCGCCGGAGTCCCTGGCGGCGAGTTTTGCCTTGAGGGCTTCGATTTCCTTTTCCAGCTCTCGTTTTTCTTTCAGAAGTTTGTCGGCGCGGTCGTGAACTTCGAGGGGCGATGCCTTGAACAGCGCGGCCGTCCTTTTCAATTCCTCTTCGATTTTCTGCACGCGGCTGAGCGCTTCTTTGCCGGTGACGGCCTCGATACGGCGCACACCCGCGGCAATGGCCGATTCGTGGACGATTTTCAGAAGGCCGATGTCGCCGGTGCGCTTGACGTGCGTGCCGCCGCAAAGTTCCATGCTCATCTTGCCCATCTTGACGATGCGCACGGTCTCGCCGTATTTTTCGTCAAAAACGGCGGTCGCGCCGGTCTTGAGCGCTTCTTCCAGCGAACAGACTTCCGTTTTCACGTCCACGTTTTTGCGGATCATGTCATTGGCGATTTCTTCGACGCGTTTCATTTCGTCATCGGAGATTTTGGAAAAGTGCGTGAAGTCGAATCGCAAGCCCTCCGGGGTCACCTGCGAGCCGGACTGTTTGATGTGGTCGCCCAGCACCGCTTTGAGCGCGGCCTGCAAGATGTGCGTGCCGGAGTGGTTGGCGGCGATGGCTTTGCGCCGTTCCTCATCCACGACGAGTTTCGCTTTCGCGCCGACTTTGATTTCGCCCTGGCTGACGAAGCCTCGGTGCACGATGAAATTCTCGACGGGCTTTTGCGTATCCTCGACGGTGAAACTGAATCCCGCGCCCTTGAGAAATCCGGTGTCTCCGATCTGACCGCCGGCTTCCCCGTAAAACGGCGTGTTATCCAGGACCACTTCCGCCTTCTTGCCTTCGGAGGCGGCGTCCACGGGTTTGCCGTCGATGAAGATGGCTTTCACTTCGGCGTTGTCTTTTTTGGTTTTTTCGTAGCCGCAGAATTCGGTGGTGACGCCGGAGCTCGAAGCCTTGAGGTAGCATTCGGCAACGGCCTCTTCGCCGCTACCCTTCCAGGCGCTTCGCGCCCGCTCGCGCTGGGCTTCCATTTCTTTTTCAAAGCCGTCGTTGTCCAGCGTGAAGCCGTCGCGCCTGACGATGTCCGCCGTCAGGTCCGTGGGGAAGCCGTAGGTGTCGTAGAGTTTGAAAACCAGTGTTCCGGGAATCACTGTTTTGCCTTCTTTTTTCAGAGCCTCCGTTTCTTCCTGTAGAATGCGCAGACCCGCGTCGAGCGTTTCCATGAAACGCTGCTCTTCATTGAGAATCATTTTGGTGATGAAGGAAGCCTTCTGGACCAGGTCGGGATACACGTCCTTCATCATGTCAATCACGACTTGGGCGCATTCGTTCAGAAACGGTTTGTTGATGCCCAGCATCTTACCGTGACGCGCGGCGCGGCGCAGAATTCTCCTCAGAACGTAGCCGCGGCCTTCATTGCCGGGCGTGATGCCGTCGCCGATTAAAAAGGAAACCGCGCGGCTGTGATCGGCGATGACGCGGATGGAGATGTCATGCTCGGCGTTTTGGCCGTAGGTTTTGCCGGATGTTTTTTCCACGAAGCGGATGATCGGCGTGAACAGGTCGGTG
>DAOSZO010000049.1:0-18468 GCA_035382085.1 Smithella sp.
CACCACATATCGGCATCCACCGGATCCAGCGGGTAACGGATAAAAATCAGAACCGGCAAAAGCAAGATGACAACTCGGGTCCAAAAACGGGACGACCCCAGCTTTTCAGAAAAAGCGAATAAAGAAAATTTCCCCGGCGATAATCGGCTTGATTCGCCCCCCCCATTCCTGGCCGGAGAAGAATCCTTTTGCCCGTCATGACTGGCTTCACCCATGAAAATTTTCCTTTCCCCTATTGAACCAATTTATAAAAGTCGCTTATTTTTTCAGCGACAAAAGATACTTCCTCTGCCGTCATCTCATAGTAAAGCGGCAGGCGCAGCAAACAATCACTTACTTTATCCGTCACGTGCATTTTGCCGCAAGTCCTGCCGAATTTTTTCCCAGCCGGCGAGCTGTGCAGGGGAACATAATGAAACACGGCCAGGATGCCCCGATCCCTCAGGAAGCCGGCAAGCTTCGTTCGTTCTTCCAAAGACCTCGCAATGATGTAAAAGATATGGCCGTTGCTTAAGGAATTCTCCAGAACGAACGGCAGCTGGAGCAAGCCCTTATCCGCCAGCGGGCGCAGGGCTTCCCGGTACCAGGCGTAAATCTGGTTTCTTTTGGCGATAATCTGCTCGGCGTTTTCCATCTGGGCGTACAGAAACGCGGCGATGATGTCGCTGGGAAGATAAGAAGAGCCCGCATCCACCCAGGTGTACTTGTCCACCTGCCCGCGGAAGAATTTGCTGCGGTTGGTGCCTTTTTCGCGGATAATTTCCGCGCGTTCGATAAATTTCTCGTCGTTGACCAGCAGAGCCCCGCCCTCGCCGGAAATAATGTTTTTGGTTTCGTGAAACGAACAGGCCCCGAAATGGCCGATGGTCCCCAGCGAACGTCCCTGATAGGTGGAAAGAATCCCCTGCGCGGCGTCCTCAATGACAAAAAGATTTTTTCCTCCGGCGATATCCATGATGGCGTCCATGGCGCAGGCCACGCCAGCGTAATGCACCGGAAGAATGGCCCTGGTTCGGGGCGTGACCGCCGCTTCAATCAAATTTTCATCCAGGTTCAACGTGTCGGGGCGGATATCCACGAAAACCGGCACGCCGCCGCGCAGCACAAACGCGTTGGCCGTGGAAACAAACGTATAGGAAGGCATGATAATCTCATCGCCGGGCGTTATATCCGCGAGGATGGCCGCCATTTCCAGAGCCGCCGTGCACGAATGCGTCAGCAGGACTTTCCGGCAGCCGAGCCGCTCCTCAAGCCATGCCTGACACTTTTTCGTGAAAGGCCCGTCGCCGGCGGTGTGATTGTTTTCGATGACCGCCTGCGCGATATAAAAAAGTTCCTTGCCCGCGATAAAAGGCTTATTGAAAGGAATGGTGATTTCGGTTTTTTTCATGGCGGCCCCCTTCTTGCTCATGACGCGTCCTTTTATACAATCTCTCACCCCGCTTTTGCGGAAACGGCTCCTTTGCGGTCCAAAAACTTCCATATCAAAAAATGAATCACTCCCAAAAGCAACGTCACGATTCCGTAAATCCGGATGATTAAAGCGCCCGTCTGCGCCAGCGGAACGCTCTGTCTGAAATAAACCAAAAAAGAGGAAATGCCCACCTCGCTGATGCCCAACGACCAGGGAATCAAGCTGAGAATGCCGAGCAGCGTGGTGACGGCCATCGTCGCGGCGGTTTCAAAAAGACCGATGGAAATGGACACGCTGCGGAAACTGGCATACCACCCCAAAACGATAAAAAACCAGCCTGCGATCGTCAAAACCACGACAGTCAAGAGGAGTTTTTTGCTGCGCACGCACTGGTTGAAGGGCTGAAAAAATTTCCCCAGCGTGTTCTCCGGCGACAGGCGCTTTGTCGCCGCGAAAAAAACAACAAAGCTGATCAACATAAGCGCCGCGATAAAAAAAACGGCGACGGGATTCAAAAACCTGGAGATGCCGAAAACCACGCTCGTCAGAGCGATAAAAATGACGACCAGAAAATCCAGGATTCTTTCCGCCATGAAAATACCGTAGCCCGGAACTCTTTCCATCGAACCGGCCCGCTTCAAAAACTCCACTTTCAGCGCTTCCCCCGACTGGAGCGGCGTCACGATGGCCAGCGCCACAGCCATGGATCCGATCAGATACAAACGGCAAAAGTCAATCTCGATTCCAGCGGCCTTCAGCAGAACAAACCAGCGGACGGTCCGAAAAATCCAGAAAAAAATAATCGTTGCCGCCACGGCCAGTGGCATCCATTTCCAATCCACTTCCGCCAGAAGCCCGAAGATCACGCCCCATTGAAAATGATGGACAATATAATAAGCGCAAAGCAAAAAAATCAAGGCGCTTATGACGACACTCAGCAGTCTTTTAATTTTACGTCTCCTCGATATTTATTATCCCGTGTCGCGGCGGCGTGGATTGATAATGGCGGCCAGCTCAAAGGCGATCTCCACAGCCTGTTCGGCATTCAGCCGCGGGTCACAGTTGGTCTGGTAATTGAGCTTCAAATCTCTGTCGTGCAATCTCTTCGTCCCGCCGGTGCATTCCGTCACATTCTCGCCGGTCAGCTCCAGATGCACGCCTCCCGGAGACGTTCCCTCCGCCTCGTGGATTTTCCAGAACTGGACGATTTCCCGCAGAATATCCTGGTATCTCCTGGTCTTCCGCCCCTGCCGGTTGACATACGTGTTGCCGTGCATCGGATCGCAAACCCAGACAATCTTGAAGCCTTCCCGCTTCATTTCCCGAAGCAGCGGCGGCAGGAGCGCCTTGATTTTTTCCGCGCCCAGCCGGGTGATAAACGTCAGGCGGCCCGCTTCGTTGCGGGGATTGAGCACTTCCGCAAGCCTCTTGATTTCCGGGATGCGGTGGTCGGGACCGATCTTCACGCCGATCGGGTTGCAGATGCCCCGCATGAACTCCACATGCGCCCCGTCGGGCTGCCGCGTGCGGTCTCCGATCCAGAGCATGTTGGCGCTGGTGTCATACCAGTCGCCGGTGGTGGTGTCAACGCGCGTCAGCGCTTCCTCATATTCCAGCAAAAGCGCCTCATGGGAAGTGTAAAGAGAAACCTCGTTCAGCTGCGGATTGCCGTTTTTGATGCCGATGGCGTCCATGAACCGGATGGCTTTTTTGATTCCCCTGACCAGTTCCTCATACCTGGGATTCTCGGGAAACGCCTTGAGGCTGACCTCGCTCCACGAATGCACCTGATCCAGCGAGGCATAGCCGCCCTTGGTAAACGCGCGCACCAGATTCAGGGTCGCCGTCGCCCTGTAATAACCTTCCAGCATTCTTTGCGGATCCGGCGTTCGGGCCGAAAGGGTCGGCTCGGGACTGTTGACCATGTCCCCCCGGTAGCTGGGAATGACAAGCCGCCCCACCCGTTCATCGTCCGACGAACGCGGCTTGGCGTACTGACCGGCCATCCGGCCTATCTTCACCACCTTTTTTTCCCCCGCGTAGGTGATGATGACCGACATCTGCAAAATGACCCGCAGGAGATCGTGAATATAGGGCCCGTGACAGCGGACAAAATCCTCCGAACATTCTCCCGCCTGAAGGACGAACGCTCTGCCCTCCGCCGCCTCGGACAAATCTCTTTGGAGCGCCCGGCTCTCCCCGGCAAAAACCAGAGCGGGGAGATGAGAAATCTTTTTCAGGACCTCCTGCGCGACGCGAGGGTCGGGCCAGATCGGCTGCTGCTTCGCCGGAAAACCCCGCCAGCTTGATTTTGTCCATTTTTTCTGTTTCGGCCTTTTTGTCTTTGTCATATCCCCCCGGCTAGTTTTTGACGGGAATAAAATACATCACCGTTTCATGAAGACCATCGGTGTAGTGGCGCAAATACAAGCGATAATCGTTTCTGACGGCCATGATCTGCTCCGGAATCTTCCACAAATCCTCGACCCGGTGATAACAGCAAACCGCCAGTCGGGGATGGTCATTCGCAATATGGTTCTTCGCGCCCGAAAGGGCCGCCTCTTCGGCACCTTCAATATCCATTTTGATGAAAGAAATTTTTTCCTGGATTAAATCATCCAAGGCCTCCACGTTGATTTCGACATCGCCGTCCCGGCTTATTTTGCTTGCCGAACCGCCGCCCGAACAAAACCGCAACGTTTGCCTGCCGTCCGCCAGACCCATCCTGTAATAGTAAATCCGAGGGTGTTCCGACAAGTTTTTGCGCGCCAGTTCAAGATTCCTGGAATCCGGCTCAAAAAAATGGATGGATCGGTATTTCGGGCATCGTTGAATAAACGCAAGGGAGGTCAACCCGTCGTAGCCTCCCGCATCAACGAAGACTTCGCCGTCTCCCCATTCGAAAAAATCTTCAAAATACTGATGCTCCCGCCTGTCTTCAAAATCAAGCATGTAATGCAAATCGCCGGATGCCCTGAAATTGACAAGATTCATCAGAATCTTTCTGGACGCTGAATCCTCGAGGCGCTGATAAACCCACTGGTATTTCTCAAAATGATTCTCAAGATCCCTTCTGCTTTCCGTCAAAAAAGAAATTTCCTTCAGGGCCAGCCCGGAATATTTTAAAAACCGGAAATAATCAAGACTCTCCAGGCCGCGCGCCTGAAGTTTTTTCATCGCCGTAAGCGGCACGACAAAGATGACCGCGGATACCACCAGGCTGTCTTTCGGAACATCGTCCATTTTCAAAATCGGCTTGCCCAAAAATTCCATCTCCTGAGTGAAGTCATCTATAAAACCATCCAGATCAACCCGCCGGGCGATGCTCACCGCGTATTCATTCCTGCCCATAACATAACGCGGCCTTGTTTTTTCGCCGACGAAACGCCTGCAGAAATCAACCGCTTCGGGATATTCTTTTTCCGGATAAATTTTCAGCAAGGCAACCTCTTCATTTTCTATTCTTTGCCGCAGAAATTTTCTGCCAGCAATGATTTTTCGCCGATCGGGACATGGCCTCCAGCATTTTCAGGCCTTCTTCGGCCAGTTGCGCCGTGAAAACCCACGGGGATTGATACCTGCCGGTTTTCCGAAATTCCAGCAAGGCATCCGCGATATCATAATAATGATTGGCGAAAGCCTCGATAAAACCGGCGGGGTGCCCGGATTTGAACCGGTTGTAGCGCGGCTGGTCGGCAATCTCAACGCAGGACGAAGCCCGGTCAACGATCTGCCGCTTGCCGCCCGCGTCATTCAAAATCAATTCCTCGGGGACCATCTGAAACCATTCCGCGCCGCCGCGATCGCCGTAAACCCGCACGCGCAGCCCGTTGCGGTGTCCCAACGCCATTTTGCCGTACCAGATCTGCGCGCGCATATCGTTCTCATAGCGCGCGAGACACATGACGTTGTCGATGACCGGCCTGAAAAATCCGCAACTGGCCTGATCGGCCACAACCTCCAGCGGTCTTTTGGCCGTGAGGAAATAAATCATATTATGCAGGTGCGAACCGAGATCGAGGGACACGATCGGAACTTCCCGGTCCTGCAGACGCCAGGCCTGCGGCCTGACCGGCTTTCCCTGTTTGTCCAGGCGGATGTAACCTTCCTGCGGCATCTCAATCTGAATCAAATGAATGCGGCCCAGCCTGCCCCGGAGAATCATCTGTCTCAATTCCCGAAGCATCGGATAACCGGTGTAGTTATATGTAACGGCCAGAAATCCCCCGCGGGCCTCCACGGCGCGGCAGATAGCCGCCGCTTCCCTGCTGGAGGTCGCCAGCGTCTTTTCACAAATCACCGCAAACCCCTTGCGCAGAGCTTCAACCACTATTTCCGCGTGGATGGGCGTCGGCGTCAGGACGCAGACGGCGTCCAGCTTCCCCTTTTCCGCATCCAGCAGGGTGCGCCAGTCGTCGTAAACGCGGAATTCGTCAACCCCCCACTGACGGGCGGTCTCCCGGTTGATTTTCGTCCGCGTGCTGAAACATCCCGCTTCCAGGACAAAGCGGCAATCCATCTGGGCGGCGATCCGGTGCGTGTTGCCGACGGCGGAATTGATTCCACCGCCGATAAAACCGATTTTGAATGGAATTCGTCTCATGGGTTGTCCTTTTTGTTGAAAGATCCTCTGCCTGGCCATCGGCGCTACCTGGTCACGACGCGGATGAGTTCCTGCATGCGCTCGGTTTTGTCCAGCATTTCATCGGACGAAGAAAACCGGAGAAACACGATGCCGCACTTGGCCGTCAGCACATCGGAAATCACATCCCCTTTTTTCCACCACATGAATTTCTCGACGATGTTTTTTTCGATGCTCTGATCGAATACCACATCCTCCATCCTGCCCGCCGCCGCGCTCATCACGCAATGCCGCGTGAAAAACCCCTTCGGCTCGGCCTGCGTCAGTCCCGCACAGTCCAGTCCAGCCGAAGCTTTCACGATCCACGAGGCGTAATCAACGCCGGTGGCGATTTCCACAAATCTCACATACAAATCGCCGGGCGCGCGGCGGCAGATTTCGATGATTACCGGCTCCCCTGCGCGCAGAATATACTGAACATGGAAAATGCCGTCCTTCAGCGAAAGCAGGGAGGCGATTTTTTCCGCATCGGCGCAAAGTTGTCTTTTGGCCGCCTCCGGAACGAGGCCCGGCACGGACGCCGCCGAAACCATATAGGGATTCAGAAAATAATGTTCATTGTCCGAAAAATAAAAGACGACTTTCCCGCCGACCAGAAAAGCGGAAAATCCGTGCCTCGTTCCTTCAATAAACTCCTCGACGACGACTCGCTTCATCCGTGAAATCGAGAAGGCTCTCTCCAGCGCTTTGTCGGTTTCCTCGATGGTTTTAACGGTGGACATTCCTTTTCCGCCGGTCAGGTCAACCGGTTTGACGATGACGGGAAAAGCAAGGGACGCCACCTGACTCAGCGCTTCTTTTTTGTCGGAAAACCCCAGGGCTCTAGGCGTCGCGATGCCGTTTTCCGCGGCGAATTTTCTGTAGCGGTCCTTGTAATGAATCACCTGCGCGACATCGTAGGAATCGTGTCCCGGCAAGCCCAGTTTTTCCGCGGTGTAAGCACAGGACAGAGCGGAAAAATCGTTGCAGCAGGCGCAGATGGCGGAAACGTTCAACTCTTGAGCCAGTTTCCGGATGGCTTCCTTGTCGGAAAAATCCGCCAGTCGGTATTCATCCGAGTATTGATGTCCCAGCTCTTCCGGACGGTTTCCGCTGGTGATGACATAATACCCCAGTTTTTTGGCGGCCCGAATCAGTGGGATGTCGGCATACCCCCCGCCGGCCAGAAGAAGTTTCTTTTTTTTATTTTCCATCAACCATCCGCATGACAAAACCGCGACATTGTTTGTTTTAAGACAAACCGCTAGGTTGTTTTGTCATCAATAATGTAAAGAGGCCGTCCCTTGACCTGATTGAACACCCGGCCGATATAAATGCCCAGAATGCCCATCCCGACGAGAAGCAAACCAGACAGGAAAAACATGGAAACCATCACGCTCGTCCAACCTGCGGGAATGTAATCGAACAAAAAATAACGGATGAAAAGCCACGCGCCGTAGCAGAATGCCGCGAAAGCCATAAGAAACCCAAACTGTACGCACATCTTCAGGGGTTTGTTGGAATAGGAAACAATGATGTCCATGGCCAGGGAAAACCTCCGTCTGAAATTATAAGCGGATTTCCCTTCATTACGGCGACCGTGCTCCACTTCAACTGATTTTACTTCGAATCCCGCCCAACGGACCAGATGCAGAAACACGCGCGGCTGTTCGGACAATCCTTTCACCACATCAACGACCTTGCGGGAATAGATGCCGAAATTGGATTGCGTCGCGTCACTCTGCTGATCGGTCATATATCGGAATACCCAATGAAACAATCTGGAAAATACGCGCTTGAAAAAACCATCTTGTCTTTCAACCCGGCAGGCGGCCACAACATCGTTCCCTTTTTGAGCCTCCGCCCACAGCCGGGGAATCTCCTCCGGCAAATCCTGCAAATCGCAGTCCATGATGACCAGCCAGCGCCCCCGGGAAACATCGATTCCGGCCATAATGGCGCTGTGCTGGCCGAAGTTTCTGGAAAGTCTCAATCCCACGACCCGCGGATCTTTTTCGGCCAGATCACGGATGATCTCCCAGGGATTTCCCGGTCCCCGGTCATCCACAAAAATAAGCTCGAATGTCGCGGGAATTCCGGATATCGAAGCGGCCACCCTTTCATACAGCGGAATCAACGTGCCCACGCTGCCGTAAACCGGAACCACTACGGAAATATCAGGAACGTCAGCCATCCAAATCTATCCCCCGCAAAGCTTTCTTCCAATGACATGTGGCGCTTATCCTTGCATAACCGGCCTTTGTTTTCAACCATTTTTCTGCTAGGATCAGTCCAGAAAAGAACTTGATTCCCACATGCTTATGCACTGTCTATCCTCACAGGGTATGAGACGGGATACAGACGACATGAGAATTGGCAAACTAGGAAAAAAAGCCGCAACCCTCTTCGTTGTTTTCATACTATCGGGCTGCGCCTTCTGGTCGGAGCGCGTCCAGCTGGAAATCGTCGGGCAAAAACATCTGCCGCAGGCTTCCGCCGGGACTTTCATGGCGGGCGCAGCGAAAGAGGACATCACGCCGCCGCCGGGAATGCCGATGGCCGGCTACTCCCTCTGGGCAAACCAGGGACGGGGATTCCGCACCCGGCTCTACACGCGCGCCGTTTATCTTAAAGACGCCTCCGGCGCAGCCGTCGCCCTCGTGCAGTGCGATCTGCTTGCCGGATCGCTCCTGCTCAATCAGCGCGTCGCCGAACTCATCGCTTCCCAAACGGACATCGGCGCGGAAAATCTGATGATCGCGGGAACCCACACCCACTCGGGGCCGGGAAATTACTTCGACAGCAATTTCTACAACGATCACGCCTCGGGCGTCGTCGGGTTCCACCCCGAATACTTTGAATTTCTCGCCCGGAAAATCGCCCGCGCCGTCATCAGGGCCTGCCGGGAAAAAAGGCCGGCAAAAATCGCCTCCGGAAAAACGCAGATATGGAATCTGACGCGCAACCGCTCGCTGGACTCCTATCTGGCCAACAAAAACATTTCTCCGGAAAAGCCGCCGGACATCCATCAAGCCGTCAATCCCGATTTGTACCTCATCCGCATTGACGCCAGGGATGTTGACGGCCGATACCGGCCGCTTGCGGCCGTCTCGAGTTTTTCCATTCACGGCACGACCGTCTCCATGAAAAATTCTCTCTACAGCGGCGATGTGTTCGCCTACATCGAAAGAGAAGTCGAACGCGGCATCCGAAAACATTACCAAACGTCATGGAACCCGATACACGCCGCGTTCAACGGCACGCATGCCGACAATTCACCCCACTACCAGGAGCAGGGTTACCCCGAAGCACGGCGCATCGGAACGGCCGTCGGACGAAAAGCCCTGGAACTTTTCCTCGCGCTGGATGGCCAGCTCAGGGATGAAGCCGACATCCGTTATGCCGCCCGGCAAATCGATCTGTTTTCCGAGCGGTGCGCGGGTGAAATATGCCTTTGCGACAGGCCCGTGGTCGGCTCGGCGCTGGCCGCGGGAGCCGATGACGGGCCTTCTCCGGTCATCAGCAAACTGCCCTGGCTCAGGCAGGGTTCGGCGCGCTGGTTTTTCACCCAAACCTGCCAGGGGCACAAACGCACCCTGGCCGGTCCCCTGCAATATTTCATCCTGCCGAAAAAGGATTTTCCGCATCAGCTGTTTCTCCAGGTCATCCAGATTGACGAGGTCCTGCTGATTCCCGTTCCCTTCGAAGTCACCGGCGAAGCCGGCGCGAGAATAGCCGCCGCCGGCGCCGACTTTCAGCACCGAGTCGTTGTCAGCTGCGGCAACGGCTATTTCGGCTACGCGACAACTCCCGAAGAATACCGCGTCCAGCGTTACGAGGGCGGCCACACGCTCTGGGGCCCGCAGACCCAGCCTTTTCTGGCCCGACACATCGGTCTTTTGACGGAAAAAATGATTCGGGGCCGAAACGATTTTTCCTTTCCCGACCGCCGGCATTACAATCTGCGGGTGGGAAATTTCCCGAAAGAAAAAGCGTTTTCCGGATCGCAAAGAAAAGCTCTCCGGCAGCCGACGTTTGTTCCCTCCCGCAACAACAGTGAGCCTTACTGGTCTTTTTCCTGGGAGGATGGGCCTCCGCCGGCGCTTTCGTGGGATCAGCCGATGGTAAGAGTGGAAAAAAGCAAAGACGGCGCTGTCTGGGAGCCGCTCATCCTCGACGGAGAAAACGTCGATGATGAAGGATATGATCTTGCGGTCATCAGTATAAGTATGCTAGAGGAAGGCGCAAAAGGCCTCTACGAGGCGCGGTGGTATCATCCGCCTGAAAGCCCGCCGGAAGAAGGCGGAAACATCATTTATCGTTTCGCGGTTCTGCCGCAGCCGGGGCGGGATGTTCTTTATTCGCCGGCGTTTCCCGAGGCCGCGAAATAACGGAGCAATCATCATGGGCAAACTGTTCGGCACCGACGGCATCCGGGGAACGGTCAATCAATATCCGATGACCGCGGAGATGATCGTAAAAATAGGCGAGGCCATCGCGCGGATTTTCGTAAAAAAGGGACACGTTCCGCGCATCGTCATCGGCAGGGACACGCGAATCTCCGGAGACATGCTGGAGGGCGCCCTGGTCTCCGGCATCTGTTCGACGGGAGCGCAGGCCGTCGCCGCTGGCGTGATCCCCACGCCAGGCGTCGCTTACCTGACCAAAGACATGCGTGCGGACGCCGGAATCATCATCTCCGCCTCCCACAATCCCTGGACGGACAACGGCATAAAAATCTTCAACGGCTCGGGCTTCAAATTGTCCGATGAGCAGGAAAACCGGATCGAGACGCTCATCCGCTCCGGCAGGAAGACCGGTCGGCGACCCGCCGCGGCGGGAAAACTCCTGCGGCTGGATGACGCCGCGGGACGTTATGTTGATTTTTTGAAATCCACCTTCCCGCGCCGGCTCAATCCGGAAGGAATGAAAATCGTCCTGGACTGTGCCAACGGAGCGACTTGCCGCGTGGCGCCGGAAGTTTTCTCGGAACTGGGCATCGAAGTGGCCACCCTGTTCGACAAACCGGACGGCAGAAATATCAATCTCGACTGCGGCTCACAGCATCCGGAGACGCTCGCCAGGGAAGTCCTGAGGCGGAAAGCCGACGCCGGTTTCGCCTTCGACGGAGACGGCGACCGCGTGATCGCCGTTGACGAAAAAGGAAACATCCTCACCGGCGACCGGATGCTGGCCATCTGCGCCGCGGTGCTGAAAAAAGAAGGAAAATTGAAAAATAATCTCGTCGTCCGCACCGTCATGAGCAATCTGGGCCTGACCGTCGCTTTCCAGAAGCTGGGCATAGATTCCGTCTTCACCGGCGTGGGCGACCGATTCGTCCTGGAGGCCATGCTCGAGCGGGGAGCCGTTATCGGCGGAGAAGACTCCGGCCATTTGATTTTTCTGGAACACCATTCCACCGGAGACGGCCTGATCACGGCGCTGCAGGTGCTTGCCGCGATGAAGAAGGAAGAAAAGCCCCTGTCGGAACTCGCGCGCGTGATGAAGGTCTTTCCGCAGATGCTCATCAACATTGACGTCCGGCGGAAACCGGAAATCAAGACGGTGCCCTCCATCATGGAAGCCGTCAGGGAAGTGGAGAAAGCCCTGGGCGACCGGGGACGCGTCTTGGTGCGCTACTCCGGCACTCAGAATATGTGCCGCGTCATGGTCGAAGGTCCCACCAAAAAAGAAACCGAACGGCACTGTCGCCGGATTGCGGAGGCGGTGAAAAAGGCGCTGGTCTAGTTTTTTAGGCCTCCACGCGGATGAGCATCGCGTCGCCCTGGGCGTGCCCCGAACAGATGCCGCAGACGCCCCATCCGCCGCCGCGCCTCCTGAGCTCGTAGCCCAGCGTCATCAAAATCCGCGCGCCGGTCGCGCCGATGGGATGGCCGTAGGCGATGGCTCCTCCGTTGACGTTGACCTTTTTGAACATCTCCTCCTTGGTCATCCCCAGAATCGAGCGGCAGCTGACCAGAGCCACGGCGGCAAAGGCCTCGTTGATTTCAATCAAATCCACCTGCTCAAGCGTCATATGGTTTTGTTCCAGGACCTTTTTGATGGCCAGGCCCGGCACGGTCGCGATATCCTTGGTGGGCTGGGATACCTCGGCGTAATCCACAATCGTGAAAATCGGCTTCAACCCGAGCTCATCCGCTTTTTCCCGGCTCATCAGCAGGCACACATCGCCGCCGTCGTTGACGCCCGGCGCGTTGCCCGCCGTGACGCTACCGGGTTTGCCGGTCACCGTGCTGACGTGATTGAACACTGGCGGCAGTTTGGCCAGACCCTCCATCGTCGTATCGGGCCGCGGTCCCTCGTCCCGGTCCATGATGAAAACCTTTTTGCCCTGTTTCACCTCGACGGGAAAAATTTCATCATCGAGCCGGCCTTCATTCATCGCGCGCACCGCGTTCTGCTGGGAGTGACACGCCCATTCATCCTGTTCTTCCCTGGTGAAGCCGAACTCATCGGCCACCTCGGAGCCGTGGATGGCCATGTGCCGGTCGTAAAACGCGTCCCACAGGCCGTCGTAAACCATCGAATCAATCACGCGCCCGTTGGGCAGGGCCATCTTCGCGCCCCAGCGCATGTCCGGCAAAACGAAGGGACAGTTGCTCATGCTTTCCTGACCGCCGGCGATGCAGATTTCGGCGCGCCCCAGCAAAATCATTTGAAAAGCGAGATCTACGGTTTTGATGCCGGAGGAACAGACCTTGTTGACAGTGATGCAGGGAACGGATTCCGGCACGCCCGCAAGAATGGCCGCCTGCCGCCCGGGAATCTGGCCGCAGCCCGCGGGAACCACCTGTCCCATGAAGATATAATCCACCTCCTGTGGTTTGACCTTCCCCTGTGTGCGCCGCAGAACCTCCTGGATCGCCAGCGCGCCCAGCTCCATTGCCGAAAAATCCTTCAGGGCTCCGCCCGCGCGCCCGTAGGGCGTCCGGCAGGCTTCCACGCAAACCACTTCCCGGAAATTTTTGTGAACGTTTTTCAGACGCCGGCCCATGGTCGAAAAATCCGGTTTTCTTTCACCGAACCTGGCAACCCTGGCGTCCCGGTAAACATCGGCTCTTTTCCTTTCCAGCTTTTGCGGCACTTTCGACATAAACCACTCTACCCCCTGACACTTTATTTCGATAATGATCAAACGGTCATGGAATGATTTATGCCCGTTTATACATAGAGTATTTTCAATGTCAACTTTTTTGGTTGCACATCAAAAAAAATCGTCGCTGAACATTAGGATTGACGAAAGCTTCTTTCTGCTATAGAAAAACTTAAAATTTTCCACTTACTACATTCTTTAAGGATTCTGCTGATTCATGAGCAAACACCTGATATTGAGAACATTTTTTCTGCTCATCATTGTTGCTCTTTCCGTTTACCTTTTTATTCATTTCGATCTGCATCATCTTTTCCGCGACAGAGAAAAACTGCTTCATCTTATCCGATCCTATCCATACGACCAGATCATTTTTATCATCGTTCAGATTATTCAGGTGGTGGCCGCGCCGATTCCCGGCGAACTGACCGGTTTCATCGGCGGTTATCTTTACGGACCGTTCTGGGGCACTCTTTATTCCACCATCGGACTGACGGTGGGTTCCTGGATCGCCTTCATGCTGGCGAGATTTTTCGGCGAGCCGCTGGTTGAAACCATGGTCAAAAAAGAAGTCTTCGAGAAATTCGACCACTTCATGGAACACCGGGGCTTGCTGATTTCTTTTCTGCTTTTTCTGATTCCCGGATTTCCCAAGGACTATCTATGCTACATCATGGGCGTCAGCCGCATTCCCACGGGAACCTTCATTGTGATTTCCACGGCGGGACGGGTCTTCGGCACGATCATGCTTTCCGTTACCGGCAATGTCGCCCGAAACGGCCAGTATATCGCCCTGCTGGCCATTTTCATTTTGGGCGTGGCGACGTTTATCGCGGCCTATTATTATCACGATAGGATTCTGGAGTTTCTCAAAAGAAGGAAACATCATTAATCCGCTTCCGACCCCGGCGCGACGCCTAAATGTTTCGCCGATCCAAAACCTTCTGAATCTTCCCCTGCGGACGCGGGAGGCTCTGGGCTTCCACCAGCCGCACCCCGACGTGGATGCCCGTCACCGATGTTATCCGTTTTTGAATTGTTTCCAGAAAAGATTTCTGCTTCTGCAAATCGGTGAAAAATATTCTGTCTGTCACTTCCATGACCACCTCCAACGAATCCATCGCGCCTTTTCTGTCCACCACGATCTGATAGGGAATCTCCCCGCCCGCCGCGGTGAAGAGGGCTTCTTCAATCTGCGCGGGGTAAACACTGACCCCCCGGATGATGAGCAGATCATCGCAGCGCCGGGTGACTCTTTCCATGCGCGCCAGCGTCCGGCCGCATTCACACGGCGCATAATTCAAGCGGGTAATATCGCCGGTGCGGTAGCGGATGACGGGATTCGCCTCCCGGATAAGCGTTGTCAAAACCAGCTCCCCTTCGGCACCGGGCGGCAGCGTTTTACCCGTTCCCGGATCAACGATTTCCGGTAAAAAGGCGTCTTCGTAAAGGTGCAGGCCCCTCCGGAAAGAACATTCTCCGGCCACGCCGGGGCCCAAGACCTCGGATACGCCATAATTGTCCGTTGCTTTGAGGAAGAGTCTTGACTCGATCTCCTCGCGCATTTTTTCCGACCAGGGTTCGCCGCCGAAAAGTCCAATTTTCAGGGAAAGCGATTGGGGGTCGACTCCGATCTCCTCCATGCGCTCGGCCAGCGCCAGAGCGTAACTGGAGGTGCTCACCAGCACCGTGGTTTTGTAATCCTGCATGATCATAATCTGTTTGTCGGTGTTGCCGGTACCCATGGGAATGACCGACGCGCCGATGGCTTCGGCGCCGTAGTGAATGCCGAAGGCACCGGTGAAAAGGCCATAGCGGAACGTGATCTGGATGACATCATCATGCGTCACGCCCGCGGCGGTCATGAAGCGCGCCGCCAGATTCGCCCAGTTCTTAATGTCGTTTTTCGTATAGCCCACCACAATCGGCTTGCTGGTCGTGCCGGAGGAGGAGTGAATGCGCACCACCTCCCTCAGGGGAACGGCGAACATGCCGTAGGGATAGTTGCGCTGCAGGTCTTCCTTCGTGGTGAAGGGCAGCCGGGTCAAATCGGCCAGCAATCGGATATCCTCGGCCACAATACCCTGCTCGTTGAACACTTTTCGGTAGTGCTTGACGTTTTTATAAGCCCTGTTGACGACAGCCTGCAGTCTCTCGAGCTGCAGCTGCTCCAGCTCATCGCGCGACATGCACTCATGCGTTGCATCCCAGATGTTCATAAAAAGACCTCCCGTCTGCGGAAATCATTGAAAGCCGGTTTTTTCCGAAAAATCATCTTTCCCATATCTCCTTTTTGTCCTTGCCGAGATAGGCTCTCTGCACGTCTTTATTTTCCAGCAACTCCGCGGCGGTGCCCTCCAGAATCATCCGGCCGTTTTCCAGGACGTAGCCGCGGTGGGCCAGCTTCAGCGCCGCCCTGGCGTTTTGTTCCACCAGAAGAATGGTGGTTTTGTTCTCCCGGGACAAACCGGCGATGACGCGGAAGATTTCCTGGACAATCATCGGCGCGAGCCCCATGGAAGGCTCGTCCAGCAAAAGCAGTTTCGGTTCGGCCATCAAGGCGCGGCCGATGGCCAGCATCTGCTGTTCGCCGCCGGACAACGTTCCGGCCAGCTGGTTTTTCCGGTCGTGAAGCTGCGGGAACAGATCATAGACCCATGCCTTCTTCCGCCGGATCTTCTCCCTGCCGCCCAGGAATTTCTGACTCAAATACGCGCCCAGCTCCAGGTTGTCATCCACGGAAAACGGCTTGAAAACCTGCCGGCCTTCCGCGACCTGCGAAATGCCCAGGCGGACGATCTGATGCGGCAAAAGGGCGTGAATGGGAACATCCTTGAAAAGAATCTCGCCGCTGCGGGGAGGCACCACGCCGGAGAGCGAATTCAAAAGCGTCGTCTTGCCCGCGCCGTTGGCGCCCAGAAGCGTCACGATTTCACCTTCCGTCAGATGCAGGGAAACGTTTTTAAGCGCCTGCGCCTTGCCGTAGAAGGTATTGATGTTTTTTATCCTGAGCATAATTGTCTTTTCCGGAAGGCTCACCCGCCGTCAATCCGTTCCCAGGTACGCCGCGATGACTTCCGGATTCCCCTGAATTTCAACGGCCTTTCCTTCAGCCAGCTTTTTCCCCAGATTCAGCACGACGATGTGCTCGCAGATATCCATCACCAGATCCATGTCGTGCTCCACCAGCACGACGGTTATGCCGGATTCCCTGATTTTCGAAATCAGCGACGCCAGCTCCAGCGTCTCGCGGCTGTTGAGTCCGGCGGCCGGTTCGTCCATCAGAATGATTTTCGGCCGGGCGGCCAGCGCCCGCGCGATTTCCAGCAGTCTTCCCTTGCCGAAGGGAAGATTTTCCGCGGCCACATGGGCAAGATCTTCCAGGCGGGTGAATCGCAGCCATTCCATGCTTTTTTCGCGGATATATTTTTCCTCCCGCCGGTGTCCGGGCAGTTTCAACGCGCAGGACAGGATTCCGCTGCGTGTCCCGTTGTGCATCCCCACCATGACGTTTTCCAGAACGGTCATCCTTCCGAAAAGTTCGATGTTCTGGAAAGTCCGCACCAACCCCAGGCCGGCCAGTTCTTCCGTCCTGCAAAAGGAGATGTTTTTCTCTCCCAGAAAAACCCTGCCCGACGACAGCGTGTAAAGACCCGTCACAATATTAAAGAGCGTGGTTTTGCCCGCGCCGTTGGGGCCGATGACGCCGGTGATCGAGCCATCGGCGACGGCAAACGACACCTGATCCAGCGCCGTCAGACCGCCGAAATTTTTGGTGATGGCATCAAGCCTGAGCATGCCCGCCGTCCCCCTTGAAGATTTTGGCCATGACATGGCGGAGCCCCGCCTCCATGCCGCTGATCAGCCCGCCGGGCATGAACATCGTCATCAGAATCAGCATCAGTCCATAGACGATGATATCCCAGTCCTGAAAGACGCGCAGAAACTCCGGCAGCGTCGTCAAAATGGCCGCGCCCAGAAACGACCCGTAGATGCTTCCCAGACCGCCGACGACAATCATGGTCAGAAGCTCCACGGAAAAATTAAAGCCGAAAGACGCCGGCGCGATGAACGTCATCACGTGGGCGTAGAGGCTTCCCGCCACCGCGGAAATCACGGCGGAAAGCGAAAAAATCTGAACCTTCAGAATCCGCGCGTTCACCCCCATGACCCGCGCAGCGACCTCCGAATCGTGAATCGCGCGCAGGGCGCGTCCGATTCTCGACTGGACGAGATTGATCGCCAGAAGCATCACAACCAGCGTGAACATCCAGACCAGATAATAGTTGCGCAGGTCATTGTCAAACACCAGCACCCCGATGCGGAGACTGGGAATGCCCGGCAAACCCGACGGCCCCCCCGTGTAGGCCACCGTCTCGTTGAAAATAATGTACATAATGATGCCGAACCCCAGCGTGGCCATGGCCAGGTAATGGCCCTTGAGTTTCAGGATGGGAAAGCCGATGACAAACGCCAGCGCCCCGGCCAGCACGGCGGCCAGCAGCATGACTCCGAACGGATCCACGGGAAACCGGGACGTGATGATGCCGGAAATGTAGGCGCCCATCCCGAAGAAAGCCGCGTGCCCCAGGGAAATCTGCCCCGCGTATCCCAGAAGCAGGTTGAGCGCAACGGCTAGCATCGTGTTGATGCCCACGAAAACCATCACGGTCAGCAAATAACTGCCCTTCAGAAAAAAAGGCGCCGCCAGTATCCCAGCCGCAAAAAGCATGAAAAGGATCATCTGTTGCTTTCTTCCCGTCATCGGCAATTCCTAATCAAATAAGTCAACGGCATGAGGACACCCCTTCCCGGATTAAAACCTCTCCGATTCCTTCCTGGCGAACAGGCCCTCGGGCCGGATAAAAAGAATCAAAAGCAGAATGATGAAAGCAATGGCGTCCTTGTAGCTTGCGGAAATGAAGCCGGCGCCCAGCGATTCCAGAAGCCCCAGCAACAGACCGCCCATCACTGTCCCCAGGCCGCTGCTCATGCCGCCGATAATCACCGCGCAAAAGCCCTTCAACCCGAGCATGATGCCCACGTCGTAGGAGGTCATCGTCAGCGGCGCGATGATGATGCCCGCGAGCGACCCGATCGCCGCGCTGACCATAAAGGAAAGCATCACCATGTTTTTGACGCTGATCCCCACCAGTCCCGCCGCCTGCGGATTGTAGGAACAGGCGCGCATCGCCTTGCCCATGATGGTGTGATTGAAGAACAGCCGGCTGGCAAGGATGATGAGAATCGTCACGCCGAAGATCCAGAGATGCTGGGGAAGAATCGTCGCTCCCGCGACCGCCAGGGGTTCCTGGCCGGAAA
>DAOSZO010000050.1:0-6250 GCA_035382085.1 Smithella sp.
TAAGCGCTTCCGCATTTTTTTCCTGCGACCGCGTTCCGCAAACCGCCAGCCAGACGCTGCCCTCCGCGCCGCTGACGCCGCCTGCCGCTACCAGCGAGGCCTCCGCGCCGGTGAGCAGTCGGATGGCGTCCAGCTCCGTAAAGATTTCTCCGGGCACGGGCAAAAGACGCGGTCCCCGCGCGCCCGGCGCGTTCATTTTCGCGGCCAGTTCATCGAGGTTTTCGCAAACGCGTTTTTCCAGGCCGACCGGAACAATGAGCCTGACCCGCCGGCCCGCAACGGCGAGAAGGGAAGCGCCGATCGTTCCGGCCTTCGGGTCTCCGATGAGAACGGCGGCCCGCCGCCGGGACAAGTCAACCGCGTTGGCTCCCTTGAGGATCACATCGCCCTCGGCCAGGTCATTGACGACATCGAAAATGGTCTTGCCGCTTCGGTAGATTCCTTTGGAGATGACCACGTCTCCCGGAAACCGGCTTGTGTCGGCGCTTCTGCCGGTGGGCGTCATCGGACGATGAGGCGGCAGAATGATTCCGCGGTAAAAATGATCCCGTCTGAAATCCTTCGCCTGGCCGATTTGGGTCAGAATTTCTTCCGCCGCGTAGCCGTTGGTGGTTCCCGCAATGATGACGACGGTTTTGCTCTTCAGCGCCTTGCGGACGGCTTCATGTCTTGCCAGAGCCTTCCCGATAAGACGTTTTCCCGCCGCAGGCGTCAAAACAAACTGTTTCATGATGTTATCTCTCCTCTCTCCTGCCTTTTGCAAATTGGGCGCTGCAATTTTCTGACATGCCGCTTATACCAGCGCCGCCCCAGCCAGCGCTGATGATGCCACGCGAAAACGGGAAGAGGACCCCTGCTGCGCAGCCAGAAACCGCCGGGAACAGGTTCGGCAACCTCGCGGGCGCCCGGTTGGATGTCGGCGCAGACTATTCCTTCTCCCTGATCAAAATGACGCCGCGCCAGCACGTTGCCGTTTGCGTCCACGATCGCGGCGTTGCCTTCGAAGTATCCTTTATATGGAATCGGCAGGCCGGGCATCGGACATTCCACCATGCCGCAGTGCGAGGCATGGATCACCGGCGCGCCGATGAGACGCGCCGTGTCCTGCACGGCGGCGATCGCGTTGAGTTGGTTGGCCGGCTCCCAGAGGCGCTGGACGAACTTCGGAAAATTGGTGGGAATGCTCCACCAGCATGAACCGCCCATGACCACATCCACCTGGCCGCGCAGCCGGCGCGCGGTCATCGTGCGCATGAATTCCCAGCAGACGGCCGCGCCGATGCGGATGTTTTCGTACGTTCCGAGAATGCCGCTGTCATCCGGCTCGCCGCCTTCATAGAAGTAATTTTCCCACATGGTGGGCAGATCCTTGTCGTGCCGGCCGACAAGCGTGCCGGCGGCGTAACACAGGTAGCGGTTGCGCACGCGGCCGTCGGACAGACGACAAAGGAAGGAACCTCCCATAACCAGCTGGTGCTTCGCGGAAAAATCACGCAGAAAATTCGCCGCCGGTCCGTCCATGCCTTGAATGGCGTCGGCTATTTTTGGATTCCAGCTGACGCCGGTGGTGAAAAATTCCGGCAGAGCAATCCATACCGCGCCTTCCCGCACGGCCTGTCGCGCGAGCCGCTCGCAGGCATCGATATTGGCGCTTGCGTCGCCTATTTTCACGGCCAGTTGAATCGCCGCCGCTTTGACGGTTTGTTTCATCTGCCTCCCTGGCTTTTCCTGTTGCGCAGTCTCCCGTTGAGATTTTTCATCCGCTCGTCTCCCCGGCGGCTCCGGGAAAATTTTCTGCTGTTAGGTGCATTTTTTGAATTCTTCCGGCTCCAGAATGGTAATGTTCCTGCGCTTGAGATACTCGAAGAAACCAAAGAGCCGTTTGCCGCCGTATTCCATCACGACCGCTCCCTCCGGGCAATTATTCAAACAGCCGAAACAGGCGAGGCACCGCTCGCGGTCGACACTTTGTTTGAAGGGATCAATGGCTTTGGTCGGGCATTTTCTCACGCAGGTCCCGCAGCCGATACAGGCGGAGGCATCCACGGTATGCCTGGTAATCATTCTTTTGTTCATCCAGACCAGTGGCAGATGACGAAGCGGCTCCCGCAAGGCGAATTCATATTCGATCGAAATCGTTTCGCCCCGGAAAATTCTCTCCAGGGTACTGGAGGCAAAGCGGCGCACCTGATCATACGTCGCGGCATTGGGCAAATGCTCTCCCGATTTTTGATTGGCGCTGGCCCAATTCGGCGTGGGATAGGTCGGAATGTTGCGGAAAGAATCCCGCGCCACCGGCAGGGCGCCTTTGTCCACCAGAATTTTCAACAGATGGCAGGACGCGTTGCGCTGGTTGCCCTCCGGGCCGCCGAAAGAAACAAAAGCCGCCGCAGGCGTGCCCGTGACGGCCGGAATTTTTTCCAGCCATTCGACGACGTTTGAAGGCGCGTCATAATAAAAAACAGGCGAGCCGATAAAAATCAGGTCGTACAACGGCAGAATCTTCGGATCCGTCTCCTGTAATTCGCGCACATCGACGGCAAGATTCTTTGCCTTGAGGACGCAGCCGATCAATCGCGCGTATCTTTGGGTATGGCCCGTTTGGCTGTACCACAGAATGAGAATTTTTTTCGGATCGCGTGTTTTGAAGTCAGGGTACGCGGCCGCGCTTTGCCGTCCCCAGGCCACGGGAAGGCATAAGGCGGCTCCGGCGACGGCTGTTTTTTTAATGAAATCCCTGCGCGTTTCCATCAACGAGCCCCCTGGCGTTCACTTTCGTTTTGCCACGCGGAAAAAGGACGGACCGCAAGATTCGAATTAAAATAACGCGGATCATCGGTGACTTCAGTGCCCACCCAGGATGGTTTGTCAAACGCCTCGTCTTCGGCGTCCAGTTCAATTTCGGCAACGACCAGACCCAGATTTTTCCCCATAAACTCATCAACCTCCCATCGCCTGCCGTTGCAATAAACCGTGTGCCTCCTTTTTTCAATGAGGGAACCTTCGCACAGTTTCAACAAGGCTTTGGCATCGGCCAGAGGAATCTTGTATTCGAATTCCCTGCGCGTCGCATTCCGCGTCGCTCCCTTGACGCAGAGAAAGGCATGCTTGCCGACAATTCTCACGCGAACGGTTCTTTCTTTGTCGAGATTCAGGTAGCCCTGAACATAGCGCTCGCCGTTGTCTGTTTTCCAATCGTTTCCCTTGACAAGAAATTTCCGCTCGATTTCCAAAGACATTAAAGAACTCCGGAAAAAGGGGCCTGAGGGTTAGCGACGGGACCGGCCGCCCAGAATGGAACCCAGCACGCCGCGGATAATTTCACGCCCGACGGTCGAACCGATGCTCCGAGCGACGCTCTTGGCCGCCGCCTGAACCATGCCTTCTCTTTGTCCTCCGCGCGGACCGGTGCTGCCGAAAATAATTTTACCCAAACCGCCGCCGATGCCGCCCAGCAGGCCTCCCTCGTCCTTGGCCGGTGCATCCGCAACAGCGCCTTTTGTCGCGGGCTGAGTCTCCTGAGCATCCGACACGCCGCTGCGCAATTTTTCATAAGCCGATTCGCGGTCCAGCGTTTTTTCGTAATGGCCGTAAATGGTGGAGGACCTGATGACCGCGGCGCGCTCTTCGTCGGTCAGCGGACCTATCCGGGATCCGGGAGCAATCACAAAAGCGCGTTCCACCATCGAGGGACGCCCTTTTTCGTCAAGAAAAGAAATCAGCGCTTCGCCTACGCCCAGTTCGGTGATCGCTTTCATGGCGTCAAAGGCTGGATTTTGCCGCATCGTGGATGCCGCCGTCTTCACGGCCTGTTCGTCCCGCGGCGTGAAGGCGCGCAGCGCGTGCTGAACGCGGTTGCCCAGCTGGGCCAGAACCGTATCCGGAATGTCCAGCGGGTTCTGCGTCACGAAATAAACCCCCACCCCCTTCGAACGAATCAGGCGCACGACCTGCTCGATTTTTTCCAGTAGCGCTTTGGGAGCGTCGTTGAACAACAGATGCGCCTCGTCGAAGAAGAAAACCAGCTTCGGTTTTTCCGGATCGCCTATTTCCGGCAATTGTTCGAAAAGTTCCGCCAGCATCCAGAGCAGAAAAGTGGAATACAATTTGGGATTGTTATAGAGCTGATCGGCGGCCAACACGTTCATCACGCCGCGGCCTTCACCGTCTGTTTGTATCAAGTCCGCGATATCCAGCATCGGTTCGCCGAAAAATCTGTCGCCGCCCTGCTCCTCGAGTGTCAGCAATCCCCGCTGAATCGCGCCGATGGACGCGGCGGAAATGTTCCCGTATTCAGTCGTAAACTTTTTGGCGTTATCTCCCACAAATTGAATCATGGACCGCAGGTCTTTCAAATCCAGCAGGAGCAAGCCGTTGTCATCCGCTATCTTGAAAACAATCTGTAAAACGCCTGATTGCGTTTCATTGAGGTTCAGCAGACGCGCCAGAAGCAGAGGCCCCATGTCGGATATGGTTGCCCGCACCGGATGGCCGGATTTGCCGAAAACATCCCAGAAAACCGTCGTGTTGGCGCGCGGCGTGAATTCCTTGATGCCGATGCCTTCCAGGCGTTTGAGCAGTTTTTCCGATGCAACGCCCGCCGCGGCTATGCCGGAGAGGTCCCCCTTCACGTCGGCCATGAACACCGGAACACCGATGGAGGCAAAGGATTCGGCCATTTTTTGCAGCGTGACGGTTTTTCCGGTTCCCGTCGCGCCGGTAATCAATCCGTGTCGGTTGGCCATCTGGGGCAGGAGCACAATTTCCTTGCCCTGCGACATGGCGATAACAAGTGGTGTGGTCATATCGGCTCCTTCGTTCTGGTATTTTTTGAGGCGGTTGAAAGTATAGGAAGAACAAAAAGATATGTCAACAAAGAATAATCGGAATTCGGACGGCCCGATTGATCGAAAGAAATCAACCGGGTTCAAGAAATTGAAACACGCTTCTTCAAAAAACAAGCAAACAGCTGATGATTTGAACTTGAAAAAAAGAATAAGCTGCACTATGAAGACTAAAATCTTTGCATCACCAAAAAATGGCGATCATGCCAGAGAAAACAAAGGTTTTGTGGTTCGTTATCCCTGGAGTGAGAGAAGCGACATGATCTGCGTACCATCCAGAAGAATTTTGTTTGTCATTTGTCTGGCGGTTGCCGTTGTCTGGAGCGCCGGTTTTTCAGGATCATCTTCCGTTCGGGCGGAAGTCTACATGGCACCGGATGCCGAAGGCGATGGAACGGTCAGCCGGCACGCTGTCGTCAAAGCAGGATTCGAAAGCATCAATCTGCCCACCGCCAAGAATATGGGTACCATCGGAACGACCTATCTGGTCGAGATCGGTCATGGATTTTATTTCGGCCCCGCGATTTACGGAGCCGTGACAGGGGAACAAGGCGGATTCTTTACCCTGGGAGGGGAACTCGCCTGGCATTATCCGCTGTTTTCCAAAATCGAATTGCAGACCGGAATTTATGTCGGCGGCGGCGGTGGCGGCGGCGGCGCGTCCTCCCTGTGGGGCGGAGGATTAATGCTGCGTCCGCACGCGGATCTGGTCTGGGACTTTGGAATATTCAAGGCCGGAGTGACGGCATCCCATGTCAGTTTTCCGGACGGGGGTGACGTGCACAGCAATCAAATCGGTCTGACCGTCGCGTTCGACACGGATTTTAGATATTTCAAACCCGACAATATCGGACGTCGCGTCATGGTCAGAAGCCGCCAGGGACTGGGCGGAGACCGCCTGATGGCGGTTTTGGGCAGCTATTTCCCTAAATCCGGCGTTCAATCTTCGGATGACACCATGGGTTTTGTCGGCGTTCGTTATGAAAGATTCGCGACGCCCTGGCTTTATTTCGGTGTTGAAGGCGCCGGCGCTTTTTCCGGCGACGCCGACGGGTATGCCGAATATTTGGGCACGCTGGGCGTTGAGACACCTGTATTTGGCGACAGGGTTGCGATCGGCGCCCGGGCGGCGGCGGGCATGTCCGGCGGCGGCGGCGTGTCGGTCGGCGGCGGCTTCATCGGCAAGCTGGGCGTCTATGCGACGTACAACATCAACCCCGACATCCATCTATCGCTTGAAGGAGGTTATGCCGCTGCTCCCGACGGCGATTTTGAGGCGGCCTATTGTTCCGCAAATCTCGGCTTCGATCTGGATCATCCCTTCGCCTCCGGCACCGGAGGCACGGTGGAAGGCTATGAATTTTCTTTCGGCAGCATGCCAGGTGACAACAATGCGATAACCCTCC